>CAMDDA010000061.1 GCA_945890755.1 Candidatus Kuenenia stuttgartensis
AGGTTCTCGGCGGTGGGCTCCGGCTCGTGCTCGAACCGGCCGTCGGGTGTGCCCCCCTCGATCACGACGTCACAGCCGAGATGCTCGAGGAGCGGCCGGGCGACGCGGCTGCCGGCGCCGTGCCCGGCATCGAGCCAGACCCGCGGCCGATGTCGCCGGATCGCATGCACGTCGACGAGTGACGCGACGAGCCGCAGGTGCTCGCCCGTGGCGTCGTGGGCTCTCACGCTGCCACACGATGGAGCCGCTGCAGTCGCCGTCGCGGAGGTCGGCGTCTCGAACCTTCCGAGCACGTCGCGGCCGGCCCCCGCCGGGATCACGCGACCTGCAGCCGAGAAGAGTTTCATCCCGTTGTAGCGGGCGGGATTGTGGCTCGCTGAAATCTGGATGCCGCCGGCGGCGGAGAGCGCCCGCACGGCGACGCCGACGGTGGGCGTGGCCGCCGGGCCGAGGTCGATCACGTTGCGGCCGATCCTCGTGAGCGTGTCGGCGATCGCCGCCGCCAGCATCGGGCCGCTCGCCCGGCCGTCGCGGCCGATCACGATGGGCCCGGAAGGCAACGTGCCGGCGAACGCCCGGGCATACCGGGCCGCCACGTCGGCGGTGAGCGTCTCCCCCACGATTCCGCGCAGGCCCGACACGCTCACGATCAGCGGCTCGGCGGCGGATGGCGTGGCAGCGGTGACGTTCATGCGGCCGCAGTATAAAACGCTGCCATCGATCCGGCTGCCCCCTTCGCCCTCGGAGCCATCCATGATGCCGTCTGCCGCCGACCAGTCGCGCCGCCTCGAGGCCCTCGCGGCCGCCCATGCCGCCGGCACGATCACCGACCACTCCGTGGCCACGATGCGGGCCTGGCTGACCGAGGCCCGCTATGCCGAGTTTGCAGGAGACCTGGCTGCACGGATCGACGCGGGGCAGTGGAAGGAACTCGACGACGTGTTCTGGACGGTGATTCCGTTCGGCACCGGCGGCCGCCGCGGGATGATGTATCCGGTGGGCTCCAATGCCATCAACGACCGCACGATCGGCGAGAGCGCCCAGGGCCTGGCCGACTATGTGCGGAGCGTGCTCCCCGCCGGCGAGACGCCGACCTGCGCGATCGCCTACGACACGCGACATCGATCGGAGCATTTCGCGAAGCTGTGCACGGAGGTGCTGCTTGCCGCCGGCTTCCGCGTCTTCTTTCTCCGCGGCTTCCGCAGCACGCCCGAGCTGTCGTTCGCCGTGCGACACACACAGAGCACCTGCGGGATCATGGTGACGGCCAGCCACAACCCGCCGAGTGACAATGCGGTGAAGGTCTACTGGGCCGGGGGCGTGCAGGTGTTGCCGCCGCACGACAAGGGGATCATCGACCGCGTGATGCGGGTGGAGACGGTCCACCGCGAGTCGTTCGACGCCGGCGTCGCCTCCGGCCGCGTGCGGTTCGTCGAGGAGGAGATCGACCCGGCCTTCGTGGCTGCCGTCGTGCAGCAGTCGGCCCCTGGGCCCCGCGACGTGTCGATCCTCTACTCGCCGCTGCACGGCGTGGGCGCGTCGGCCGTCGTGCCGGTGCTTGCCCAGGCGGGCTTCGCCGCCGTGCGACTCTACGCGCCGCACGAACAGCCCGACGGCGACTTTCCGAACGTGCCGGGGCACGTGGCCAATCCCGAGAATCCCGCCGTGCTGTCGGGGGCGATCGAGGAGGCGCGGGCCCGTGGCGACGATCTCGTGCTGGCGAGCGATCCCGACTGCGACCGGCTCGGCGCCGCCGCGCCGCTCACACGGGCTGCCGGCAGCGCATGGCAGACGTTCACCGGCAACCAGCTCTGCGGCCTGCTCTGCGAACAGGCGATCGCTGGTCGCAAGGCCCGCGGCGAGTCTCGGCCCGACGACGTCGTCATCACCACGCTCGTCACCAGTGGCCTCGTGCGGCGGATCGGCGAGGCGCACGGCCTCGTCGTGGACGACGCAGAACTCGTGGGCTTCAAGTGGATCTGCTCCGCCCTCGACCGGCTCGGCCCCGAGCGGTTCGTGTTCGGCTGCGAGGAGTCGCACGGCTATCTCGCCGGCACGCACGTGCGCGACAAGGATGCGAGCGTGGCCGCGCTCCTCATGGGCGAGCAGACGGCCCGGCTCAAGGCGGCCGGCCGCACGCCCCACGAGGCGCTTGACGAGCTGTATGCCACCCATGGCTGCCACCAGGAGCGGCAGATCAACATCATGCTGCCCGGCGCCACCGGCATGGATCGCATGCAGGAGATCATGGCCACGCTCCGGGCGAAGCCGCCCGCCTCGATCGCGGGCCTCGATGTCGTTCGCACCCGCGACCAGGCCAGCCTCACGACCTGGACGCCGGGCGGTGCTCCCGCCACGTATGCCGGCGTGAAGAGCGACCTCGTGATCTTCGATCTCGCCGGGCTCCCTGGCGCCGGCAGCCTGCTGGCCGACGGCCGATTCCCGCCGCTTTCGAACGCCGTGGCCGCCCGCCCCTCGGGCACGGAGCCCAAGATCAAGTTCTATCTGTTCACCGTCGCGCCGCCGTGCTCCGCCGCGGAGCTGCCGGCCGTGAAGCAGACGCTCCAGGCGCGGCTCGACGCCATGGACCGCGATCTCCGCGCGGTGGTCGGGGCCTGACCCCTACAATCTCGGCATGGACGACACGGACCGCGATGCCCTCGCCGAAACGACGCCGGCCGACACGGATGCCGCGGCGGCAGTCCGCGACCTGTCGCTCGCCGCCGAGAAGGTGCGGTCGTTTCCGCAGACACCCGGCGTCTACCTGATGAAGGACGCCGCCGGCCGCGTGATCTACGTCGGCAAGGCGAAGAACCTGCGGTCGCGGGCCGGCAGCTACTTCCTCAAGGCGGCCGCGGAGGATCGACGCACGGCCGATCTCGTGCGGGAGATCCGCGACATCGACTACCTGGAGGCGGAGAGCGAGGTCGATGCGCTGCTGCTCGAGAGCCGGCTCGTCAAGGACGTGCAGCCACGGTTCAACAGCGACCTCAAGGACGACAAGACGTTTCCGTATCTCCAGATCACGACCCACGAGGACTATCCCCGGGTCGAGTTCACGCGGACGCCGAAGCGGAAGGGCGTGAAGCTGTACGGCCCATTCACGAGCGCCGGCAGCCTCCGCGGGGCGATCGTGGTGCTCCAGCGAATCTTCAAGTTCCGCACCTGCACGCTCGACATCGACGCCGACGACGAGCAGTGGCGGTGGTTCCGACCCTGCCTGCTCGCCTCGATCGACCAGTGCACGGCCCCCTGCAACCTGCGGATCTCGAAGGAGGACTACCGCCGCGACATCGAGCGGCTGAAGACCTTTCTCGACGGCGGCAAGAAGCGGCTGCTCGCCGAAATGCACAAGGAGATGCTCGAGGCGTCGGGCCGGCTGGAGTTCGAGCGAGCAGCCCGGCTCCGCGACGAGATCCGCCTCCTGGAGACGCTCGATCAGCGGGGCGACCTCGAGGAGAACGTGCAGCCCGAGGTGTTTCTCGTCGATCCGAAGAAGGGGCTCGCCGGCCTGGAGAAGGTGCTCGGTCTGAAGGGACCGCCGCGGGTGATCGAGGGGGTCGATATCGCCCACCTCGCCGGCAACGAGACAGTGGCCAGCCTCGTGCAGTTCATCGACGGCCTCCCCTTCAAGCCAGGCTACAAGCGATATCGGATCAAGACGGTGGACGGCATCGACGACTTCAAGAGCATCCACGAGGTGGTGTCGCGACGGTTCGCGCGGCTGGCCCGCGAAGGGGCGTCGTTCCCAGACATCCTGCTCATCGACGGCGGCAAGGGGCAACTCTCGTCGGCCCTCGACGCGCTCGACAGCCTGGGCATTGAGCCCCCGTGCGTGATCTCGCTGGCGAAGCGGGAGGAGGAGGTGTTTGTGCCGGGCCGCAGCGAGCCGCTGCGGCTCTCACGCGACTCCTACTCGCTGCGGCTCCTGGAATACGTTCGCGACGAGGCCCACCGGTTCGCCCAGCACTACCACCATCTCCTGCGGGGCAAGCGGTCGTTCGAGGAGTGATTTCCATTCCGGTCACGGCGTGACCGGGCTACGGGAGGTGCAGGTTGTTTAACCTGCAGGCTGACGGCCGGATTGGGCTGGGGTTCGGGCCGCGGGATGTGGTATTTCCTTGAGTGGACATCCCTGACCCCTCGCCGGCCCCCGCCATGGACACGTCGATCATCATCCCGGTGCACGACCGCTGGGACCTGACCCGCGCCTGCCTCGATTCCGTCTTCGCGCACACCCGCGGGGCGTTCGAGGTCATCGTCGTCGATGACGCCAGCACCGACGACACGCCGCACGGTCTGGCGTCGTACCCCGTGCACGTGATCCGCAACGAGCAGCGGCGGTCGTTCAGCTGCAATAACAATCAGGCCGTCCGTGTCGCCAAGGGCCGAGCACTCTGCCTGCTCAACAACGATACGCTGGTGACGGCCGGCTGGCTGGAGGGACTGCTCGACGTGCTCGACCGCGAACCGGATGTCGGGGTCGTCGGCAACAAGCATCTGTTTCCCGGCACGGGCCTCTTGCACCACTGCGGGATGGCGGTCACCCATGACGACCGCCCGCTCCACCTCCACCCCCATGCCGATCCCGCGCTGCCCTCCGTGAACTATCAGCGGGATCTCGACATGGTGTCGTTCGCCTGCTGCCTGATCCCGAAGGAGTGGTATCTCAAGCTCGGCGGCCTCGACGAGGCGTTTCGCAACGGGTTCGAAGACTGCGACTTCTGCCTGCGCACACGGGCGGCCGGCCGCCGCGTGGTCTACACGCCGGCGAGCGTCATCTACCATTACGGACAGCAGAGCCCGGGCCGCACCGACACCGATGCGGCGAACGCCGCCACGTTCGACGACACGTGGGGCGACAGGATGCGGCGCGAATACGAACAGATCACGCGGCAGGATCGCCGGCACGATGCCGAAGTCGCCCGCCCGCCCACCGCGACGGCCGCAGGCGACGAAGGCATTCACCTCGCGATCGACCTCTCCCGCGGCAGCGCGATCACGTGGGCCGTCGCCGAACTCGCGGCGGCGCTGGCCGACACCGGCCGACGCGTCAGCATTCCCAGGGTGGCGCTGGCGTCGTCGATCGAGCCGCGACTGCGGAAGCGGCTGCAGTCCCTGATGAGCGATACGCCCTGCAACACCTGGCACGTGAGGTTCAACCACTATTGGCCGCACCTCCTGCGACAGCCCGTCTTCGGCGCGGTGAATGCCGAGTTTTTCGTCACGAATTATCGATTCCGGGGAGAGATGCGGCCGCTCGACATGTGGAGCCGGTGCCTGGCCACCAACGGCGTGCGCAAGCTGGCCCTGAGCGGCTTCTGCCGCGACAGCCTCGGCGACATCGGCGTGCCCGCTGCGCAGTGCGACGTCGTGCCCCCCGGCTATGCGCCGGAGATCGACGAGCTGTTCGCCGAGCCGCGGCCGGCACCACGGCGGGAGATCCGGCGACTGCTCGTGGTCACCAACTCGCACGACCTCGAGCGGTATGGCACCGATATCCTGATCCCAGCGCTGGCGCGGGCGTTTTCAGCCGACGCTCCAGTGGAGATTCACATCAAGGATTATGGCTCGAGCTCGGGCTCACGGCGGCTCCGCGACCTCGTGGCTGCTTACCCCGACCTGCCCCCCGTCACCTGGCACGAGACGTTTCTCCCCAAGCCCGATCTCCTGCGGCTCTACGGCGAGATGGACCTGCTGGTCTGCCCGTTCCGGGGCGAGGGCTATGCGATGAAGATCGTCGACGCGATGGCGATCGGCCTGCCGGTGATGATGCCGGCGTTCGGCGGCCCGCTCGACTACGCGCCGCCGGGTGGGTTTCTCGAGCTGCCGTTCGCCGAAGTGCCTGTGGGGAAGTGCTACGACACGGAGCATTTTCTCGTCGGCCCGGGCGCCTGGTGGTGTGAGGTGGATGCCGACGCGCTCACCGCGGCCCTCTCAGGCTACGTGCGCGACCCATCAGCTGCGGAGAATGCGGCTCGTGTCGCGAGGCAGCACGTTTTTGGCCGGTTCACCTGGAGACATGCGGCGGAACGCATGGCCGCGGCGCTCGACCGCTGGCATGCGGAACGCGAGCGGGCCGTCTGCCGCCGCCGGCGGCCGGCGACGCTGCCGACGTCGGTGATCATTCCCACCAAGGATCGACCGCACGAACTGGCCCGCACGCTTGCCGGCTACGCGGCTCAGACCGATCGTGACTTCGAGATCGTGCTGGTCAACGACCATGGCGATCGCGATGCCGTGCAGGCCATCGCCGCGCCGTTCGCACAGCGGCTGCGGCTGCGGCTCGCCGACAATACGGGCCATCCCGGCCCAGCGGCCGCCCGGAATCTTGGCATCGAACTGGCCGAAGGGCAGATGCTGCTCGTGACGGGCGACGACATCGTGCCCACCCCGACGCTCGTCGAGCGACACCGCGCCGGCCATCGCAGGTATCCGGCCCGCGAGGCCGCCTTCGTCGGGTTCATCCAGTGGCATCCCGATGTCACCTGCGACTGGCTCCATCGACACATCGTCGGCGCCGGCGGCCAGCAGTTCAATTTCAATGGCATGGTCTCCGGGGCGGTCGTGTCCTCCGGCCGGTTCTTCACGGCCAACATCTCGTGGAAGCGGGGCCTCACCGCCGATCTGGAGCAGGTGTTCGCCGAAGGATTTCGGCTGGCTGCCTTCGAGGATATCGAGCTCGGCCATCGCCTCTCGCTGCGGGGCCTACGGCTGCGGTATCTGCACGATGCCGTCGGTCTACACCTGCATCACATGACGCCGCGGTCGTTTCTGGCGCGGATGCGCCGGGCGGGGGCGATGTGCACCGTGCTCGCGAGCATGACGCCGGAGTCCATACCGGATGCACACCGGTTGTTGTACGACGAGTTGGAGCGACACCGGCGGCACCTGATAACGACGGCGATACCACCTCGGCTTCCGCCTGCCGATACCCTGCTCGAGCCGTTCATCGAGCAACTCGAGGTCCTGCTCGCGGAAGCTGATGCGTCCCGCAGCGCTGCTCCGCCCCTTCTCGAGGTCCTGTTCGACAATCTCTGTCGAACGGCATTCCGCCTCGGGCAGGCTGACGAATGGGCCCTCGAATCGCCCGCGGCCGACTGGGCCGCCGACTGGGTGGCCGGTATCGACGCGACGACACTCACTACGGTCGGACCGACTGCAGTGGCTCTCGCCGTCACCCGACCCACGCTCGGCCGCCGGATCAAGGATTGGTCGCAGCGGTACGAAACCGCCGTGCGGCTGCGATCCTGGTTCCGCGAACGCAACCACCGCCGCCGCAGCCGCCGCCTCTCCGCCTAACGGTTGTGCATGTCGCACGACACGCCGCCGGCGGCCGGCACGTAGCAGGCCCGGGCGTAGTCCATCACCATGCGGTGGGCGCTGAACCGCCAGGCCAGCGAGCTGATCGAATTCATCATCATCCGGATCCAGCGGCGGGGCAGGCCGTCGCTGTCCCGCTCGTAGAAGAGCGGAATGACCTCGTTTTCGAGCACCTTGTAGAGCGCTTCGCCGTCACGGCGGTCGGTGATCTCCGGATTTGCGTGCGTTTCGCCCCGTCCGATCGCGAAGCCGTTGCGGCCGTCGAAGGCCTCGGCCCACCAGCCATCGAGGATCGAGCAGTTGAGCCCGCCGTTGAGCACCACTTTCTCGCCGCTCGTGCCCGACGCCTCCAGCGGCCGCCGCGGGTTGTTGAGCCACACGTCCACGCCCTGCACGAGGTGCCGCGTGACGTTCATGTCGTAATCCTCGACGAAGACCACGCGGCCCGCGAATCGTGGATCGTTTCGCAGGTTGGCGATCTTGCGGATCAGCGCCTTCCCCGGCTCGTCGGCCGGGTGGGCCTTGCCCGCGAAGATGATCTGGATCGGACGGTCGGGGCAGGTGACGAGCCCGTGGAGTCGATCCAGATCGGCCAGCACGAGATCGGCCCGCTTGTAAGTCGCGAACCGCCGCGCGAATCCGATCGTGAGGACGTTCGGATCGAGCACCGAGCGGGCCATCTCGACCGCCTCGTCGCACTCACCCCGGCGGCGGCACTGCCGCGCGAGGCGGCGACGGACGAACTGCAGCAGCAGGTTCTTGAGGGCGTAATGGGTTTCCCACAGCTCGCCCGGGTCGCATTCGTGGATCTTCTGCCAGATGTCGGGCTCGCCCATCCGGCGAAACCAGTTGGCCGGGAAGATGCGGTCGTACAACTGGAGCATCTGCCAGGAGAGCCAGGTCGGCAGATGCACGCCGTTGGTGATGTGACCGATCGGCACCTCTTCCTCGACGCGGTAGGGCCAGAGCGGAGCCCACATCCGCCGACTCACGTGGCCGTGCAACGCGCTCACGGCGTTGGCCCGCCGTGACAACTTGAGGCCGAGCACCGTCATGCAGAACGTCTCGCCGTGGTTGTGCGGCTCCACGCGGCCGAGGCTCATGAGGTGATCGTGTGAGATGCCGAGTGCATCCCGCATGGGTCCGAGGTGCTCTTCGATCAATCCGCTGTCGAACCGGTCATGTCCGGCAGGCACGGGGGTGTGGGTGGTGAACACGGTCTGGCGGGCGATCTTGCGGACCGCGTCATCGAACGAAAAACCGTCGCGATCCATCCGGCCGCGGACGGCCTCCAGCGTGGCGAAGGCGGAATGCCCTTCGTTGAGATGGTAGACGCCCGGAACGATGCCCAGGGCCCGAATCGCGCGCACGCCCCCCACGCCCAGGATCAACTCCTGACGGATCCGGGTGCGGGTGTCGCCGCCGTAGAGCCGGCTCGTCAGCTCGCGATCCTCAGGAGAGTTTCCCTCCACGTCGGAATCGAGCAGGTAGAGATCCACTCGGCCCACCGCCATCTTCCACACCTTCGCGTGGAGGGCGCCGGTGCGCGTGTCGATCTTCACGACGAGCTGCTCACCGTCCGCCCCGAGGGCCGGTTCGATCGGCAGCGACTCGACACGGTTGGGCAGATACTCCTCGTGCTGGTAGCCGTCGATGTCGAGATGCTGACGGAAGTAGCCCTGGTCGTAGAACAGCCCCACGGCGATCAGCGGGATGCCGAGGCCGCTGGCGCTCTTGATATGGTCGCCCGCGAGCACGCCGAGACCGCCGGAGTAGATCGGCACCGACTCGTGGATCCCGAACTCGGCCGAGAAGTACGCAACCGGTTTCGAGCCGAGCACACCGGCATGCACCGTGCTCCAGGTCGATTCGGCGGCCATGTATTCCTTGAGCCGACGGTAGGCCTGGTTGATTCGGCTGTAGAGCACGAGCTCCGCAGCCCGGGCCTCGAGCCGCTCGGGCGTGAACTCGGCCAAAAGGGCGATCGGATTGTGGTCGAGCTGACGCCACCGGATCGGGTCGAGCTCCCGAAACATGTTGGTCACTTCCGGGTGCCAGCTCCACCACAGGTTGCGGGCCAACGCCATGCACTTGTCGTAGAGATTCTGCGGCGACAGTTCGTCGAGCCGCGGCGGCGGCAGCGGCGCCGGAATGACGGTGGCCCCGTTCGACTCGGCCTTGGGGGCGGCGGGCGCACGCGTCCCTATCTCTTCTGCATGGCTCATGGTGGGAACTCCGGACGGGAATTGGAGGTGGGAAGGACGCCGGCCAGAAGTGCGTGGAGTATACCTGCGCCGGAGGTGCAATCGACCCCCCGTAAGCCGCACTCAGATGCGCCGCCGCTTTCCTGCTGCCAATACGTCCTTGAGGGGCTGCCCATGCCCCGTCGCTGGCGTGTGGTGGCAAGCGAAGGCAGGATGCCGAGAGCGCAGCCGCCACCGAGCGAGCGGAGGGCAGGGATGCCCGTAGCGAGCGTCCGGCGAGGGGGCATGGGCAGCCCCGAACTTTCACCACGCAGCGCTGCCCCGCCACCGCACCAGCGTGTCGTGCATACTGAGAACATGTTCGAACGCTGCTCCGCCACACCTGACCCAGTTGCATTGCGCGCCACCTGCGCCGAGCTTGCAGCGCTCGCCGAGCGGACGGCCGGCGAGGGACCGTGGCGGCTCGGTGGGCTCTGCCCCTGGGTGACGGGTGCCGATTCGAGTAACACGATCGTGACGGGGGCCGCGACGGTGGATGGCGGCCAGTTGTTCTTCGTCGTGCCGACTGACGCCACCGGCCTCGTCATCGAGCCGCCGCTCGAGATGCTCGCCCTTTCCGGCAGCCGCACGAGCGTCGTGCGATTCGAGGCCGTGCGGCCAACTGCGGTGATCGCACCGCCGGCCGGCGGCCCGCGGACTGGCGGGCTGGCGACGACGGCCGTTGCCGTCGGTGCCGCGCGAGCGGCGATCGCCGTGCTCGGCCGCGAGGCCGAGCAGCGGGCGGCTTTGGAGCCGGTCGCCGTGCAGTTGGAGACCGAGGCCGCCGAAGTCTCCGCTCAAGTGCACGCGGCCGCCGTCGCCGGCATCGACGCCGTGGCCCGCGATCGGCTCCGGACCGACGCCAACAGCCTCGTCGTGCGGGCGGCCCAGGCCGCACTCACCGCCACGAAGGGGGCAGGATTCGTTCGCGGCCACCCGGCCGAGCGACTGGCCCGCGAGTCGCTCTTTTTTCTCGTCTGGAGCTGCCCGCAGGCCGTGGCGACGGCCACTCTCTGCGAGTTGGCGGGACTCACAGCAGCCACTTGATCGCGAAGAAGCCGGCGACGACCGCTGCCCCGAGCACGAGCGTGGCGAGCTCCAGGTAGCGATCGAGAAACTTTTTGGCTGTATCGCCGCAGAAATACATCACGGCAGCCACCAAGAAGAACCGCGCGCTACGGCCCAGGGCCGAGGCCACCATGAGCGTCGAGAGCGGCACTGAAAACACACCTGCGGCGATCGTGAAGATTTTGTAGGGGATCGGCGTGAACGCCGCCGCGAAGATCGCGGCGAACGCATTGCCCTGATAGAGCTGCTCAACGTAGGCGAACTTCTCATGCGAGAAGCCGGGCACGTAGGCGAAGAACCACTCCGCGATCGCATGCCAGAGTCCCCAGCCGATGGCCCAGCCGAGCACGCCCCCCGCGACGCTGGCCACTGCCGACACCGCGGCGTAGAGAAACGCCGACCGCGGCTTGGCGACCGAGAGCGCGATCTGGAGCACGTCGGGTGGGATCGGAAAGAACGAACTCTCGGCAAACGAGATCGCGGCGAGCGCCGTCAGCCCGTGTCGCGAGTCGGCCCAGGAGAGCACCCAGTCGTAGAGCCGACGGATGACCCCGCGGCGGGCGGGCGGTGACGCGGCGGCATCGAGCGCATGATCGCTGTGCATACTGATTCGCTTCCTGCGGGAGTCGGTCGGCCGTGCTCCTCATCTGCGCGACCGAGGTCGACCATCCTACCGCCCTGGCTCACCACCGCGACATGGGCGGCGTCACGACCACGTCGGCCGCCGGCGCGAACCGGGTGACCGCCAGCGGGGGGCACAGCCCGTTGCGGAGCAACGGGCCTACGAGGACGGGCCTACGGCCTCAGGCCGTGCGGGTGACGTGCACCGCCACCTCCATGGAATGCCGCCCGCCCCCGACACAGACACCCTTGATCGGGCTCACGTCGGCATAGTCGCGGCCCCAGGCCACGGTGATGTGCAGGAGACCGGCCTGGCAGTCGTTGGTGGGATCGACGTCGAGCCAGCCGGCCGGGCCACCCCAGGCGGCGAGCCAGGCATGTGAGGCGTCGGCGCCGACCATGCCGGCGTCGTTGGCGCCGGCGCCAGCCGTGCCGTGCACCAGCCGTTCGTTGCAGAGGTAGCCGCTCACGTAGCGGGCCGGCAGGCCGAGCGAGCGGAGGCAGGCGATCTGCAGGTGGGCGAAGTCCTGGCAGACACCGCGCCGATGGGCGAAGACCTCCTCGACGGGCGTGCTCGTGGTCGTCGCGGTGGGGTCGTAGACGAAGTCGCGGTGGATGCGGCGGGTGAGATCCATCACGGCGTCGGCCCAGGGGCGGCCGGGCGTGAACGACTGCCGCGCCCAGTCGGCGAGCTGCGGAGCCGAACGCACGAAGGGGGAGTCGAGCACGAACTCCCGGGCTGCGGTCGCCGCGGTTGTGGGCGTCGTGGCCGCCCCGTCGCGAACGGCCTCCCAGGGCGTCGAGCCGCATTCCTGCCACGACGGCGGCGGCGTGACGGCGACGCTGCTGGTCGCGGTGACGACGAGGCGATCGTGCCCTTCCTCGACGGAGAAATAACCGACCTGATTGCCGAAGTAGTCGGTCGAGGTGGAGACGCCGGCCGGCAAGGGATCGACGTGGAGCGCCGCGGCCAGGAGCCGCTGCCGGGGGAGTTCCCGGGGCACGAGGTGGATCTCGTTGTGGCAGACGGGCACCGGCTGCGAGTAGGAGTAGGTCGTCGTGTGTCGCACGTCGTAGCGGACTGGCTGGACGGGCGAGCCGTTCTGGTCTGGCATGGGCGAGACTGCCGGGGGAGTGCAGCTACTGCGGCTGCGTGACAGGCTGCCGCTGCTGCCTGGCTTGCGCGGCGATATCGAGACCGACGTCGGCCGACCAGGCATCGAGCAGACGGCGATAGACGGGACCGGGGCCGCCGGAGCCCACCGCCCGACCGTCGAACCGCGTGCCGGGCAGGATGCAACTCGGCGTGCTCGTGAGCAGGATTTCATCGGCAGCCGCGAGGTCGGCCGCCCGCAGCGACCGTTCGTGCCATGGAATCCCGAGCCGTTCGGCGAGCCGCCGAGTGAAGGCGAGGCTCACGCCGCCAAGGGCATCGGCCGGTGGCGGCACGGTGATCGTGCCATTGCAGACGACGGCGATGTTGGCGGTCGAGGTCTCGCTGATCCGGCCGTCGAGGTGTTCGAGCACGGCGCGGCCGCCGGCTTCGGCCGCATGGGCCTCACGATCGGCGAGGTGATAGTGGAGCCGGCTGCGAACCTTCGCCTGAACCGGCCAGCAGGCGTCGGGCACCTGCCGCGTGGCCACCGTGCGCAGGGCCACGCCCTGATCGTAGGCGTCGGCCCAGAGCCGGAAGGCCAACGGAAACGTATGCACGACGACCCGCGGCGGCCCGCCAAGCCCGGCGTGCTGGGCGGGCAGGTCACCAGGCGTCACGAACATCACGAGGCCCAGGTCGGGGCCGGATGATGCGGCCGTTGCCGCTGCGGTGACGGCCACCGCGTGGTTGTGGGCGGCCACGGCCTCTGCCGCCTCACCAATCGTAGCGAGCGTCACGGGGGGCACGATCCCGACGATCGCGAGCGATTCCTGGAGCCGAGCCAGATGCTCGTCGAGAAGAAACAAGCGGCCGCGGATCGTCCGCAGTTGCTCGGTGACGGTGGCCCCGAGAACGAAGCCGGCGTCACCCAGGGACAGGGCCACCTCAGGCCGAGGGCACAACCGGCCATCGGCCCACGCCACTTCACTGGAACTCGCCTCACGACTCGACATCACGCAAAGTGGAGGATAGGGGATTCGAACCCCTGACCTTCTGGCTGCCAGCCAGACGCTCTCCCAATTGAGCTAATCCCCCTCGTGTCAGGCGGTTGCGTGACGGATGTCGAGGGCGCGAGTCACTGGCGTCGCGAGCCTTCGAAAGTATCGCTCCCCGCCGCGGGTGTCAACGCGACGGGGCCAGCCGGCCCGTGAATGGCCAAAAAGAGCACTGGCGATGCCCGGCACCCCGTAGCAGACTTGCAGGAACGCTCGCTGCGGCTTTTTCCACCACGTCCGGTCCCGCCGTGTCCATGGCCCCCCCATCCAGACCGCCCGATTCAATGCACGGCGCCGCGAGTGGCGCGGGCGATGCGATGCGGGCCGCGGTGACCGTCGCCCTCGGTGTCTACATCGTCGGTCTCGTGCTCGCGGTGCTCGGCAACGGGTCGAGCGGTGCGTCGGCACTCGTCCGCACGATCAAGAGTCGGCTCTACGCGCCATGGCTCGTGCCGGCCTGGCTCGACCTGGGCCACGACCATCATCTCACGTACGGCCTGCCGGAAGATGCCGACCACACGATCGAACTGCGGGCGACCGGTGGGGATGCGGCCGCTGCGCTCCGACTCCCCGGCCGGCTCACCGGCGAGCGGGCAGCCCGGTGGCGGCGGCTTGCCGCCGCACTCGCTCCGGCAGCGGTGGGTGACGACCCGGCCGTGGCCCTCACCGCGGCCGTCGCTGCCGGCGGCTTCGACGACCTGGCTACCGAAGACGTCACGCTGCGCGTGCTGCGGCGTCAACTTCCCGACCGCCGCGAACTCCCGCTGCCCACGGGCTCGAGTGTCGTGACCTCCGCGCGGGTTCGCCGCGTCGGCGGCGAGCTGCAGCTGATCAAGGCCGATCCACCCGGCGAGGTGGCGCCGCTCGTGACACCGGCCACTCCGCGACCGATCGCCGACGAGGCGACACCATGAACGGCGCGTCGGCTACCGGCGGCGCCGAACCGCCCTCGACCATCGAGGCCACGTGGAATCGCTTCTGGTTCACGCCCGCCGATCCGGGGCCACTCGCGATCGTGCGGATGCTCACGGCCGCGGTCGCGCTGGTGCTCCTCGCCAGCTACTCGGCCGATCTCGATGCCTGGTTCGGGCCCGGTGGGATGATTCCTGCCGATCCACGAGCAGCCTGGCGGGCCCCGTTCAGCTGGTCGCTCTTCGACCTCACGCGATCAGTTGGCAGCCTGCGGCTGCTCTTTGGCATCACCGCGGTCGCCATGGCGTTGCTCGGTGTGGGCCTGGCCACACCCGTCGTGTCGGTCGCGGCGCCGATCCTGTGGGCGTCGCTGCTCCATCGCGGCCCGATGCTTGCGGGGCCGGCCGACGACTGCGTCGCCGTGCTCCTCTGGTGCCTGGCGATCGCGCCCAGCGGCGCGGCCTGGTCGCTCGACCGCTGGTTCACCGGCCGCACGGCGCCGCCACGGCCGTCCGTTCGCGGACGGATCGCCCGCGGGCTCATGCAGGTGCACGCGACGGCGATTTCCCTTGCCACGCTGCTCGCACAGCTCAAGGGGGACGTCTGGTGGGATGGCACGGCCGCCTGGTGGCTGGCCGCCCGGGCCGATTCGCGAGTCGTCGATCTGACGAGCCTGTTCGCCCGGTCGGAGTATGCCTGCAATCTCGTGACGCACGGAATCACGGCATTCGAGGGATTGTTCGCGGTCGGAATCTGGTTCACCACCACGCAGATGCCCGTCGCCCGGGCCGGCCTCGTCGCCTGGCCGTTCATCGGCCTCTGCGCCGGGGAGCCCTGGTGGGGGGTCGCGATGGCGATCGTGTGCATCCCCCCGGCCTGCTCTCGGTAATGCGGCCCGAATCCCCGTGCCAAGTGTCCTGACGGCCAAGAAGAATCCGGCGTCCGGCCCCACGACCGGAAACTGGAACTGCCCGTGGGCGGGATATAGAGTGACCCATGTCACTTTGAGAGACGTAGGGGGGACCAGCACGACGAATGACGTCGGGCGTCCTAGGCCAGGACTGCGGGAGGTGCATCATGCAACGATTGCCAGTCGACGTACGGTCGGTCGGATGCTGCGACGACCTTTCATTCCAGATTCCGGCGGGGAGCCGAGCGTCCAGGGCTGGGTTTACGCTCATCGAGTCGCTTGCCGTATGCGGCGTGCTCCTTGTGTTGATGTCGCTCCTTGGTCCGGCTCTGCAGTCTGGCCGGGAGTCGGCGCGGC
>CAMDDA010000062.1 GCA_945890755.1 Candidatus Kuenenia stuttgartensis
ATCGAGTGAGCGAAGGGCAGGATGCCCGTAGCGAACGTCCGAGCGAGACGGCACGGGCAGCCCCGACGCCCGCGCGAAGACCTAGAAGATACCCAGTGCCTCGAGCGAGTAGCGGACGACGAGGCCGGCGACGACCACGCTCACCATGCTCATGAGCTTCACGAGGATGTTGAGGCTCGGGCCGCTCGTATCCTTGAACGGATCGCCCACCGTGTCGCCCACGACCGCGGCCTTGTGGGCCTCGGTGCCCTTGCCGCCGTGCACGCCGCTCTCGATGTGCTTCTTGGCGTTGTCCCAGGCGCCGCCGGCATTGGCCATGAACACGGCCACGCAGAAGCCGGTGGTGAGGCCGCCCACGAGCAGGCCCATCACGCCGCCGACGCCGAGCAGCAGGCCCACCACGATCGGCACCACGAGGGCGAGGAGCGAGGGGAGCACCATTTCCCGTTGCGCGGCCTTCGTGCTGATCGCAACGGGGGCGGCATAGTCGGGCGTGTCGGTGCCCTGCATGATGCCCGGTTTCTCACGGAACTGACGGCGAACTTCCTCCACCATGCCCTTCGCGGCCCGACCGACGGCTTTCATCGTCAGGGCACAGAACACGAACGTGCTCATGGCGCCGACGAACAGGCCGACCAGCACCTTGGGGTTCATGAGGGTGACGTCGTAAAACCGCATGTAGTCGGCCATGCGGGCGTTCTTCACCGCCACGATCCGGTTGGCCTTTTCGAGTTCCGCGAGGGCGTCGGTGGCGGGCATGTTCGCCACGACGGTCTTGGTCGGCAGCTGCTTGAAATCGGGCACCGCCGACTCGTCGAGCACCATCCAGGTGGAGTTCCTGGCCGGCTCCGGCCCGAGCTGCACGGCAATGCCCTTGGAGAGCTTCACCCACGTGCCCTCGGTGAGTTGCTCCCGCTTGCCGGCGATCGTGAGGTATTGGTCGGGAGTGCCTTCGACGTTCTCGGCAACGGCCTGGCCCCACCGCTCGAAGCCGATCCGCACCTCCTCGACGTAGGCGGCGAGCAGGGCCAACGCCGTGAGCGCAGCCGAGCCGATCGCGAAGCCCTTGCCGGTGGCGGCGGTCGTGTTGCCCAGGGCGTCGAGGGCGTCGGTCCGCTCGCGAACGATGTCAGGCAGCCCCGCCATCTGAGCGTTGCCGCCGGCGTTGTCGGCGATCGGGCCGTAGGCGTCGGTCGCCAGCGTGATGCCGAGCGTGGAGAGCATGCCGACGGCCGCGATGCCCACGCCGTAGAGGCCGAGGGCGAAGGCGTTGGGATTGGAGAAGTCGAAGCCGTTGGCGAAGCCAAAGGAGAGCAACGTGGCCGCGCCCGTGATGAGCACCGGGGCCCAGGTCGAGAGCATGCCCTCGGCCACGCCACCGATGATGATCGTGGCCGGACCGGTCAGCGCCTGGTCGGCCAGTTCCTTGGTCGGCCGATACTCGTTGCTCGTCGAGTATTCGGTCCACTTGCCGATCAGCCAGCCGGCCACGAGGCCGATGATCACTGAAACGGAGATGCCGATGTGCGACCAGCCCACGAGCATCCAGGTGAGCACGAGCGACGCCGCCACGATGGCGATGGTCGAGAGGTTGATTCCCTTGGCGAGGGCGGCGAGCAGGGCCCGCTGCGATGAGTCTTCCTGCGTCTTCACCTGGAAGATGCCCCACACCGAGAGGAGCGTGCCGACCGCGGCGATGGCCATCGGCAGGAACAGGGCCGCCATCTGCATCCGGTAGTCGCCGACGAACGCAGCCACACCGAGGGCGGCCGTGGCGAGGATCGAGCCGCAGTAACTCTCGTAGAGGTCGGCACCCATGCCGGCCACGTCGCCCACGTTGTCGCCCACGTTGTCGGCGATCGTGGCAGGGTTGCGGGCGTCGTCCTCGGGGATGCTGTGCTCCACCTTGCCCACGAGGTCGGCCCCCACGTCGGCCGCCTTCGTGAAGATGCCGCCGCCCACGCGGGCGAAGAGGGCCTGGGAACTGGCGCCCATGCCGAAGCAGAGCATCGTGACGGTGATCTCCTCGAGCGAGAGCGGCGCGAAGCCGAGGGCGGGCACGGCCCAGTAGAGGATGAAGAACCAGAGCATGATGTCGAGCAGGCCGAGACCCACGACGGTGAGCCCCATCACGGCACCGGAACGAAACGCAATCTGGAGGCCGTCGTTGAGCGATCGCTCGGCGCCCGCTGCGGTGCGATTGCTGGCGAGCGTGGCCGTCTTCATGCCGAACCAGCCGGCGAGGCCGGAGAACAGGCCGCCCGAGATGAAGGCGAACGGCACCCAGGCGCTCTGCACCTTGAGCGCGAAGGCCATGATCGCCAGCAGCAGGAAGATGCCGATGAAAAACATCGCCACGACCTTGTACTGCTGCTTGAGGTAGGCATCGGCGCCGGTCCGCACGTAGCCCGCGATGTCGATCATCTTCTGCGTGCCGGCCGGCTGGGCCTCCATCCACAGGAAGAACTGCCGAGCCTGCCAGAGCGCGAGCGCCGCGCTGGCCACGCCGAGCGCCCACCAAAAGCCGTAGGGTCCGAACAGCCACACCCTGGAGACCTCGCCTCCATCGGTGGCAAGCGCGAGCGTCGGGGCGAGTGCCGCGACGAGGGCCGCACAGGCGGCGACGGCAGAGATGGGCGACTTCACGGTCGATGAGGCTCCTCGGAAGGACGAAACGATTCCGGATCGGTTGAACGGTGGCGGGGCGGCAGTGCTTCCCCTCGCGAGCGCGAAATTGAACCCGCGGCCCCAAGGCGTGTCAAACCGCACCAGTGTCAATGCGGTGGCACACGCGGCAGCGGCTGACAGACATCTCCCACGCCGCTGCCCGCGGGGCGTCAGCCGCCCCGAATGGCAGCCTTGCCGATGGCATGGTAGGCGAACCCCCGCGACTGCATCTCGCCGGGGGCGTAGAGATTGCGGCCGTCGAAGATCGTCCGCGTTGCCATCCGCCGGCTCATCTCGTCGAAGTCGGGTCGCCGGAAATCACCCCACTCGGTCACGATCGCGAGGCAGTCGGCCCCGTCGAGCGCCTCGTAGGGTCCGGCAGCATATGTGAGGCGATCGCCGTAGATCCCGCGAACGTTGGCCATCGCCTCCGGGTCGTAGACCGACACGGCCGCACCGCCGGCGAGCAGCCGTTCGATGAGGTCGATCGCGGGGGCATCGCGGACATCGTCGGTCCGGGGCTTGAACGCCAGGCCCCAGATCGCCACCCGCTTGCCGACGAGGTTGCCCCCAAAATGCGCGGCGATCTTCTCGCCAAGCACCTGCTTCTGGGCGAGGTTCGTCTCGTGGACGGCGGTGAGAATCCGCGGGCTCACGCCCTTGTCGCGGGCCATCGCCGCCAAGGCCTGCACATCCTTGGGAAAGCAGCTGCCGCCGTAGCCGGCGCCGGGAAACAAGAAGGCGAAGCCGATGCGGCTGTCGTGACCGATGCCCCGCCGCACGTCGTCGATGTCGGCCTCCATCCGCTCGCAGAGATTGGCCACCTCGTTGATGAAGCTGATCTTCGTGGCGAGCAGGGCGTTGGCCACGTACTTCGTCATCTCCGAGCTTTCGGGCGACATGACGAGGAACGGGTTCTCCGTCCGCAAAAACGGCGCGTAGAGCGTGCGCAGAATCTCACCCACGTCGGCCGACCGTACGCCCACGACCACGCGGTCGGGCTTTTGGAAGTCCTCGATCGCGGCCCCTTCCTTCAGGAACTCGGGATTGCTGGCCACGCGGCAGTCGCGGCCCAGCGCCTCCTTCAGCCGCTTCTCGATCCCGGCGCAGGTGCCGACGGGCACCGTGCTCTTGGTCACGACCACCGCCTGCGGGTGGAGGTGCGGCGCGATCGACGCGACCACCTTCCAGAGCGCCGAGAGGTCGGCCGAGCCGTCGGCTGCCGGGGGCGTGCCCACGGCCAGAAACACGACCTCGGCCCCCGAGATCGCGGCCGCGGTATCGGTGGTGAACTTCAGCCGGCCGGCCCGGGCATTCCGCTCCACAAGCTCTTCGAGCCCCGGCTCGTAGATCGGGATCTCGCCCCGGTTGAGCCGGGCGATCTTGTCGGCGTTGATGTCGAGGCAGGTGACGGTATTCCCGCTGTCGGCGAAGCAGGTGCCGGTCACGAGCCCCACGTATCCGGTTCCGACGACGCCAACTCTCATGCCTGCTGATCTCCTTCGGCCGGAGCGTCGGCCTCCTCCTGTTCGCTCGGCGGCACCGGCACGACGGCGGCGAGCGCGTCGCCCTCGTCCATCCGCATGATCCGCACGCCCTGGGTGTTGCGGCCCATCGGCCGGATCTCGCGGACGTTCACCCGCTGAATCTTGCCTCGCGCGGTCATCATCAAAACCTGGTCGTCGTCGCGGACCGTCACGATCGACACGACGGCGCCGTTGCGGGCGGTCGCCTTGATGTCGCGGATGCCCTTGCCACCACGACGCTGGGTGCGATACCTGGCGCCGCTCGAGCCGGCCTCGCCGTCCCCCTCGTCGCTCGTCTCGCCCTCGACCGCCTCCTCGGCGGCGGGCTGCTCGGCCCCCTCTTCGGATCCCTCTTCGCCCGGCGCCGGGCCCGAGAGGGGCGTGCCGGCACCGAACGGCGTCCGTTTGCCATAGCCGTTTTCGCAGACGGTCAGCAGCGTGGCCTCGGGCTCGGCCACCACCATGCCCACGAGCCGGTCACCGCTGCCGAGCTTGATGCCCCGCACGCCACTCGTGTCGCGGCCCATCGGCCGGGCGTCGGATTCAGGAAACCGGATCGCCATGCCCTTGGCCGTGGCCAGCACGAGTTCGTCGCCCGGCTTCGTGATCACGGCATCGACGAGCTCGTCGCCATCGCGGAGTTTCACCGCGATCAGGCCCTTCGTCCGGCGGCGGCGATACTGCTCGAGGGCCGTCTTCTTCACCATCCCGCTGCGGGTGGCGAGCATCAGGAACTGATTCGGGTCCTCGAAGCCCCCCACGGCCCGGCAGTCGGCCACCTTCTCGCCGGGCTCGAACTCCAGCAAGTTGACGAGCGCCCGCCCCTTGGCGTCGCGGGCCAGTTCGGGCAGTTCGAACACCCGCATCGAAAACACCTTCCCGAGCGTGGTGAACACGAGCAGCCAGTCGTGGGTGCTGGCCACGAACAGGTGCTCGATCGGATCCTCCTCGTCGGTGCTCGTGCCCTTGATGCCCTTTCCACCACGCCGCTGGGCCCGGTAGGCGTCGGCGGCCGTCCGCTTGACGTACCCGGCCCGGCTGATCGTGACCACCATCGTGGCCTCGGTGATCAGCTCGGCCATGTCGCGGATGTCGCCCGCCTCACCGCTGATCTCCGTGCGCCGGTCGTCGGCATGCTTCGTCTCGAGTTCGACGAGGTCCTCGCGAATCAGCGCCTTGATGTTGGCGTCGCTGGAAAGGATGCGGCGGAACTCGCCGATCTTCGCCAACAGTTCGCGGTGCTCGCCGCCGAGCTTCTCCTGCTCCAGATTCACGAGCTGGCCGAGCGTGAGCCGCAGGATGGCGTCGGCCTGCACCGGCGACAGCCCGTAGGCGTCGCTCACGCCCCGCTCCTCCTGCAGCACTGCGAAGCCCTCGGCCCCGAGCGCCCGCTCCAGGAGCGCCGCCGGCGCCTGGAGCTGGCAGAGCCGTTCCTTTGCCTCGGCCTGCGACCGGGAGCTGCGGATGATCTTGATCACCTCGTCGATGTTGGCCAGCGCGACGAGCAGGCCCTCGAGCGTGTGCTTCCGGCTGCGGGCCTTCTGCAGGAGGTGGGCCGTGCGCCGGCGGAGCACCGTCGTGCGGTGCCGGAGGAACTCCTCCAGCATGTTCTTGAACGACAGGATCCGCGGCTTGCCGTCGACGAGCGCGAGGAAGATGAGCGAGAACGACGTCTGCAGCGGCGAGAACTGATAGAGCTGATTGAGCACGACGTCGGGGTCGGCGTCGCGTTTCAGCTCCAGGATCAGCCGGACGGGCTCCTTCAAGTCGCTCTCGTTGCGGATCGCCGAGATGCCCTTGATCCGATCGTCGTTCACCAGCTCCGCGATCTTCTCCTCGATCGCGTCGCGGGTCTGCTGATAGGGGATCTCGGTGACGACGATCCGGTGGCGGTTCTTGCCGAACTCCTCCACGTGGGCCCGGGCCCGGAGCGTGATCGTGCTGCGGCCGGTGAGGTAGCCACGGGCGAGCGACTCGCGGCCCATCACGATGCCGCCGGTGGGGAAGTCGGGGCCCGGCACGATCTGCAGCAACTCGGCCATGGAGATGCCGGGGTTGTCGATCATCGCGACGAGCGCCCGGCAGACCTCGCCGAGGTTGTGCGGCGGGATGCTCGTGGCCATGCCCACGGCGATGCCGCCGGCGCCGTTGACGACGAGGTTGGGGAACCGGCTCGGCAGCACCACCGGCTCGGTGTTCCGCTCGTCGTAGCTCGGCACATAGTCGACCGTGTCGAGCTCGAGGTCGTCGAGCATCATCGCCGCGATCGGCGAGAGCCGGGCCTCGGTGTATCGCATGGCGGCCGCGGGCAGGCCGGCGATGGAGCCGAAGTTGCCCTGCTTGTCCACGAGCACGTGCCGCATGTTCCATTCCTGGGCCATGCGGACGAGTGTCGGGTAGATCACGCTTTCGCCGTGCGGGTGGTAGTTGCCGCTCGTGTCGCCGGAGATCTTGGCGCACTTCACGCGGGCCGCGCCGGGCGAGAGATTCAGGTCGTTCATCGCGACCAGAATGCGCCGCTGCGAGGGCTTCAGCCCGTCGCGGACGTCGGGCAGCGCCCGGCTCACGATCACGCTCATCGCGTACGTGAGGTAGCTGTCCTTGAGCTCCTGCTCGATCGGCAGTTCGATCAGCCTGCCGCCCGAGATGTCGCGCAGGCCATCCGTCTCTTCGGCACCGGAATCCCCCGGCGTGTCAGCGTCTGCCAATTCGGAATCTCCACGCGAATCACCCCGCAAAACTGCCCTGCGGGAAGCCTGAACATACCCGGCTGGCCGGGGTGGTCAACCGTGGCGAACGCCCGTTGCGGCCCCGTAGGCCCGTCACTCCGTGACGGGCTCGTCTGGCTACCTTCGCAGCCCCGTAGGCCCGTCACTCCGTGACGGGCTCGTCTGGCTACCTTCGCAGCCCGTTGCGGAGCAACAGGCCTACGGGCCGGCCGGGCTCCCACGCGTTCCTACTTCGCGAGCGCGGCCTCGATGGCCTTGGCGAGGTCGGGGCTCTCCGGGGCGACGCCCGACTTGAAGCGGCCGATCACGGACCCGTCCTTGCCGATCAGAAACTTCTCGAAGTTCCAGGCCACCTCGCCCTTGGGGTCGGCCGACTCGGTGAGCGCCTGGTAGAGCGGTGCCTTCCCGGGTCCCTTCACGGTGATCTTCGAGAACATCGGGAAGGTTACGCCGTATTTTGTCGAGCAGAAACTCGCGATCTCGGCGTCGGTGCCGGGCTCCTGGGCGCCGTAGTCGTTGGCCGGGAAGCCGAGGATCACGAAGCCCTTGTCCTTGTATGCGTCGTAGAGTTTCTGCATGCCGGCGTACTGACCCGTGTAGCCGCAGCGGCTGGCGACGTTGACGACGAGCACCACCTTGCCCTTGTAGCTGGCGAGGTCGACCGGCTTGCCGTCGATCGACTTCATCTCACCGGTGAGTGGGGCAGCCGCCCAGGCATTCGAGGCAGCACACGCGAACGCGGCGCAGGCGACGATCATCACGACCAGCTTTTCGATCGACATGGCAATTCCTCCGGTGAGCGAAACACGATTCCTATGCGTCGTATTAGAGACGCTCGCCGGCCAGCGTCCAAGTAGCCCTGTCACGCCCCCGTAGGCCCGGTGCTCCGCAACGGGCTGTGAAGACAGCCAGACACGCCCGTCACGGAGTGACGGGCCTACGGAATCTGCGTCCACTCACTGAACGTCGCGGCCTGGCCACGGTGGTTGCCCTCGGCGTCGGTGAGATTCCACACGATCGCCCGTTCGATCCGAAACCGCGTCCCGGTCGCGGAGATCCGCACGCCCGAGTAGTCGTCCACGTAGCCGTCCCGCCGCGTCCGTTCGAGCAGCCGGGCCCGCTCGTCGCGGTGCATCGGCTCGGCGGTGAGCCGCGACGGCGTCTGCGTGAACTGCTCCGGCGTCATCTCCCAGAGAGCGAGGGCCGCGGCGTTGCCGTAATTCAGGATCGGGTCGGCCCACCCTCCGGCGGCATCAGGGCCGTGCGAGACGACGACGAACGGAGCCTGAAACAGCCGCTGCGCCTGATCGAGCGGCGAGCCGTCGCGTGACACGAGTTCACGGCCGAGCAGGTTGGCGAACGACGAAAGCAGAAGGCCGGCCGGAGTGATCCACTCAGGCCGGCCCCAGCAATGTTGTTCGTCAATGCGTGCGATCGTCACGCGTCAGACTGCGGTAGCAGCATCAGCCGCCACCTTTCGCCGCCGCCAGCCCAACAGACCAGCCACTCCGGCACCGATCGCCGCCATGGCGTAGGTCGAGGGCTCGGGCACGGCTGTGATGGAAACCGCAAGGCCCTGTTTTGTCGGTGCTGAATACCAAGCTACCGGTGGCCCCTCCTCGTCGAAATCGCCAAATCGCAGCGCTTCAAGGTATCCGTAGCCTGAGCCGTTCCGGGCAGTCGGCGCCGTGCTGGAAAAATTCTCCACCCAACTGCCGGTGGACGCTGTCGATGGAATAATCCAATAGGGTGTTGAGGGATCGAGCACCGTATTCGTAAACCCAAACACGTACCTTCCTGTGTCGCCAATCGATACCGAACTCGATGTGAAGGAGGCACTGCTCGCCGGCTTGCCACCATCGTTGGCGTAAATTCCCACGGTCATGTCGATCGTCGACGCGGGCGGTGTGGCGGCAAAAAGGCCGAGCGTGATCGACTGCACAGTCAGGTATTCGGACGAGGCGCCGGTCGTGAAGCCTTGGGCAAGGCGTTGGGTCAAGTTTGTGATGGGGGGATTGTTGCCAAAGTCGGTGACCGACGAACCAAGGCTGCTCGTTCCAGAGTTCCCCAAGTTCCCAAACACAACTTCAGCGGTAGCGATGCCTGTGGCTCCGGCCATCGGCACCCCGAAAGCAACAAGGCAAGCAAGCGTCTTGATAAACGAGCGGTGGGAGATCATCTGGCGACATCCGTGTGAGACGTGGGTGGACTCTCGGCGGGACGTTAGAGCAGCAAGGCTTGTGCCACAGCCGAATGACTTCCAGATTTGCCAAGAAACGCCCAAAATTCCCTGCCGGAACACTATTTGGCGATTCCCCCCTGCTGCCAGCAATTCGCAATATCGAGAGTCCATTCACCAGGACTGCGAATTGATTCACCAAAATTGCGAACTCGATTCGCAATTCTTGCGAATTACTCTAGAATCCTTCCACGCTCCGGTAGCCAGGAGCGGCGGCGGCGCGAACCCGCCGGGATATCACGCAGGCACGCGTGTTTCATGTCCGACAACACATCTTCGACCACCTCCGGCTCCCCGTCCCCGTTCAGTCGCGCCCGGGCGTCCCGGGCGGAGAAGCGGTGGCCCCGGCTCGCAAGCGAAGCGAAGTCGGTCCGCCAGCTGGAGGAGTCGATCCGGCAGGTCGCGGAATTCGACTGCTCCGTGCTGATCACCGGCGAGACCGGATGCGGCAAGGAGGAAGTGGCCCGGGCGATCCACGCTGCCGGCCCACGGTCCGCAAAGCCGTTTGTGGCACTCAACTGCAGCGGCCTCGTAGCAGACCTGGCGGAGAGCCAACTCTTCGGCCACGAGAAAGGCGCCTTCACCGGTGCGATGGGCTCGTCGCGGGGCGTGTTTCGCGCGGCCGATGGGGGCGTGGTCTTTCTCGATGAGATCGGCGAACTGCCGCTCGACCTCCAGCCGAAGCTGCTGCGGGTGCTGCAACTGTGGGAGGTGACACCCGTCGGCTCCACCGACGTCCACCGCGTGGACGTGCAGGTGATCGCCGCCACCAATCGCGACCTCGAAGCGCGGATCGAGACCGGGGCGTTTCGGGAAGACCTCTTCTACCGGCTCAACACGATCCATCTCGCCGTGCCGCCGCTCCGCGACCGCCGCGAAGACATCCCGCGGTTCATCGAACACTTCTCGGCCCACTACGCACGCGAATACGACCGGCCGCTGTGGGTGCCCGAGCCGCCGATGCTCGCACGGCTCGTCAATCACTCCTGGCCGGGCAACGTGCGACAGTTGGCCCAGATGGTGCAGCGGATCTACGTGTTCGAGGATCGCCGCACGGAACTGCTCGACGCTCTGCTCGTTGCTCCACAAAGCCCGGCGCCAACGCCTCTACAGTCAGCATCCGCCGGCATCGCAGACACAACGACCGACCCTCCACCGACCGCAGACGTCCCGGCCGATGAACCGGCCGTGCCCGTCTATAACCTCGTCGAACTCCGGCGGCTCGCGGTCCGGCAGGCCATGACCGCCACCGGTGGCCACCGCAGCCAAGCCGCCGAACTACTGGGCGTGTCGCTCAACACGATGACGCGACTCGTCGCCGAATGCTGTCCTGAGCAGGCAGCCTCGCGGGCCGGCCGGAAGCGGAGCGTGACGGCGGCGAAGCCGCGGTGAACGGGCTGCCCGTTGCGGAGCAACGGGCCTACGGGTGCGGGCAGTCCGTTGCGGAGCAACGGGCCTACGGGTGCGAGTTCGATACTCACGCGGCCGGCTGTGCTGCAACCGGCGGATCGATGTCCTTGGCAGGCGTCGCGCGAAAGAAGCCGGGCAATGCCAGCCAGGCCGAAGCCGTCAGGAGCAGACAACCGCAGCCGATGAACACGGCCGCCCAGGGGCTCCGCCTCACCCGCACCCGCCGCAGTGCCTGTCGCACGCGGCGGGTCACTTCGGCCCAACCCTCCGGCGAGGTTTTGGCACCGATCGCCACGAGGCTCATGCTCCTCATGCCGCCGCGGCCGTCGAGGTGTACCTGCACGCCCCGGCCCGGCAGCGCCACCGTTTCACCGGCCCAGCGGGCCTCGGGGTCGAGACGGGCCGCAATCTCGGCCACGACCGGCCGCAGCCGATCGAGCGACACGTTGTAGACCACGAGTCGCGGCCGGGTGGCCAGCATGGCGATCGCCGTCAGAAAGGCGAAGCTGACCAGCGGCACGACGAGCCGCCAGGGCCAGCCGCTGCCGGCGGGCTGCAGCATGTCGAGCGGGCCGGCGATCATCGGCCCCGCCGCCGCGGCCGCGAGGAGTGTGAGATCACTTCCTCCGGAGAGCGCCACCGGCCGACGGCGGAGCTGGAACAGTCCCACGCAAACGAGGTACAGCCCCGGCGTCAGCAGCACGACCCACAGGGGAATGGACGAGTCGAACGGCATGGTCACGTAGTCACCCGGTCGGCCGCCAGGCCATCCACGCGAGCGCCGCCAGCCAGCCGACCTCCACCGCCATGGCCACCACGAACGCCGCACCGACGCCCCTTGTCATGACCGGCCTCGCTTCAGACGGAGTCGGGCACGACGAACGACAGATCACGGGCGAACGCCTCGCCGAATTCGTAGACGTCGTGGAAGTCTTCCCGCTTGTCGCTCCGTGTCTTCCGCATCTGGCCGATGTCGATCATGTTGAACACGATCTCACCGAAGTCGGCGGTGGTACGAATGCCCCATGTCGAGAGGACCGTCGGCGCGAGATAGCCGTATTGCTGCAGGCCGTAGAGCCGCGCCGCCTCGCAGAGCTGCTGGCCCGAGACGTGCCGCTCCGCCTGCCGTCGGCGGCCCTTCCCCCCCCGCGACCGCGGCTTGGGGGCCGGCTCGGCCTCGCCGCTCCGCAGCGACTCCATCTCCTCGAGGGCCGGCTCCTGCCCGAGCCCCATCGACTCCTGGGCGAACGACAGGGCCTCGAGGATGAACAAATACGCTTCGAGCGTATACCGCTGATCCTGCTTGAGCAGCTGAAACAGCGGGTGCTTGGGATCGACGATCGGCATCGGCGCCTCGACGTGACGGGACCGTCGAAGTATATCGCGCCGGCGGCCTACGGCTGCGGCCGGCCGTCTTCGAGGATATAGGTGTAGCCAAAGGGCGTAACCGGCTTGGCAAAATCACGGATCAGATCGAGTCCCTTGTCGATCAGGTTGGTCGTAGGATCGAACTGGTAGACGTCGCGGTCCTGCCCACCCGGCTTGAAGATCTGAATGGCGAACGGCATCAGGTCGCGGCTCTGCAGGATCAGTTCGACCTTGGCGAAGTTCGCCGCGTCGGCCTGGTAGCGAGGCAGGGCCTCGAGCCAGATCTGGTCGGCCACGCCGGGGGGCGTGATGAGCCGCATCCAATATCGCTTCCTGAGCGTGTCGGCCTTCGCGCCGAACACGAACGGCAGCGGGCCGTCGCTGATCGCCTTGCCCCGCATCTCAGCGGGCAACTTCGTCTCGCGGAGCTGACGCTCCGTGTGACGAAACTCGTAGATGCTCTCGCCGTTGCACACCCAGTGCTCGCCCGCGTCACCGCCGCGGGTCTCGTAGCGTCGCTGCTCCGGGCTCCACTGCTTCGATTCCTTGACGCGAAACAGCCCCTTGTCGGGCGCAGCGTACTTGAGCTCACCCGTGCTTTCGGCGAAGGCGAGGCGGTCGCCGGTGGCGTCGGCTGGACTCCAGGCGTTGTATTCCCACTTGCGGAACGTGCACGACCAGGTGCGCACGGCGTTGTTGCGGGTCTCCCAGGCGGCCAGCAACTGATCGAGGGCGGCCTGCTCCTGCGGTGAGAGGACAGGGGGCTGAGGGACGGCGGGAGGAGTGACGGCCGCCACGCGGGGCTGCGGCGGCGCCTGGCGGACAGCCGGAGCCAGTTGCGGCTGCGGGGGTGTTTGGCCCTGGGCGACCGCGACCGAAACAGAGGCGATGCAGACCAGCGCGACGAACGAGGCGGACGGGCAACGCATGGTGGCAGACTCCACGTGGCAAACCTGGGGGGCGGGGGACTCTAGCAGCCACGCCCAGCGGCCCGCGAGGCCGATTCCAGGCCTGATACGGACCGCAATTCGGACAGTTCCCGCGCGAATCCACCGGAGAGAATCGGGAACCGACACCAGGTCTTCGGATCGAGATTCTCGTCGTCGAGGTGGAATGACGGGGCATACCGCTCCCGCTTCCACTGGTTGCGGCTCCAGAGCGTGAAGAACCGCTCCGTCCAGATCGCGAGTTGCCGCGGCCCGTGATCCGGAAACTCCACGGCCAGTCGCTGCCAGGCCTCCAGCGGCGTCTGCTTGTCGCGGATCGCAAACCGCTCCACCGCATCGAGCACGTCGTAGGGCATGAGGTCGGCCTCGTCGGTCTGTCCGGCCGCCGGCGGCCGCAGTTCCGCGGTAGGCGCCTGCACGTTCACGGCGGCCAGTGCCGGCACCGGGCCGATACCCTCGGGGCCAGCCTGCTCGAGCCACACGAGCCAGCGGCGAAGGTAGGCCTTGTCGATGCCTGCGATCGGCGCGATGCCGCCGGAGGTGTCGCCGTCCATCGTGGCATAGCCCACTGCGGCCTCCGAGCGATTGCTCGTCGAGACGAGCAGACCGCCCGTGATGTTGGCGAGCATCCATACGCCCGGCGCGCGGACGCGGGCCTGGATGTTCTGCAGCGCCACGTCGTCGCGGTCCCAGGCGTGGGGCCGGCCTATGGCCACGGCCACGAGCGACTCGTAACCGCGGACGAGCGACTCCACGTCGAACTCGTGAAACGTGCCGCCGAGGGCCTCGGTGAGCCCGTGGGCGGCCGCCCGCGTGACGGGGCCTGAGTTGGCGGTGCACTGGTAGACGCACATCAGCGTGGCGGCGATCAGCGGCTTCGCGCCGCCGTCCGTCACGTCGCCGCGTCCGAGTCGCATCGCGGCACCGCGGGCTGTGAGTTCATTGCTCGCCAGCCGCACGGCCACCGCGACCAGGCAGGCCACGGCCGAGGAGTCGGCGCCGCCGCTGGCCGATACCACGAACCCGCGGGACCGGCTCTTCCGAAGATAGTCGAACAGCCCGAGGGCGACGGCCCGCGTGAACTCCTCTTCCTTGATGTGCTGCCCGCGCTCCCAGGCGTCACGGCGATCGCCCGGTTCGTCGCGGGCCGGGGCCAGCGTCGGCGGTGCGAACGGCACCGCCACGCAACCCTCGCCATCATCGACCGCGGCAGCCGGCACCCGCGCCTGCACGAGCCGGTTGGCATCGACGTCGATCACGGCCGTCGTGAGGGCCTGGTCGCCGAACGTGAACCTCCGCCCCGCCGCCACGATCGCACCGCCGGAGGCCACGATCACGCCCCCGTCGTAGATCGCCCGCCCCGCTTCATTGCCCGCGAGGTTCGCATACACATAGGCGGCCCCGAAGGCCCGCGAGCCCTCCACCACGAATCGCCGCCGGATCTCGTCCTTGCCAAATGCGAAGTGACTCGCCGACGGGTTGAGGATCACGTCGATGCCGCGGGCCGCCAGGCTCGCACCGGGGCGGCTCGCCACCCAGGCGTCCTCGCAGATCTCGAACCCGATCCGCACGCCGCCGCAGTCGAATCGAAGATCACCGATCGGCACGGCGGTGCCGTCGCCCGTGAGCCGATCGACCCGGCCCCGTGTCCAGGGGCGAAACCACCGCGGCTCGTAGTGGATGCCTTCGCCCGCGAGGTGCTGCTTGCAGACGATGCCGGCCAGTTCACGATCGACCAGCAGCGCCACAGCGTCATAGACGGCGTTCTCGAACCGCACCGGCAGGCCGACCGCCACGGCCATGCCGGCCGTCTGCGGCAGGATTTCACCGAGCACCCGCCAGGCCATCCGCTGGACGCCCGACGAGAGAAACGCGTCCTCGCAGCCATATCCGCTGATGCACAGCTCCGGCAGGCAGAGGATCGACACTCCGGCGGCGCGGGCAGCGGCGATCGCCGCGATGATCCGGTCGCGATTGCCGTCCCAATCGAGCGGCGTCTGGTTGACCGCCGCGCCACCGACGCGAATCAGGTGCATGGACGCCTCGTTTCAGTCAACTGGCGTGGGTTCGGGGCTGCCCATGCCCCGTCGCCGGACGCTCGCTGCGGTCGCACACGTAAACGGTGTGTCGCCGGCTCGGGGGCGGTACAAGTCTCGTCGCGGGACCTCGAAGACTCGGTCCAAATGCTCCTCGAGCTTGCACCGACCCCCTCGCCTCCCTGTTCTTCGCTCGCTCGGCGGCATACGCCGGCTCCTGGGGCACGGGCAGCCCCTCACGCGTCCCGGGAGGGGCGACTGAACGCAGACCCACATTTGCTGTGGCTACGAAATCTGCGCGGAGCACTTAGCCCGGCTCCTCGAGATACGTGTAGCCGCCGAGGCCTTCCTCGTAGAACTTCAGAAACCGGCCGGCCTGGCCGTCGCAGATGCGGCCCTCGCGGACGGCCTGCTCGATCGACTGCCGCAGCTTCTGCACGAGGTCGTTGGGG
>CAMDDA010000063.1 GCA_945890755.1 Candidatus Kuenenia stuttgartensis
CAACGTCTGGTAGGAGATCGAGTGCGACCATGTTGCCTGTATCATACCGCGGCGGTCATGACTCGTTGCGGCTGGCAGACAGCAGGATCACGGCCCGTTTGCCGTCGGTGAAGTAGGGGTCACCGGTCAGGTTGCGGTGTGGCTGGTCACGGGTGGAGTTGCCGACGCCCGCGACGTAGCCGGCCGCCGCCGCGCGGCCGCTGAGCATCAGGTCTTCGATCACGTAGTCGCGCGACTCGTCCACGTCGGGGTCGATTCGGTGCGTCGTCAGGTTCCAGGCCCGCGTCGTGAACCGCACGCCGATGTCGCGGCTCACCTGGCCCACCCACACGGGCTTTTCCATGAAGACCAGCGGCGTGAGCCAGAGCCGGAGGTGCAGCCGCTCGTTGATCGAATGCCGCGTCCGCTGGAGGGCGATGTCTTGGTTGCGGCCGAAGAGATGAAGGGGGCTCACGGGTGAATACCGGTAGCTCGAGCCGAGCAGGAACGCCCGCACCGTCTTCCAGCAGGTGGCCAGCGAGATCGTCTCGCTCTCGTCCCAGCGGGCGGCGAAGGCCGCCAGCAGCGCCGCAAAATCGCCGATCACCACGAGGTTGACCGGATCGCCGGGTCGCGTGCCCGCCGCGTTGGTCGTGGCGGCGGGGAGGGACTCGAGCTTCGTGACGAGCTGGTCGATCGTGCAGGGCTCGGCCGCGACCGAGTCCCGGAGCCGCGCGAGGTCGCGGCCGTGGTAGTCAACGGCGATTCCGGGCACGGGCACCGTGAACGTGAAGTCGCTCACTGCCTGCGTGTGGGCGTGATCGCGCGGCGCATTCGTAGCCTGCGGCCGGATGCCCGCGAGCGACTGGGCGATGCCGCCCACCCGTGTCAGCCGCACCCGCACCACTTTCGTGCCCAGGTCGAGCGTGGTGAACACGAAGCCCTCGGCGGTGATACCGGGCGGAATCGGTGCGAGCCGAAACCCCGGGCCACGAAAAAAATCGTCCATGCGGCCGTTGGCGAGCCAGGCAGTGACGAGCTTGAGCGGCACGAGCGCGAGGAGCGGCACGAAGAGCCAGCCCATGGCGCCGAATGCCGACAGCCGTCGCGCGATCGAGAAGTGGTTCACGCTCGCCGCCTCCAGCGGCGTGAAGTATTTCGGGTCGATGTTCACCATCTGCACGCGGAGGCTCTCGGCCGACCGGTTGGCGATCCGGAGGAACACCGGCTGGATGCCCCGTCGGGCCACATCGGCACCGAACACCGCGCGGCTCTCCGCCGGCGTGAGCACGGCGACGGTGGCGGAGGCGTGGTCGTCTTCCTGCGCCTGCGCCCGCTCCATGAACGGCCGCGCTGCCGGATCGGGCCGATACGGCGTGATCACGAGCCGCCAGAGACGATCGGGTATGCGGCGGAGAAGAGCGAGCATGGGCGCCGTGTCCTGGCTGCGACCATAAAAAAGGCGGCCCGGAGCATACCCTCCGGGCCGCCAGCCTGAATCGATGTCCGTCGAGCCGGCTCAGTCAACGAGCGAGCAGGAGGCCTCGACGACGGCGTCGATCTTCTCGTCGGAGAGTCCGCCCTTCGCGAAGGCGTGGTTGGCCTTCACGGTGCCGTTCTTGTAGCAGACGACCGTGAGGTCGGCGTCGGGGGCGATCTTGAAGTCCGGCGGGCCGTTCTGCGTGTCTTCCGGCACGACGAACGCGAGCCGCTTGATACCGTGCGTGGCGACGAAGTCGGCCGAGGCCTTCTTCAGGCTCTCGGCATCACTGCCGATCATGTTGACGAAGCCGGTGAGCTTGTCGTCGGCATGCTCCTCGAGTTCCTCGTCGAGTTCCTTGAGCAGCTTGGCCAGCTTCTCGTCGGCCGAGCGGGCGAAGATCATCACCACCGGCCGCTGGCCCATCTTGCAGCGGTAGCAGAGGGTGCGGCCGTCCGCCACGCCGTCATCGGGGTTGCCCGTCACCTTGGTGACCGTGAACGCACCCACCATGTCGCCCACCGCGGGGCCGCTCGTCACCTCGGCCGACGCGACGACCGCCATGCCGAACACCAAGGCCACCGCCATCACACATGCTGCACGCATCGTTTGCACTCCTGGAAGGACCATCGGGGGGAAGTCGGCGCCGAAGAACGCGCCGGCGGAATCAACTTGAGACCCCCAGCCTATCGCAGGTACGATTTCGAAGGCAAATTTTCGGTCGCGGCCTCGGTTCAGGCGAGCGATCACACCGGGCGTCACGCGACGGGAGCAACGCGATGGGACGATTTTTCGGCAAGGTGACGACCGGCGGCGGATTCCGGGCGGTCTTGTACACGTTCAAAAAGTCCCGCCAGGCGGGTGGCATGTGGGCATTCTGGAAGGCCATGCGTTCCAAGAACGCCTGCAAGACCTGCGCGGTCGGGATGGGGGGGCAGGCCGGCGGCATGGTGAACGAGGCGGGCCATTTTCCCGAGGTCTGCAAGAAGTCGTTCCAGGCGATGGTCGCCGACATGCAGGGGGCCGTGAAGCCGACGTTCTTCGAGACCTATTCCGTGCCGCAGCTCCGGGCCTTCACGCCCTATCAGATGGAGCACTCAGGCCGGCTCGTGCAGCCGATGATCCTGGAGAAGGGCTCTCAGCACTACAGGCCGATCGAATGGGGCGAGGTTATGGAGCGGATCGCCGCGAAGATCAAGGCGACGCTGCCCGAGGAATCGTTCTTCTACTTCAGCGGCCGATCGAGCAACGAGGCGGGCTTCCTGCTCCAGCTCTTCGCCCGGCTCTACGGCACGAATCACGTCAACAACTGCTCGTATTACTGCCACCAGGCCAGTGGCGTGGGGCTCGCGAGCGTGATCGGCACCGGCGCCGGCACCGTGAAGCTCGACGACATGGAGCATGCCGACTGCGTGTTTTTGATCGGTGGCAACCCGGCGAGCAACCATCCCCGCATGATGCGGACGCTGATGATGGTTCGCCGTAGCGGTGGCAAGGTGATCGTGGTCAACCCGATCGTCGAGACGGGGATGGTCAACTTTTCCGTGCCGAGCGACGCCTGGGCGCTCCTCTTCGGGGCCGAGATCGCCAGCAGCTACATCCAGCCCTACGTGGGCGGCGACCTCGCGATGATCTACGGGATCATGAAGCGGCTGCGGGAACTGCATGCGGCGCAGCCGCGGAACTCCACCGGCGAGCTGATCATCGACGAGGAGTTTCTGCGGCAGCACGCCACTGGATGGCCCGATCTCGCGCAGCGCCTCGACGCCCTCTCGTGGGACGACATCGTGCGGAAGTCGGGCGTGTCGAAGCGCGAGATCGAGCGGATGGCCGCCGAATATGCGGAGAGCAGACGGGCCGTCTTTGCCTGGACGATGGGTGTGACGCACCACCTCCACGGCGCGGCCACCGTGCAGGCGATCGCGCAGCTCGCGCTCATGCGGCGGATGGTGGGGCGGCCGGGTGCCGGTCTGCAGCCGATCCGTGGCCACTCCAACATCCAGGGCATGGGCACCGTGGGTGTCACGCCCACGCTCAAGAAGGCGATCTTCGAGCGGCTGGAGAGCCATTACGACGTGAAGCTCCCGACGACGAAGGGCTACGACACGCTCGAATGCCTCGACGCGGCCGACGAGGGGAAGATGCGGTTCGCCTTCTGCCTCGGTGGCAATCTCTACGGCGCGAGCCCCGACGCGACGTATGCCAAGCGGGCCATGGAGAAGATCGACATGGTCGTGTACATGAACACGTCGCTCAACACAGGCCACGCCTGGGGCACCGGCAGTGAGGCGACGATCATCCTTCCAGTGCTCGCCCGCGACGAGGAGCCGGAGCCCTCCACGCAGGAGAGCATGTTCAGCTACATCCGGCTCTCCGACGGCGGCCCGCCGCGGCATGTCGGCCCGCGGGCCGAAGTCGAGATCATTGCCGACATCGCCCGCCGCGTGCTCGGCGAGGGCGGCCCCGTGAACTGGCGCGACATGGCCCACACGAGCACGATCCGCAAGGCGATCGCCGCGATCGTGCCGGGCATGGAGCAGATCGCGGAGATCGACAAGACGAAGAAGGAGTTTTCGATCCCCGGACGGGCGATCGACTCGCCGTCGTTTCCGACGGCCGACGGCCTCGCGCATCTGTTCGTGCACGACCTGCCGGAGCCGCCGGAGGGCGTGCAGTTGATGACGATCCGCAGCGAAGGGCAGTTCAACACCGTCGTCTACGAGGAGGAAGACCTCTATCGCAACCAGACGCGGCGGGACATCGTGATGATGCATCCCGACGACATCGCGAGGTTCGGCCTGGCCGCGGGCGGGAAGTGCCGGATCACGAGCAGTGCGGGGGAGATGCGGGGCCAGATCGTGTCGGCCTTCGACCAGATCCGGCCGGGCTGCGTGGCGATGTATTACCCCGAGAGCAACGTGCTCGTGCCGAAGGCGGCCGATCCCCTCTCGCGGACGCCGGCCTACAAGAGCATCGCCGTGACGCTCGCCCCCGACGACGGCAGGGTGCAGATCACGATGCCGCGGCCCGAACTCGTGGCCGCCGGCACTCCTCGAGACAAGATGAACCAGTGCGGGTGAGGCGGGAAGCACGAGGATGCGGCCCCATAGAAGCCCCCAGGCGCGAGCCGGGGGATCGCGTGACGAGTGGGGTGATCCCGTCGTTCGCACGATCCCCTCGCTCGCGCTCAGGGCTTGTATGAGCCGGGGGATCGCGTGACGGTGCCGAGCCGTCACGGCTTACTCGAACAGCGAAAGCTGGTCGGCGGGGGCTGCTTTGCGGCGGGCCTTCGGCGCGGCTGACGCATCCGCCTCGAAGCCGATGAGGAGATCTCGGGCTCGGTCGATCACGGCCGACGGAATGCCGGCCAGCCTCGCCACGTGCACGCCCCAGCTCTTGTCGGCGGCGCCGGGGGCCACCTGGTGGAGGAACACGAGCGACTCTTTGTGCTGCTGCACGAGCACCTGCACGTTGCCGACGCCCGGCAGCCGCTCCAGGGCCGCAAGCTGAAGATAGTGCGTGGCAAAGAGCGTGCGGCAGCCGACCTGTGCATGCAGATGCTCGACCACCGACTGGGCGATCGCGAGGCCGTCGAACGTGCTGGTGCCGCGGCCCACCTCGTCGAGGATCACGAGGCTCCGGGGCGTCGCGCGATTCAGGATGCGGGCCGTCTGCTCCATCTCCACGAGGAACGTGCTCGCGCCGCGGGCGAGATCGTCGCCGGCGCCGATCCGGGCGAAGAGCCGATCGACGATGCCGACGCTCGCGCGGCGGGCCGGCACGAAGCTGCCCGCCTGGGCCAGCACGGCCATGAGCGCGGCCTGGCGGATGAACGTGCTCTTGCCCCCCATGTTGGGGCCGGTGACGAGCAGGATCGCCGCGGCGGAGCCGGCGGCGTCGGGGAGCCGGGCCTCGAGCGCGAGGTCGTTGGGCACGAGCGTGCCGGCCGGCAGCATCTGCTCCAGCACGGGATGGCGGCCCCCTTCCACGAGGAGCCGGCCGTCGGTCGTGACCTCCGGGCGAACCCAGCCCCGCGAGCGGGCCACGTCGGCGAGCGCCACGAGCACGTCGAGCGAGGCGATGATGTCGGCCGCCCGATCGAGCTGGGAGCGATGCTCCGCCACGAAGCTCCGCAGCTCGTCGAGCAGCACCAGCTCCCGTCGGAGGGCCTCGTCCTCGGCGCCGAGCACCTGCCGCTGCCGTTCGTCGAGCTCGGCCGTCGTGTAGCGTTCGGCGTTCTTCACCGTCTGCTTGCGGACGTAGTCGGCGGGCACCTTCTCGGCATGGGCCCGGCTGACCTCGAGAAAGAAGCCGAACACGCGGTTGTAGCCCACCTTGAGCGAGGCGATGCCCGTGCGCTCGATCTGCTCGGCCTGGTAGCGGGTGATCCAGGCCTTGCCGCCGCTGGCCAGTTCGACGAGCTCGTCGAGTTGCGGGTCGCAGCCCGGGCGGATGAAGCCGCCGTCGCGGCCGAACATCGGGCAGCCCTCGCGGAGTTGGGCGTTGATTTGGGCCGACACGTCTTCGAGCGGATCGATCCCCGCGGCGAGCGTGGCGAGCAGACCTGTCGCGCCCGCGAGGAGCGAGATCACCTCGGGAAGCACGGCCGTCGCCTGGCCGATCCGCTCCAGGTCACGAGGCCCGGCGCGGCCGGCGATGACGCGGCCCGTGAGCCGTTCGAGGTCGCCGACGCCCGTGAGTTTTTCGGCCAGCCGTGCGGCCAGTCCCGTGTGTGCCACAAGCGCGGCCACCGCGTCGAGGCGGGCGTCGATCGCGGCCTTCTCGACGAGCGGTGCGGTGAGCCATTCGCCAAGCCGCCGGGCGCCCAGCGGGGTCTTCGTGCGGTCGAGCACGCCGGCCAGTGAGCCGTCGCGGCGACCTGTGGCCGTGCTCCGCACCAGTTCGAGGCTGCGTCGGGAGGCCTCGTCGATCTCGAGCCTGTGGCCCGGTCGCCATGCGGCGAGCGATACGATCCGACCCACGGCCGTCGGCTCGTTCTCCTCGAGGTAGCTGACGACGGCGCCGGCTGCGGCCAGGGCAGGGCGGTCGTCGGGCAGCTCGAATCCGAGTCCTTCGACGCGGCGGCCGCCGAGGGCCCGGCCGAGCGCGTCGGCGGCAGGTGTCTCATCGAACCACCAGTCGGGCCGGGCGGTGACGGCGCAGCTGCGGCCCGCGCCGCGGACCAGCTCGCCCACGAGCTCGCGATGCTTCTCGGCACAGAGGCACTCGGCCGGCTCCAGCCGCTGCAGGTGATCGGCCACGTCGGCGCGGGGCACGACCGCCGCCTCGAACCGGCCGGCGGCCACGTCGATCCAGGCAAGGCCGACCTCGACCTCGTCGGAGCCACGGCCGACGACGGGGGCCACCGCCACGAGCCAGTTGCTTCGCGCGGGGTCGAGCAGCGATTCATCGGCGGCGATGCCGGGCGTGACGATCCGCGTGACCTCGCGCCGGAGCAACCCCTTCGTGGTTTTGGGATCATCGATCTGTTCGCAGATCGCCACTCGTCGGCTCGCGGCCACGAGCTTCACGAGCTGCACGTCGAGCTGATGGTGTGGAAAGCCGGCCATCGGCAGGGCGTCGGGCCCCTTGTCGCGGCTGGTGAGCGTGAGGTCGAGCAGGGCGGCCGCCTCGCGGGCGTCGTCGCCGAACAACTCGTAGAAGTCGCCCATGCGGAAGAGGACGAGCGCCCCCGGGCACCGGGCCTTCGCCGCCTCGAACTGCTGCATCATCGGAGACGCCATGGGCCGAAATGTAGCAGGCTTGGCACGACCTTTTGACCGCCCGCCACGGCGGACGTACAAAACAGCGTCGGTGCGGACGCCGATGAGAGGCCCCTGCGATGGGGATCTGTGAATCTGGTCAGGGCCTAACCGCAGCAGCCATAAGCAGTCGTCTCTTTGTGCGGTGGGCCTCTCATCGGCGTCCGGCCGGCAGCGAAGCATCCGTCGGTCGCCCGACGCGGAGTCCCCCGGCTCCCGCCGGGGGCTTCCAGGAATCGGATGACGAGCGACAGCAACTCGGTCTTGATCATCTATGGAAACGCCCGCCTATCAGGTCGTCGCCCGGCGGTATCGGCCGCAGCGGTTCGATGAGCTGGTCGGGCAGGAACATGTCGCCCGTGGCTTTTCCGGGGCGATCGAGTCGGGCCGGATCGGGCATGCCTACCTGCTGACGGGCGCCCGAGGCGTCGGCAAGACGAGTGCGGCCCGGATCTTCGCCAAGGCGCTGCAGTGCGAGGCGGGGCCGGCCGCGGAGCCCTGCAATGCCTGCGACGCCTGCCGCGCGATCTCGTCCGGGCAGGACGTGGACGTGGTGGAGATCGACGCGGCGAGCAACCGGGGCGTCGATGAGATCCGGCAGCTGCGGCAGAACGTGGCCGTGAGGCCGGCCCGCGGCCGGTTCAAGGTCTACATCATCGATGAAGTCCACATGCTCACGCGGGAGGCGTTCAACGCGCTCCTCAAGACGCTGGAGGAGCCGCCGGGGCACGTCAAGTTCGTGCTCTGCACGACCGAGCCCGACAAGCTGCCGATCACGATCCTCTCCCGGTGCCAGCGGTTCGACTTCGCCACGGTGGCTCCCGCGGCCATCGCCCGCCGGCTGGCCCAGATCGTCGAGGCCGAAGGGATCGACGTGTCGGCCGAGGCACTCTCGCTCATCGCTCGGCGGGCCGCAGGCAGCATGCGCGACAGCCAGTCGCTGCTCGAGCAGCTGCTCGGCGGCGCGGGGGGTGCGATCGGGATCGACGAGGTGCACGCGCTCATCGGCACCGGCCGTGAGGAGCGGGTGGGGGCGATCGTCACGGCGATCGTGGCCCGCGACGCCCCGGCCGCGCTTGCGGCGCTCGACGCGGCGCTCCAGGGCGGTGCGGACCCGGGCGGCGTGCTCGACCAGCTCGTCGCGGCGCTTCGCGACGGTCTACTCGCCAGCGTCGGCTGCGGCCCCGAGCTGATGCAGCCGCAGGGCGGCCTCGGCATCGACCTGGCCGCCGTCGGACGGCAGCTCGGCACGGCGACGATGCTGGCCATGCTCCAGATTCTCGATCAAACGCTCTCCCGGATGGCGACGAGCGGCCATGCGGCCGTGCTCGCCGAGATGGCGATCATCCGGCTGGCAACGCTCGAAGACCTCGACTCGTTGGCGGCCGCCGTCGATGCGATCGAGCGGGCCGGCGGCAGCGCAGCGCCGGCTCCGCGCGAAAAAAAAACTCCCGACCTGACGCCGCGGACCGTTGAGCCGGCGCCCGTCGCGCGGCCCGCGGTCAATCGAGAGCCGGTCGTTGCCCCTCAGGCCGAGCCCCCCGCTCGGACGCGTCCGCCGGAACCGCCGGAAAAATGTGAGACCGCGGCTCAGCCCGCGGCAGCCGCTTCCGCCATCGACGAACGCACGGTACCGCCGCTGCCGGCCGATCCGATGACGGCCTGGCTCGCGGCCAGCGAGCAGGTGGGCGGACTGGCCCACGACTTTGCCGCCATGGCCGTGGCAGCGACATGGAAGGACGAGGCGCTCGAAGTCCAGATGCCCGCCACGGCGACGGCTGCCACGGCGTTTCTCTCGCGGCCGGAAATGGCAGGCGGCATCGGCCGCGCGCTCGCCGAGATGGCCGGCCGGGTGGCGGTGTTTCGGCTGGTGACCGTCGCGGCGGCTCGCGATGAGACTGCGGCAGAGCCGGGCCAGCCGGGCCGGGCTGCGGAGTCTGCCCCGCGCAACCCGCCCGCCGTGTCGCAGGCAGCGCTCGTCCGCGAGGCCTCGGAGCATCCGCTCGTGGCGAGGGCTCGCACGGTGTTCGATGCGGCGATCCGCCGCGTCGAGCCTCCCCGCCGTCGCGTCGATGCGGAGCCGGCGGAAGTGGCAGGCGGCGGCGTGGCCGTCGAGTCGTCGGTCGGCCCGGACGACGGGTTTGTGTCTGCTCCCAGTGAGGGCGAGTGATGGCCAACGCCCGCAACGCGATCGGCCGACTCGTCGACTCGTTCGCCGGCCTCCCCGGCATCGGTCGCAAGACCGCGGAGCGACTCGCCCACCATGTGCTGCGGATGCCGCCGGCCGAGGCCCTCGCCTTCGCCGACGCGATCCGCGCCGTCAAGGAGAACCTTCGCCCCTGCAAGGTCTGCTTCAACCTCGCCGAGGCCGAACTCTGCGACATCTGCCGCGACCCACGGCGCGATCGCTCGATCCTCTGCGTCGTCGAACAGGTCCGCGATCTGCTCGCGATCGAGCAGGCCGGTAACTATCGCGGCGTCTACCACGTGCTCCAGGGCAAGGTGGCGCCGCTGGAAGGCAAAGGCCCCGAGTCCCTGACGCTCGACCCGCTCGTCGCGCGGGTCAAGCAAGGGGAGGTTCGCGAGGTGATCATGGGCACCACACCCAACGTGGAGGGGGACGCCACTGCCCTCGTCGTCGCCCAACGGCTCGCCGGCCTGCCCGTCGAGCTCACACGCCTCGCCCGCGGCCTCACCGTGGGCGCCTCGCTCGAGCAGGCCAACCGCGACATGCTCGCCGACGCCATCGCCACCCGCCAGCGGCTGCCATAACCAGCCCCAGGCGAGAAACCAACAAAAAGGGGAGCTGGTCGGGGGTCGCGCGCAGCCGCCGGTGAATTTTGACTGGCAGAGTTGGCGGACCACATCAGTTGAGCGCGAATCGTCAAAATCCGCCGGCGGCGAGCACGTGCCCCCGACCGGCGGCTTCTCTCAAAAAGCGGTATCCTTAAGAAGGTTGCGGCTGGCAGAACCCGGCCCCTTCGAGAACAAAGGTCATCACGATGCGGATGTCGTTCGGCCAGGAAATGCGGATGGCGCAAAAGCAGGTGCTTGCGCCGCGCATGATCCAGTCGATGGAGATCCTGCAACTGCCGGTGATGGCGCTCGAGGAGCGGATCGAGCAGGAGATCCAAAACAACGAGACGCTGGAGGTGGACGAGGCCGGGCAGGAGGCGGGGCCCGGAGAGCCTGCACCAGTGGGCGCCGAGGCGGAGCCGGTGGTGCTGGAGCGGCCCGTCGACGAGCGGCCGCTGATCGTCGATCAGGACCATGCCAATCAGGCCGACTTCGAGCGGTCGTACGACTGGTCGGCGGAGTATCCCGACAGCGACGACGACCGGAGCCGTCCATCGGCGTCCCAGATCGAGCAGGCGGGCGACCGCTATCTCGACGTGATGGCCAACATGGTCGAGAGGCCCGAGACGCTCTGCGATCACCTCCATGAGCAGCTTTCGAACTACGATCTCACCCCGGCCGTGCGGCAGGCTGCCGACAAGATCATCTACAACCTCGACGCCAACGGATACCTGCAGCTGCCCTTGGAGGATCTCGTCGATCCGGACGGCCCCGAGGGCCAGCCGGAACAACTGTCACACCTGGAGTCGGCACTGCGGATCGTGCAGAGCATGGATCCGACCGGCGTGGGAGCCCGCGACCTGCGGGAGTGCCTGCTCCTGCAGATCCCCGCCACGGCGCCGCATGCCGGCAGGCTGCGGCGACTCGTGAGCGATCACCTCGAGGATCTCGCCGCGAACAGGCTGCCGCTCATCGAGCGGCGGACCGGCTTCTCGTTCGATGAGATCGAGCGGCTGCGGGAGGAACTGCACGGACTGCAGCCGAAGCCCGGGGCGGTGTTCACCGCGCCGATCGTGCCCCCGGTCAAGCCGGACGTGTTCGTCGATCAGGGGTCTGACGGCGTCTGGAAGGTGAGGCTGGAAGACATCGACCTGCCGAGCCTGCGGATCAGTCCTCTCTACCGGCAGATGCTCCTGTCGCCCGACACGGAGCCGGCCACCCGCGAATACATCAAGCGGAAGGTCAACGCCGCCCAGTGGCTCATCGAGGCCATCGAGCAACGCCGGAGCACCCTGCTGAAGACCGCGCAGGCGATCGTCGATCACCAGACGCGATTCCTCACCGAAGGCCCCGAGGCGATCGAGCCCCTGAAGATGCAGCAGATCGCTGACCGGATCGGCATGCACGTGACCACTGTGAGTCGGGCTGTGGATGACAAGTGGCTGCAGACTCCTCGTGGCCTCTACCCGCTGCGGCGGTTCTTCGTGGGGGGCACGGTGAGCGCCGATGGAGAGGAGGTGGCCTGGGATGCCGTGCGGCTCAAACTGCAGGAGGTCGTCGATGCCGAGCCGAAGGACAAGCCCTACAGCGACGACGATCTCGTGGACGAACTGGCCAAGCAGGGCATCACACTCGCCCGCCGGACGGTGACGAAGTATCGCAAGGCGATGAAGATTCCCAGTTCCCGCCAGCGCCGCGACTGGAAACTGGCCAGGGCGACGCAGGATGCAGCGCCTCAGGCGGCTCCCGATCAACCGGATGACGACGAGAGCGACGCGTAGTTCGCGCCCGTGGGGAGCGTCGCCGCCTCACGCCGATACAAGCCCCCAGGCGCAAGCCGGGGGATGATGTCACGTATGGGGCGATCCCCTCGCGCCGATACAAGCCCCCAGGCGCAAGCCGGGGGATCGCGTGCCGTCGGGGGATGTCGTCACGGATGGGCGATCCCCTCGCTCGCGCTTAGGGCTTGTATGAACCATTCCCAACGCCGACTTGTCGGTTTTGAGTGCGGCTTCGTAGGCTCTCGGGCATGCGTTGCCCCTTTTGCCGTGCCGATAACGACCGTGTGACTGATTCCCGTGCCGGGGATGACGGCGCCACGATTCGGCGGCGGCGTGAATGCCTCGCGTGTCGCCGCCGGTTCACGACCTACGAGCGGGTGGAGCGGCAGTTGCTCATGGTGTCGAAGAAGGGGGGAGTGCGCGAGCCGTTCGACCGCGACAAGATCAAGCGGGGGCTCGCGAAGGCCTGCTGGAAGCGGCCGGTCAGCGAGGAGGACATCGAAGGTGTCGTGTCGGCACTCGAAGGGGAGCTCTATGGCACCTACGACGCCGACGTGCCCAGCCGCGTGATCGGCGAGCGGCTCATGGAGCTCTTGCGTGCCCTCGACCAAGTGGCCTTCGTGCGGTTCGCGAGCGTGTATCGTGAATTCAAGGACGTTCGCGATTTCGTGGACGAGCTCGAGCCGATCCTCGCGGAAAGAAAATAGGGACGGGAGCGAATGACCGCCCATCCCCGCTGATCATTCCCTCTTGGGAAGGGAAATTCGCTCCCGTCCCTATTTTCTCTGATAGTCGCCGCGGGTGCCGCCGGTCTTCTCCTCCAGGCGAACGGCCTCGACGGTCATGCCCTGGTCGATCGACTTGCACATGTCGTAGATCGTGAGTGCCGCGGCACTGGCGGCGACGAGCGCTTCCATTTCCACGCCCGTCCGGGCGGTGGCCCGCACGACGACCTCTACGAGCACTGCATCGGCTGCACAACTGATCGCGACTTCGACGTTGTCGAGTGGCAGCGGATGGCAGAGCGGCACGATGTCGCTCGTTCGCTTGGCGGCCATGATCGCGGCCACTCGGGCCGTCGCGACGGCGTCGCCCTTCTCGAGCTCGCCCGCCTGGATGCGGCGGATCGTCTCAGGCTGGGCGGCCAGCCGTGCCGAGGCCCGCGCCGTGCGGAGCGTGACCGGCTTGCCGCCCACGTCGATCATCCGGATGCCGTGCGGAGAGGTTGTCATGCTGCTCATGATAGCGGTTACCGGCAGCCGTCGGCTTGTCTCCATACAAGCCCCCAGGCGCAAGCCGGGGGACCGGAGCGCGCACACGGCCGGATCCCCTCGCTCGCGCTCAGGGCTTCTATGGGGAGCCATCAACGCATCACGGGCCGGCACGCGCGAGGCGGGCCGGCCCGTGGCTGGTTTCCGGTCGGGGTCAGCGACTGACTACACGAGTTCCTTCTTCGCGCCGATCAGGGTGCGGAGCCGCTCGGCGAGCAGGGCCGCATCGAAGGGCTTTTTGAAGCTCTCATTCACGTGAGCCCGATCGATCGTGATCTGCGAGCCGTCGTCCGGCAGCAGGGCGATCACGATCGTGTCGGCATACTCCGCGTTGCGGCGAAGGTTCTGGCAGATCTGCTGGGCGTCGATCCGGCCGATCGAGTAGTCCACCACGATGCAGTCGGGGTGGAAGCTCTCGGCCTGGATGCCCGCCTCGAAGCCGCTGGCGGCCACCTGGATCTTGAACGATCGCTCCAGCGGCAGCTGCTTTTTGAGATTCTCGATCAGCACCTGGTCCTGACCGACAAGCAGCACCTTGGCCATTGCCTCGTCCTCGAGGTCGCCCAGGGGCATGCCGTGTTCCTTGAGGAACTTGATGAGATACTCCCGCGGAATCCGCCGGTCTTGGCTGCCGGGGATCCGGTAGCCCTTGAGGCGGCCCGAGTCGAACCACTTGCTCACCGTGCGTGGTGCGACTTTACAGATTTTGGCGACCTGGCCTGTCGTGAAAACCTTCATCACAAGACTCCCTATGGATCTTTTGTGTCCGGAAACGTTTTGGCCAGTCCGCACCGAACACGGTGGAACGAAGCCCCCCCGACGCGGATCGATCGCAACCGCGGGGACGACCGCGTCGTCGTGCCCCACGATGGCCGGCTGAGCGCGGCGGGGGCGAGAGAGCGCGGCCTGCTCCCGCCGGCACCCACGCATGGGTGCCCTCGGGTGAAGGCAGCGGCTCGCAGGATTCCCCCCCTGCTCGATGCCCCGCGTGTCCGAGCATGCCCGGACACGTTCGCGGCATCACCGTCCAGGTGGGTAGATCGAAAAAACCTGTCGTGCGACTTGAGCCGTTCTTTCGGACGGGAGGGGTGGCACCGCATCGTCCACCCGACGCGACGCTGCCGAATGCCTGGAAAAGGCGGGCTTCAGGCCGCCTTCGCGGGGCGGGCGGCGGCGGTGGACTCGAACCGCACCGAGACCCGCTTCGAGACGCCCGACTCCTCCATCGTCACGCCGTAGAGCGTCGTGGCCGCCGCCATCGTCTTCTTGGAGTGGGTGACGACGATGAACTGCGTGGTGGAGAGGAAGTCGCGGAGCACACCGACGTAGCGATCGACGTTGGCCTCGTCGAGCGCCGCATCGACCTCGTCGAGCACGCAGAAGGGGCTCGGCCGGGAGTGGAAGATCGCCAGGAGCAGGGCCACGCAGGTCATCGTCTTCTCGCCGCCGGAGAGCAGCGAGATGTTGCGCGGCTCCTTGCCGGGCGGGCGGGCCACGATCTCGACCGCCGTCTCGAGGAGGTCGACGCCTTCTTCCAGCACGATGTCGGCCTGGCCGCCACCGAAGAGTCGCTCGAAGAGGTCGCGAAAGTGGCCGCGGACCGTCTCGATCGTATCGCCGAGGAGTCGGCGGCTCTCGTCGTCGATCCGGGTGATCAGCTGCTCGATCGAATCTTTCGCGCCGGCCACGTCGGCGAGCTGGGCCTCGAGTGTGGCCAGGCGGGTGGTCAGCTCTTCAGCTTCCTGGAGCGCCTCGAGGTTCACGGTCGTCATCGACGCCAGCTTCCGCCGCAGGTCCTCGATCTCACGGTCGTGCTCCGCTCGATCGGCTGGAATCTCGATCAGCTCGCCTTCCGGAGCCGTCGCCAGTCCGGCCGCGATGTCGATGTCGTATTCGTCGCGAATCCGCTCCACGATGCGGGCCCGGCGGTGGCGAGCCTCGCCGGCTTCCAGTTCGTGGGCGTGGACGGCCTCGGCGAGGCGGACCCGCGCGGCCCGGGCTTGCTCGACGGCGTGGCTGCTCGCGCGGCGGCGGCTGTCCAAGGCCTCGGCTTCGGCCTCCACGCTCGTCAGCCGCCTGGCTGAGCCTTCGAGGGCCGCCACGGCCTCGGCGTGGGCCGATCCCGCGGCAAGCAGGTCGAGTTCGTAGGCGTCGAGCCGGGCGTCTGCAGTGCGGCGGCGTTCGGCGGCGGCTGCGACATCGGCACGGCGGGCTGCGTGGGCGGCGGCCGCCGCCAGCGCCGCGTCGCGGCTGCGGGCGAGC
>CAMDDA010000064.1 GCA_945890755.1 Candidatus Kuenenia stuttgartensis
AAGTGGCTCTTGCGGAGTGCATCAGCGAGGACCGTCGAGTCGCTCTGGTCGCTGTGCGGTGAACTGCTCGACCGGTTCACTGAGGCCGAGTGCCGCAACTGCTTCAAGCATTGCGGCTACCGCTACACGTAGGCAGGATGCGCTCTAGCATGCCTTTTCAGGGGGGGCAACGAATTGGCCAGAGTCCCTCCCGGTGGTGAGAAAAACCGTCCCGTTCGCGCCGGTTATGCCGGTTTTCCGTGAGGAAATGCCGCGCCGGACAAGTGGCCCGGCCGTTGCCCCGCCCCCTACCCCGCGTTTTCCACCACCTCGGCACCGCCGGCCCCCGCCTTGGCGAACCGGATGTCGAGCGTCCGCAGGTGGGTGTGGAGACCGGCGTCCTGAATCGGCAGGATGTGCGCCGGATGGCCCGACTCGTTGTGGTGGGAGTGCCAGAGGCCCGGCGGCGTGACGAACACGCCGTGCGGCTCCCAGTCGAACCGCTCGCCGTCCTTGATCCGGCCGTCGGCGTCGAGCGACCGGCCCACCATCGTGTAGCAGCCCGGCTTCGCATTGACGACGAGATCGACCGCCACCGATTGATGCCGGTGCGGCGCCTGCACCGCGTTCACCGGCAGGACGCCGAACATCGCCCACAGCACGTGCGTGATCGTCATCGTCTGCGGAAACACGCGGCTGCCGAGCAGGATGCTCACGCGATTGGCCGTCGCGCTCGAAGGATCGTGGATCACGGCCTCGAGGGCCTTATGGATCTCATCCCGCCTGAAGAGCGTGGGAGGAAACTGCCGCTGCGTCGCGGTCGCCCCGAGATACCGCAGGAGCGGTTCGTCGTGCACCCAGTAGAGGGCCGCGTCGGCCGTGGCGGCGTGCAACGCCCGGCTCTGGGCCGGCAGCGTGAAGAGGTCGCCCGCCTGCCACTCGAAGTCGGCCTGGCCATCGACACGGGTGCTGCCCGCCCCGCGCATCACGAAGAACAGCTGGCTGGTGGCATTGGCGTCGGTGATGTGGGCCTCGCCATCGCACACGTGGACGAAGCTGGCACAGAGGCCGGGCGTGGTGGCCGGCCCCGGACAGGCGAGCACGCTGCTGATGTCGAGCGGGAGCGTGCGGGTGATGCCATGCTCGTGAAGGGCCGCGGCAAACCGGGCGCCGGGGATCGCGGGGAGCGTGCCGTCGGCGATCGGGTTCGACGCATAGCGGTAGTCGTGATACCGGGCCGCCTCGGTGAGCCGTTCGGCAGCGGGATCGCGGGGTGCGGGAGCGAGCATCGGACGGCCTCCTCGAAGAACGGGGGTGGGACGACGCCCGATTCTACGGAGGCGTGGACGGGACGGGAAAAGAAGCCCCGTAGGCCCGTTGCTCCGCAACGGGCAGCCCGTCACGGAGTGACGGGCCTACAGAAAGGCAACGGGCAGCCCGTCACGGAGTGACGGGCCTACAACGGAGTGACTCAGCTACGGACGACTACCGGAGGTTGGCCGGCTTGAGGCCGGGCCTGGCCTTGTTGAAGCCGAACGGCGTCGGCTCGAACGTGCCCACGATGTCGACGACCGACTTCGCGGGGATCGCGGCCTCCAGCCCCGTCGCCCAATAGCAGCCATTCACGAGCAGCCGCCGCATGCCCTCCGACGCCATGTCGGTGGACGAACCCATCGTGGTGGTGAACACGCGGCCCTTCGGCCCCCCCTCGACCGCATACGTCTTCGTCCAGGCCACCGGCATCATCGGCTCGTTCTTCTTGGCATCGCTGCCCGCCACGACCGGCGAGTCGGGCGTCATCCCTTCGAGCACCTGCCCGAGTACGAGCGGCTGTGAGTCGCCCGGCAGCGGCAGCCGCACGCCATACACGTCGGTCGGACCCCAGATGTCGCCGTCGGCGATGCCGCGCAGGATCGGATGCTCCTTGGCGCCGGGAGCGATCAGCCCGCGAGTGCTCTCGTGAGCATGATGGCCGTGGTGGCTGATCCACTTCTCGCCGAGCACGGCACGGCCGAAGCCATCGGCCCACTCCGTCTTGGGGCCCGCATAGCCGTTGCCGTAATGGGCATAGGGCTTGTCCTTGGGAATATTGAAGGCGTGCGTCGCGGTCCGCATGCCCACGACAGGCCTGCCCGCCCGCAGATAGTCGTCGATCTCCTTCATCTGCTCGTCGGGCAGATTGCGGAACCGCGTGGCGATCACCATCAGGTCGGCCTTTCGCAGGGCCTCGAGCCCGGGAATGTTCGTCGTGTTGTTCGGCGAGATCTCGCCCGTCTTCGGATCGATCGCGAACAGCACCGTGCAGGTGAAGCCGTGGTGCGTCGCGAGGATCTTCGCGAGCTGGGCGAGCGCCTCCTCGCTGCGATACTCCTCGTCGCCGCTGACGAGCACCACGCGCTTACCCTTGCCCGGGCCCTCGCCGCCGGCGAACACGAGCCACGGCAGCTTGTCGGTGATCTTCGCGACCGCGGCCTGCGCCTTCGCGGCGAGCCCGGGCTGCGCGGCAGCCTCGGTGGCCACCGCGAGCGTCGCCGCACTCGGATACCGGGCGAGGATGTCGAAGATCGCCGTCTGGTCCACCTCTTCCCGCGCCAGGGCCAACGCCTGACGGCAGAGCTCGGCTCGCTCGGCGTCGGGCAGCGCGAACTGCCGCGGAATCCGCAGGTAGCCCCGCAGGGCACGGGTCGCAAAGCGGCAGCCGGTCTCGGGCTTCGCCAGGTCGAGGAGCACGGGGGCGGCATCGGCGGTCATCCACTTCCCGAGCAGCCGCGTGGCCGCATCTTCCAGCGGCTCGTCCTTGGATTTTCCGGCGGCGGCCATGGCGGCGAGTGCCCGCGAGCCGCCGACCTCGCCGAGGATGTCGAGGAGCACGATCTTCACGTCGGCCGGCGCCGCCGCCACCGCTGCGGCGAGCTTCTCGGCGCAGGCCTCGCGGTCGGGCATCCGCACCGCCGCCTGCTTGAGCGCCTTCCGCGCGGCCTCGGCATCGGCGGGGTTGCGCGGCGCGACGGCCTGCTCGACGAGCACGTCGAGGTTGCCGAGATCGACGACGTTGCCGAGCGCCTCGAAGGCGACGCCCCGCACCGCCGCGTCGTCGCTGGCGAGAAGCCCCATGATCTCCGGCACGGCCGCGATGCGCCGATCCGCCACCACGCCCACGAGCACCGGCAGCAGCTTCAGATCCGGGTTCGTCAGCCGCCGCTTGATCTCGGCATCCACTTCAGCGCCGGGCAGGGCCGCGATCGCCTCGCGGGCCACCACGGCAAACCCTGTATCCGCGTCCGTGGCGACCGCGAGCAGCGGTCCCACGACGGCCGCGCTTCCGGTCTTGCCCAGCGCCGCCACCGCCGCCAGCCGCACCGACTTCGGCCCCGCTGCTGCCGCATCGAGCAGCGCCTTCTGCACGGCATCGCTCGTGCGGCCGGCGTTCCGCTCGGCCAGCACGTCGATCACCAGTTCCGCCCGCTCGGCTTCCGGCCCGCCGGCCTTTCCGGCCACGACCTCGTCGATCAGCGCCCGATCGACGCGCTCCGCAACGACCGCGTTCGGCGCGTCGCCGTGGCCCAGTTCGCGGGCGGTGAAGAGCCCCATGTTGGCGATTCGCCGCGTCGGCGAGCGGAGCGTTTCCACGAGCAGCGGAATCCCGTCGGCCCCGCGCACGAGGATCGCGCCACGAACCGCCTCCGCCCGCCGCTGCTCCGACACATCGGCCATCCGCACTGCGTCATAAATGGCCGTCGCCTCACCGAGCCTGCCGGCTCCATGCAACCGCTCGGCACATACGACGCACGCCTGCGCCACGGCGTCGCGACCCGCGGGCGTCTGGCTGGCGGCGAGCGCCCCGGCGAGCTGCGTGCCCGCCTCCGGCGTGCCGATCGACCCGAGCGCAGCGGCAGCCGCGGCGGCAACGGCGGGATCGGCGTCCTCCAGAAACTTGGTGAGCAGCGGCACCGCGCCGGCATCCCGCCGCACGCCGAGCGAGTTGATCGTCCCGATCCGGAGATTCCCGGTGAGTGTCTCCGCCGCCTTGCGCAGAGCCGCGTCTGCTTCGGCGCCCGGGATCGCCTCGAGCGCGATCCGCGCCCAGGAGGCGAGCCGCTCGTTGGCCAGCAGCGGCGCGAGGTCGGGCACGGCGGCGGCGGTGCCGTAGACGGCCAACTGTTTGCAGGTGATTGCCTTCTCGGCCTCCGGCTTATCGCCGCGGAGCACGGCGATGAGCGCCGACTCGCTCGGAGCGGCCGGCTGCTGGGCGAAGCCGGTCGACATCACGGCCAGAAGAAGAGCCACGGCAGCCGCCGCGGTCGGGTGTCGCTGCATGGACATTGCTCGAGCTCCGGGAAAGGTTGATTGAGTGGTGTGTGGGTCGGGTGATTGGATACTGATCGCCTGGCCTTCGGACCGCCTGTCGCACACGGAGTGTGCAGACTACGGGTATCCGAGAGACGTCGTTACAGCCGCCAGGGCTCACGGAGGGCCTCCGACCGAAGCCGGTTGGCCGCGTCGTCATCGACAAACCGATACGTCGCGAGATCGAGCTTCACCGGACGACCCAGGAAGAGCGCGACGTTCGCGGCGTGGCATGCGAGATGGGCGTTGCAGGCCGCCTCGGCGTTGCCCTTCGGCTTGCCCCGCGTCTTCACGCAATCGAGGAAGTCGCGCACGTGGAACGTGGCCGGATAGCCGCCGATCTCCTGCACCGTCCGGCCGGCGAGCAGCTCGGGCGAACTGAGCACGAGCTTGCCCGAGTCGCCAGCCTCCACCCAGCCCGTCTCCCCCTCGAATCGCACGGGGCACGAGCCGAGCGGAATCCAGCCCTTCTCGCGGAAGATGAGCTCCGTGCCATCGTCGTAGCGGGTGACGATCTCGCCGTCCTTGGGCGGGTTGTAGAGCACCGGCGGCGGCCGATCGTTCACCGCCCACTGACAGAGATCGACGCAGTGCGACCCCCATTCGAGCACGCCACCGCCGACGAGGCCGCCCCCCTTCTCGAAGTTGAAGCCGTCCTTCAACGTCTTGGCATTGAACGGCCGCCAGGCCGCGGGCCCGAGATAGAGATCCCAGTCGTCCACCTTTGGATCGGGCAGCGGCTCCTCGGGGAGCCAGCCGCTCGTCATGGCCTTCATGCCGGCCGGATGAGCGTAGACCCGCTTCACCTTGCCGAGCCGGCCCGTGCGGGCAAGCTCGCAGGCAAACGCGAAGTGCGGCAGGTTCCGCCGCTGCGTGCCCGCCTGGAAGACGGTGCCGCACCGCCGCATCGTGTCGCGGTGCACGAGCGTCTCGGCGATGTTCTTCGTGCAGGGCTTCTCGCAGTAGATGTCCTTGCCCGCCTTGGCGGCAAGCATCGACATCAGGCCGTGCCAGTTCGGGCCGGTGGCGATGAGCACGGCGTCGATGTCACCGCGGTCGAGCAGCTCACGGAAGTCGCCATACATCTCGCAGTTCTGGTTGCCGTGGTGCTCGTCGGCGGTCTTCTTCACGGCCAGCCGGCGGGCCTCTTTCACGTCGCAGATCGCCGCGAACTGCACGTCGGGCTGCTGGAGAAAGCAGCTCAGATCGTAGGTGCCGCGGTTGCCGATGCCGATCCCACCGACGACCACCCGCTCGCTCGGCGGCACGGCGCCATCGAGACCGAGAGCCGACGACGGAATGATCGTGGGCGCCGCCACGGCCGCGCTCGCCGCTGCCGCGCGGCCCAAAAATCCCCGCCGCGAGACGCGGCCCGCGTGGGGCTCCTGCTTCGGAATCATGGACTGCTCCTTGATCGAGGGTGGGGTTGAGTCAGTGTCGTCAGGCAGATCCCCTCGCTCGCGCTCAGGGCTTGTATTAGGGGATCCCGGCGCTTGCGCTCAGGGCTTGTATTGGGAGATCCCGGCGCTTGCGCTGAGGGCTTCCTTCACAACGTCGCCGTATCGTAGCTGGTTTACACGCGGCGTTCAGCCCGCGTGCTCCGCAGGTGAATCGTCTTGCGGTCGAGGTCGTGGTGGGCCTCGACGAACCGCACGGTGCCACTGCGGGCCCGCATGAGCACGGAGTGGGTGGTGGCCACGTTGCCCCGCACGCGGACGCCAGCCAGCAGCGGGCTCGTGCTGATGCCTGTCGCCACGAACACGATGTTGTCGCCCCGGGCGAGATCCCGCGACATGAACTGCCTGTCGAGCCGGTCGCCCCAGCCGATGTCCACGAGGTATTTCCGCTCGGCCTCGTCGCGGGGCCAGATCTTGGCCCGCATGCCGCCGCCGAGGCACCGCAGGCCCGCCGCCGAGAGGATGGCCTCGGGCGCGCCGCCGATGCCGGCGTAGAGGTCGATGTCGCTGGTCCGCATCGCCGGGGCGAGGGCCGCCGCGATGTCGCCGTCTTGGATCATCCGTAGGGCCGCCCCCTTCCGGCGGATGTCTTCGATCAACTGCTCGTTCCGCGGCCGGTCGAGCACGCACACCATCACGTCGCGGACCTCCTTGCCCAGGATCCGGGCCGTGACGTCGATCACGTCCGCGATCGGGGCGTCGATATCGATCGGCAGCGACGGATCGGCGACCCACGCCTTCCGTACCTCGAGCGGGTAGGCGAGCTTCTGCATATAGAAGGCAGGGATGTCGAGCAGGCAGGGCTCGCCATCGTCGGCCGCCAGGGCCGCGGCGATGCAGCTCAGCGAGTTGGGCATCCCCTTGGCCACGTTCGTGGTGCCGTCCACCGGGTCGAGGGCGATCTCGAACCGCGGCGCCCCCTCACTCCAGGAGCCCACCTTCTCGCCCTTGAAGAGGCCAGGGGCTTCGTCCTTGATCCCCTCGCCGATCGTGATCTCGCCGCGGATGTCCACCAGGTCGAACATGCCGCGGATCGCGTCACAGGCGGCCGCGTCGGCCAGCTCCTTCTGGCCCTTGCCGAGCCACTGCAGCGTGTTGAGCGCGGCGATCTCCGTGGCCCGCAGGAAGTCGAACTCGATCTGCCGCTCGATGTCGTGATGGTGCCGCATATGCCACCACGATAAACTCCCGCGCATGAAACCACGAAACGTCTTTCGCTCGTTGTTTGCCGTCGCCTGCGCGACCGTTTTCCACCACGCCGCATCGGCTGCGGAGCCTGCGGTCGCAGTGCCGGTGCCGCCCACGAAACAGCTGATCCTGCCCGGCGAGGTGTTGAGCGTCGCGGGCCGGACGGCGTTCATCCTCGCGCCTGCCACGATCCCCGGGCAGCAGCCGAACGCGAAGCCCTGGATCCTCTATTCGCCCACGCTCCCTTCGTATCCCGACAAGGCCGAGCAGTGGATGCACGAGCAGTTCACACAGGCCGGCGTCGCCGTGGCCGGTATCGACACGGGAGAGTCATACGGCAGCCCCGAAGCGTTGAAGGCGGCCGAGGCCCTGCATGCGGAGATGGTTCGCCGCGGCTACTCGACGAAGCCGGCGCTCCTCGGCCGCAGCCGGGGCGGCCTCTGGGCGAGTGCCTGGGCGATCGCGCACCCCGAGCTCACCGCCGGCGTCGGTGGCATTTATCCCGTCTACGACTGGCGGACGTATCCGGGAGTGGCGAAGGCCGCGCCGGCCTATGGGCTGAAGCCCGACGAACTGCTCGCGCGGGTCGGCGAGCTATGCCCGATCGAGCGGATCGACGTCGCCGCGAAGGCCGGCGTGCCCCTCTGCATCATCCACGGCGACGACGACAAACTCGTGCCGCTCGGGCCCAACTCGGCCGAGCTCAAAAAGCGGTACGAAGCCGTGGGCAAGGGCGAGTTGGTGAACCTCATCATCGCCAAGGGCCAGGGCCACTCCTTCTGGAAAGGCTTCTTTCACTGCCAGGAGCTGGTCGACTTCCTGATCGAACGGGCTCGGGGCGAGTAGCCCGTTCATTTGTAGGCCCGTTGCTCCGCAACGGGCACAGCCCGTCACGGAGTGACGGGCCTACGGGGGCCCGCGATTCGACTCTCGCCCGGGCCGAAGGTATCACTGAAGGATCCCCCCTCCAGGAACCCCCGGCACGATGTCAGAGTTCTCCGAATCCTTCCGCCGCCCGCGGCCGCCGCAGCTGCCCGCTGGTGGCCTGCCCATCCGCTGGGCGATCGGCGCGGCGGTCGCCATGCTGTTGCTCGCCGGCCTCGCCCGCGGTGTCTACACCGTCGGCCCCGAGAGCGTGGGTGTGGTGCAGCGGTTCGGCCGGTTCGCCGGCACCGTCGGCCCGGGCCTGCGGTTCAAGCTCCCGTTCGGCATCGACACCGTCACGATCCTGCCTGTGAAGCGGCAGCTGAAGATGGAGTTTGGCTTCGGCACGCCCGGCGCGCAGAACGCCGACCAGGCCTCCTACGAGCAGGAACTCGAGAGCGACATGGTCACGGGCGACCTCAACGCGGCCCATGTGGAGTGGGTGGTGCAATACGAGATCGATGATCCCGAGCAGTTTCTCTTCAACCACCGCGAGCCCGGACCGACGCTCCGCGACCTCTCCGAGAGCGTGATGCGGGAGGTGGTGGGCGACCGCACCGTGGACGAGGTGCTCACGATCGGCCGGCAGGGGATCGAGAACGAGGCGATCGCCGAGCTGACGGCGCTCGTCCAGCAGCTGCACATGGGCCTGAAGGTGCAGCAGGTGCAGCTCAAGAACGTGCATCCGCCCAAGGCCGTGCAGCGTTCGTTCGAGGAGGTCAACCGCGCCCAGCAGGAGCGGGAGCAGATGATCAACCAGGCCAACGGTGAATACAACAAGGTCGTGCCCCGCGCCAGCGGCGAGGCCGACAAGAAGCTCCGCGAGGCGGAGGGCTACGCCCTCAAGCGGGTCAACGAGGCCGAGGGAGACGTGGCCCGGTTCAAGGCCTTGCTCGAGCAATACGAGAAGGCTCCGGAGGTGACCCGGCAGCGGCTCTATCTGGAGACGATCGGCGAGGTGCTGCCGCAGATCGGCGGCAAGGTGATCCTCGATGCCGACGCCAAGCAATTTCTGCCGCTCATGAACCTGCGACAACTCGAGCCCGCAGCCGCCGCGGGCCGTCAGGAGGGTGCCCGATGAGCCCGCTGCCGATCAACCATCCCGTGCTCCAGTTTCTGCGCCGGCTCGCCGACTGGCTGATCTCGCCGCTGGGTGGGTTCCTGGCCGTCGCGACCGCGATCGCCGTCTTCGGCTGCGCCTACACAGTGGACGAGCGGGAGCAGGTGGTGCTCACGCAGTTCGGCCGCCCGGTGGGCGAGCCGATCAACGCCACCGACGATTCGAGCGGCGCCGGCCTCCACTTCAAACTGCCCTTCGTGCAGACGGCCAACCGTTTCGAGAAGCGGATTCTCGAGTGGGACGGCCCGGCGGGGGAGATGACGACCCGCGACAAGCTCTACGTCGTCGTCGACACGTTCGCCCGCTGGCGAATCGCCGACCCGCTCAAGTATTTCCAGAGCCTGCGTGACGAACGGAGTGCGCTCTCCCGCCTGGACGACATCATCGGCAGCGAAACTCGCAATGTCGTCGCCCGGCACGACCTCATCGAAATCGTGCGCAGCGACAAGAGCCGTGTGCCCGAGCAGGATGCCGTCCTCGCCGAGGCCGGCGCCGCCGTGGGCGGACTGCCGCCGATCAAGTTTGGTCGCGAGGCGCTCGAGAAGGAGATCCTCGCCGCGGCGACCCAGAAGGTGGGCATCTGGGGCATCGAGCTGCTCGACGTGCGGGTGAAGCGGATCAACTACAAGGCGGGCGTGATCGAGAAGATCTACGACCGCATGATCTCCGAGCGGCTGCAGATCGCGGAGCGGTTTCGGTCGGAAGGGGCCGGCGAGGCTGCGAAGATCGAGGGCAAGAAGGACAAGGATCTCCAGCGAATCCAGTCCGACGCCTACCGCAAGGTGCAGGAGATCAAGGGCAAAGCCGACGCCCAGGCATCGGAAATCTACGCGAAGGCGTATACCGCGAGCCCCCGGGCGGCCGACTTCTACGGCTTCATGAAGACACTCGACACCTACAAGTCCACGCTCGGCCGCGATGCCACGCTGATCCTCACGACCGACAGCGACCTCTTCCGACTCCTCAAGAGCTCGGGCGAGCCGGCAAAGTAGGCCTGTTGCTCCGCAACGGGCTGCCCCCGTAGGCCTGTTGCTCCGCAACGGGCTGCCCCCCGTAGGCCTGTTGCTCCGCAACGGGCTGCCCGTCACGGAGTCACGCCCCTACAACCGCCCCGCAAACCCTGCATCCCTGAGCTCCCGCTCAGTCACGGCCACCCGCCGCGGCGGCCCACCCGGGCCACCGGCCGCGAGCTCCCCTTCCGTGATCGGCTCACGCTCAGCCAGCTGCGCCCGCACGACGTCCACCGACGCGTCCGATGCATCCGTGCCCGCCGCACTCCGAGCCGCCACGCGGCCGAGCACCACGTCGGCCGGCATCTCGAAGTCGAGCCACACGAGCGGCACGCCGCATTCCCGCGCCGTCGCCGCGAGCATCTCGCGCTGCCAGCGGCGATTGCAGGCCGCGTCGATCACGACGCTCGTGCCGGCGTCGAGCAGCGTGCGGGCCAGCGCGGCCAGCCGGTCATACACCCGCCGCGAGGCCGCATCCCCGTAGAGCGCCTGCTCGTGCGCCGCGTCGATCGGCCGCTCGGTCGGCCGCATGCCCGCCAGCCGCTTCCGCTCCACGTCACTCCGCAGCCGCACGGCGTTTTGTGCACCGATCACATCCGCCGCAAGCGTCGTCTTGCCGCTGCCCGACACGCCACACGTCGCAAAGAGCTGCGGCCGCCGCTGACACATCAGCCGCTCGGCCAGATCGAGATAGCGGTCGGTCTCCGCGCAGGCGGACCCCGGCGGGCCGTCGCCGTCGCCCCGCAGCGCCGCCACGCCGGCCCGCACCATGGCCCGATAGACCTCGTAGATCGGCAGCACGGCGGCGGCGGCATGGTCGTTCGCCGTCTCCATCCAACTGCTCACGACGTGTGCGGCGAGGTCGGGCCGGCCGCGCGACCGCAGATCCATTGCCAGGAATGCGACGTCGCTCGCCACGTCGATCCAGCGCAACTCGGGGCTGAACTCGATGGCGTCGAAGGCCATCATGCGGCCCTCGTGGAACACGATGTTCGCCAGGTGCAGGTCGCCGTGGCATTCCCGCACACGGCCTCTGGCGAGCCGCGCCGCGATCACCGGCTCCGCCGCACCGAGGCCGCGATCGACCCAACGTTCGATCTGGGCGATCCGCTCGCCGACATCCGGCCGCGCCTCGCGGAGCCGCGCGGTCATCATTGCGACAGCCCCCTGCACCCGCTCCGCGGTGCCCCAGCCCGCCGCGACATCCGCCACGGCGAGCGACTCTTCGACCCGCGCGATCTCGGCCCCGAGCCGCTCGCAATCGCCCGCGGTAAGCCGGCCGGAATCGAACAGGTTGTCGAGCCGCTCGGCCTCGTCGAACTGCACGAGTTTCACGGCCCATTCGATCGGCGGCCCCGCACCGTTCACCCGCGGCTCGTCGGCCGATCCCGTGATCGGCACGGCGCCGAGGTAGAGCTCGGGGGCGAACCGGCCGCTGATCCGCACCTCGGCCGCGCAGCAGTCGTGGCGGCGTTCGAGCGTCGTGAAGTCGAGGAACCCGAAGTCCACCGGCTTCTTCACCTTGTAGGCGAACGAGCCGGTGAGAAACACCCATGAAATGTGCGTCTCGACGAGCCGGATGCCGCCGGTCGGATGCGGGTAGGCCGCCGGCTCGAGCAGCCGCTGCACGAGTAGCGGATGGATGGACGCCGTCATACGGTCATTGTCCGCCGCTCGTACACGCGAAAAAAGCCCGCCGAGCGCCAGCCGTATTCACGTTAGAATCCCGGGACTTCGGGCCCGTAGCTCAGCGGTTAGAGCAGGGGACTCATAATCCCTTGGTCGTGTGTTCGAATCACACCGGGCCTAGTTGTTTTTGCTGATTTTCGGAGAGGACAAAGTCCCAAACCCAAACTCAAACCCAAACTCGGCCGGGTTTGGGCGTGGGATGGGACGCCAGCAGCCCGCTGGCGATTTGGCCCCCGGCGAGCCCGACTCCCGATGGACGACCGCACCAACTTCTTCGTCGGCTGGGGCACGCTGTCGCTGATCAACGCGGGGCTTCCGCTCGCATATCACCACGAAGATCGGCAGCAACCGTCCTCTTCCCAACTCAGTCCACCCGAAGGCGATCGTAGAACGCCCGTGGCGAAAGGATGGCAATCGAATGAAACGACCCGAGATTCAGCAGTTCCTTATCACCCGTGATCAGGCAATCGGCTTGGCCAGCAATGGCAGCACCGAGAACCAGCAGGTCGTCGGCGTCACTGATGGTGTCGGCGGGAACTGGCGCGGGCGGGACGATCTGGCAACGTCGCCGGAGTTCCGCCACGGCTGCGTCGATCTGGTCGGCGGTGCCATTGAGCTTGCCCAGGCCATGCTCGACAAACTCGCCCAGGATGTGCTCGGACAGAACCAGTTGTACCGACGGCGTCAGGAAACAGTGAGCCAGCAACTTCTCGCAAACGCCCGGGAAGAACGCTGCCGACAGCAACACGTTGGTGTCGAGAACCACTCTCACGAGATGGCGTCAAGGATGTCGTCTTCGCTCCGGAAGCCGGCAGCCTCCGCCCGCAACTGAAGTTGTTCACGATTCTGGCGCCACCGGGCCATGGCGAGCGCCCGCTCGAGAATATCCTCGGCGACGTCCTCAGCGGAGCGACACTGCCTTCGACCCAATTCCTCCAGCGTCTGGCCGGAGTCGTCCGGAAGCTTGATGGTCAGTGATCGTGTCATGTCCGAAGGATAGCCCGGCCAATGGCACGTCCGCAACGGTTTCCGGGCTGATGAGCGGCTCGGGAGCTGAGGGCCCGGTCTTCCTGGCCCCAAAAAAGCGTTCCCGAAACACGCGGCTTTCCCCCCTGCAGTGGCGTTTTCCTTACCGTCGGCGCGGAGTCTCTCCCAGTTCGGCCGCCTGGGGCTTTTCTCCTTGTCTTGGGATCGAAAACGTGTCGCCGCTCACCACCTGCCGCAGACCGGGAGGGGATCGCGAGGAGAGTTTGGGCGTACGCCCAAACCCCACTGAGTTGGACACATATGGGACGGTTACGGGACAAAAGCCGTCTTCGCCCCACGGCACCAAACTCTATGCTTTCGCGGGCGAAACACCGAAAACCTCGGTTTTGGCAGTCTCGATGACAGGGACTGCTTTCGTCCTCATAATCCCTTGGTCGTGTGTTCGAATCACACCGGGCCTAGTTGTTTTTTGATGATTTTCGGAGAGGACAAAGCAGCAACCCCATTCCAACCCCATAACTCGGGTGTCGTCGAGAAAAAGTAGCGAGGCATGGGCCACTCCGCCATGGAAGTTCTTGGCGATCCGCTTCAGGACATGCGCGGCGTTGATCTCGTGATCATGCCAGAGAGGGCCTGCAACCGCCTGTAGCAACTCAGAAAGAGCCGCCCTGGACGCCAGGCAGACGTGGTCTTCCCCCAGGAAATCCGGCCGTGCGTCCACGGGAACGACACGTCTCACCTCGTGATAGAATGGCGGTGAAGGAGATTGGGACATGACAACCGTGACTATTCAAGAGGCACAATCGCGGCTGACCGACCTCATTCATCGACTGTCACCGGGGGAAGAGGTCGTGATCACCGAGAACGACCAACCGGTCGCCCGAATTGTCCCCACCCCCGTTGGTGCCAAGAAGACGGCCAGGCAGTTGGGAACGATGAAGGGTTCCGTGCTGTATATGGCTCCAGACTTTGATGCTCCATTGGAGGACTTCAAGGAGTACACGGGATGAGGCATCTGGTTGATGCCCACTCATTGATCTGGGCGTTGGATGATCCACGCAAACTCGGGATCCGGGCCGTCGCAGTTCTGGAAGACCCCGCCAACGACCTGATCGTCAGCGCCGGAACCATCTGGGAACTTTCCATCAAGGTGGGGTTGGGAAAACTCTCCCTGTCCCTGCCGTACCGCGTATGGATGGAAAAAGCCTTGATTGATCTAGCGCTCGTGGTGTCGCCCATCACCCTGGAAGTCGCTGAACGGCAGATGGCGTTGCCGCTCCATCACCGAGATCCTTTTGACAGGCTTCTGGTGGCTCAAGGCCTCGTGGAAGCGATCCCGATCGTCAGTGCCGACTCCGTGCTTGAACAGTACGGAGTGGGCCGTATCTGGGATTGATCACCCTCACGCGAAACCCAGACCACCCCAAAGCCTTTGATCATTTCGCAATTGGCTGCATTCGTCCTCGTAATCCCTTGGTCGTGTGTTCGAATCCCACCGGGCCTCGTTGTTTTTTGCTGGTCGGAAGGGTCGTTGTTGCGTGACGTGTTGCCGATTGGTGGAGCGACACCCCCATTGCGATAGCATCACGTGCGGGCAACCGGCCGCGGGCTTGGATTCCCGAGGAGCATGAAATGGCGACTGTTACCTACCCGCATATTGAATTGAGCTCTGACGGTGTGCCGTATCTCGAGGGCACGCGCACCAAAGTCGTCGAGATTGCCCTCGACAGCCTCGCTCATCATTGGGACGCGGAGGAAATTCAGCGGCAGCACCCGCTCCTGACGATGGGACAGATTCATGCCGCATTGGCATATTACCACGATCATCGCGAGGCCCTTGACGCTGTGATAGCCCAGCAACTGGCGGAAGTGGATCGCATCGCCGGCGGACAGCAGCCCTCGGTGCTCCGCGAGAAACTGAAGCGTGCGGGGCAGCAGTGAGCCTCCGGCTGTAGTTCGATCACCACGTGCCACGGGCGATCGAGGAGGGCGGCCGCCAAGGCCACCTTGGCCTTAAACGGAGCCCCATACACACGTCGCTTGCCCGGCATCGTCATCCTCCTGATAGGGGGCCTCCAAGCCCGGAGGCTCCACCTTATCAGGGCGCCCGAAATCCGGGGTCCACCTCAGTCCAGGTGCCGGCAGCGCAACCGCGTTGTCCACTAGAACCACAGGCACCTTCGGTTGTGCGCCGGCTAGAGCGCATCCTGCCTACGTGTAGCGGTAGCCGCAATGCTTGAAGCAGTTGCGGCACTCGGCCTCAGTGAACCGGTCGAGCAGTTCACCGCACAGCGACCAGAGCGACTCGACGGTCCTCGCTGATGCACTCCGCAAGAGCCA
>CAMDDA010000065.1 GCA_945890755.1 Candidatus Kuenenia stuttgartensis
GTCACGGAGTGACGGGCCTACACGGGCAGCCCACGCGGAGCGACGGGCCTACACGAGAATCTGCTGCACCACGTGGCCATGGACGTCGGTGAGCCGGAAGTCACGCCCCTGGAAGCGGTAGGTGAGCTTCGTGTGGTCGAAGCCGAGCAGATGCAGGATCGTCGCCTGGAGGTCGTGGATGTGGACCATGTCGCTGGCGACCTTGAAGCCGAGGTCGTCGCTCGCCCCATGCACGTAGCCCGGCTTCACGCCACCCCCCGCCATCCAGATCGAATAGCAGTCGGGATAGTGGTCGCGGCCGAGGATGCTGCCGGCCGCCGTGCGGCCCTCGCGGAAGGGTGTGCGGCCGAACTCGCCGGTGCAGAGCACGAGCGTGTCTTCGAGCAGGCCACGCTGCTCGAGATCCTCGATCAACGCCGCCGCCGGCTTGTCGAACGTGGCCGCCTTCTGCGTAAGGCCGTCGCGGATGTCTTCCTTGGGATTCGTGCCGTGGAAATCCCAGCCCCAGTCGAAGAGGTGCACGAACCGCACGCCCTGTTCGACGAGCCGTCGGGCCAGGAGGCAGTTGTTGGCCAGGCTCGACTGCCCCGGCTTCGCGCCGTAGGCATCGAGCACCGTTTGCGGTTCCTTCGAGATATCCATCACGTCCGGCACGCTCGCCTGCATGCGGAAGGCGAGTTCGTATTGGGCGATCCGGGTGACCGTCTCGGGATTGCCGAGCTCGCGGGCCTGCAGCTCGTTCAAATCCTTGAGGGCATCGAGCGTCTTGCGGCGCATCGCCCGGTTCATGCCCGGCGGATCCGACACGTAGAGCACCGGGTCCCCCTTCGACCGGCACTGCACGCCCTGATACACGCTCGGCAGGAAGCCCGACCCGAAGCTGCTCGTGCCGCCGTTGGGCTGCACGCCCGACGAGATGAGCGTGACGAAGCCGGGCAGGTTGGCATTTTCCGTGCCCAGGCCGTAGGTCACCCAGCTGCCGAGACTCGGCCGGCCGGCCCGAGGCGAACCCGTGTAGACCATGAGTTCCGCGGGCGCGTGGTTGAACTGATCCGTGAACATGCTCCGCACGAGGCAGAGCTTGTCGGCCACGCGATGCAGATTTGGAATCGCATCGGAAAGCTCCATCCCGCTCTCACCGCACTTCACCCACTTCCGGGGCGTGCCCAGAAGCTTGGGGGTGCCGCTCGTGAACGCGAACTTCTTGCCGGCGATCGTCTCGGCGGGGCAGTCCTGCCCGTCGCGCTTCACGAGTTCGGGCTTGTGATCGTAGAGATCGAGATGCGGCGGCGAGCCCGTGAGATGGATCACGATCATCCGCTTCGCCTTCGCTGGCAGCGGCGGCAGCTTGGGGGCCATCGGATCGACGACCAGCGCCGGCTGCGTCGTGGAGGCCGTCGCGGCGAGGAGATCGTGCATCGCGATGGCACCGATGCCGCCGGCCATCGAGCCGAGCAAATGCCGCCGCGTCGCAAGGAGCCTGGCTTCGAGAATCGGGTCCATCGCGGCACTCCTTACGGACACATGAAGGCTTCGTCGAGGTTCAGGATCACGTTGGCCACGACGGTCCAGGCGGCGAGATCGGCCATGTCGGCAGGAAGGTCGGAGGCGGGCGGGCCGAGGGGATCGGTGGCCATCTTTTTGGCGTCGGCGGGTGCGGCGGCGTATTCGGCGCGGACGTCGTCGTGCAGCTTCACGAGCCGGTCGATCTCTGCGGCCGTGGGCTGCCGCGAGAGCACGAGCCGGAAGCCGCGGGCAGCCCGATCGGCCGGCGTCGAGCCCCCTTCGCGGATCATCCGCCGGGCCAGGGCCTGCGCGGCTTCGACGTAGGCCGGATCGTTCATCGTCACGAGCGCCTGGAGCGGCGTGTTGGTCCGTGGCCGCCGGACGGTGCAGACTTCCCGCGACGGCGCGTCGAACGTGGCCATCGAGGGATAGGGATTGCTCCGCCGCCAGGTGGTGTAAAGCGCGCGGCGGTAGCGGTCTTCACCCGTACTCGTCTGCCAGTCGATGCCGCCGCCAAACGCAGCCGCCAGGCCGAGATTCGGCTGCGGCGGCATCACGCTCGGGCCTCCCTTCTTCCGCGAGAGCAGCCCGGAGGCGGCGAGGGCTTGGTCGCGGATCACCTCGGCCGAGAGCCGCACCCGCGGCCCGCAGGCGATGAGCCGGTTCTCCGGATCGCGGGCGATGAGGTCGGGCGGACATTTCGACGTCTGCCGGTAGGCGGCGCTCGTCACGATCAGCCGCTGAATGGCCTTCATGTCCCACTTCCTGGCCACGAGCTCCATGGCCAGCCAGTCGAGCAATTCGGGATGGCTCGGCAGTTCGCCCTGGCTGCCAAACTCCTCGCTCGTGGAGACGATGCCGATCCCGAAGAGCCTTTCCCACATCCGGTTCACGACCACGCGGGCAGTGAGCGGGTTTGCCGGATCGACGAGCCACTTGGCCAGCGCCACGCGATCCACCCGCTGCCCTTCGGCCACGGGCGCGGGATTGAACGCCGCAGGCACACCCTCGGTCACTTCTTCGCCGAGGTTCTGCCAGTTGCCGCGAAGCTGAATCTTCGTGATCCGGCGGCTCTTGCCCTGGAGTTCCTCGAGCACGGGCACCGTGACGGCCGGCGTGGCGGCGAGCTTGTTTCGCAGGCCGTCGAGGACTTTTCGGGCCGGCTGGAATTCCGGCGGCTCCGCCCTGTCTTTCGGCGCAGGCTTGGCGAGCTGGGGAATGCCGGCGACCAGCTCGGCGACCTCTTTTTCGATCGCCGTCCGCGCCGCATCGATGGGTTCCCACGGGATCCGCACGGCCGGGGACTCATCCCGCCTGTCGGCGTCGGCCGTGTTGTTGAGGATCGCGTAGAGCTGGAAGTATTCCTTCTGGGAGAGCGGGTCGTATTTATGGTCGTGGCACTGGGCGCAGGCCATCGTCGTGCCCATCCACGTGCTCAAGGTCGTGTTCACGCGATCGATCACGGCGACCGTGCGAAACTCCTCGTCGATCGTACCGCCTTCATTGTTGGTCAGCGTGTTGCGATGGAACGCGGTGGCGATCCGGTCGTCGAGCGACGCTTCGGGGAGCAGGTCGCCGGCGAGTTGCTTGAGCGTGAATGTGTCGAACGGCATGTTGGCGTCGAACGCCTTCACCACCCAGTCGCGCCAGCCCCAGATCGTTCGCAGCGGATCGTCTGCGTAGCCGGCGCTATCGGCATACCGGGCGAGGTCGAGCCACTGCCGTGCCTGGTGTTCGCCGTAGCCGTCGTGGGCAAGCAATCGGTCCACCAGTTTTTCCACCGCATCAGGTGCCGCGTCGGCAACGAAGGCGTCGATCTCCTCGGGCGAGAGCGGCAGGCCCGTGAGATCGAGCGCCAGCCGACGGGCGAGCGTGGCCCGGTCGGCCTCGGGCTGCGGGGCGAGCCCGTCGGCCTCGAGGCGGGCAAGGATGAAGCGGTCGATGTCGTTTTTGGGCCAGGCTGTGTTCTTGACGGTCGGCAGGCTCGGCCGCTTGGGTGGCACATAGGCCCAGTGGGGTTCATACGTCGCTCCCGCCGCGATCCATCGCTTCAACAGATCGACCTGCTTCGCCGAGAGCGGCTGGCCCGCATCGGGCGGCGGCATGACGAGATCGGGGTCGGTGGACGTGATCCGGGCGATCAGTTCGCTGTCGTCGGGCTTCCCGGGCACGATCGCCGCATGGCCGCCCAGATCGGCCGTCGCCCCGGCAAACGTGTCGAGCCGCAGTCCCTCGTCGCCACCACCGGCCCGGCCCTCCGGGTCGGGGCCGTGGCACCGCACGCAGCGGTTGGAAAGGATGCCCTTGATGTCGCGGGTGAAGGAGGGGGCCGCGTCGGCGGCGAGGGCAGGGCCCCCTAGGCAGATCAACAGGCCAGCCGAGACGGCTTTTCGCAGGCGGGAGAACGACATGACGCAGGCCTCGTGACGACTACGCTTAGTATATCGTCCAGGGCCGCGGCGGCACTTGCGGGGCATGCTCGCACATCTCACGCCGCATGACCGGCAGGCAGCCTCGTGTGCCTGGTTTGCGTGTTGCGTTGGCCCCCCGCACATCAATGTGGGCCGCCCGCAATGGCGGTGATCAAGTCATTCGGGGGCGAGCGGGAGTTGCCCGTGAAGCCCGAGGCGCGAGCCGATTGGAATTTGGCCTGCTTCATACGTGGCCACGTGGATTCCCTCGGCTCGCGCCTCGGGCTTCCAAGCACGTGGACTCCGTTGGCTCACGTGTGGTGTTTGGCTCCTCCGCAGAATCCGGGAATCGTTTGATTGCTGGCTGTCGGGTGCCGATTTAGAATGGAAGAGGCGGCCGGAGCGATCCGGGTCGCCATCCCGCCGATCGACCAGCTTCGTCCGCGAGCACGGTCCGCGACTCGGATGCCCCACCCGGAGTCGGCGACGCGGGTAACCCTGACAGGAGCGTGTCGCATGGGTTGCTCGAAGCGAATCGCGAGCGTGATGCTCGTGGCCGCGTGTCTCTCACTGGCCTGCGTGGCGGGTGCGGCCGACGGAGCCACGCCGACCCCGGCCCGGCTATCGTTCAACCACGACATCCGCCCGATCCTCTCCGACAACTGCTTCGCCTGCCACGGGCCCGACAACGCCAACCGGCAGGCCGGCCTGCGGCTCGACACGTTCGACCTCGCCACGGCCGAGCTCGACAGTGGCACCCGGGCGATCGTGCCGGAGAAGATCGACGAAAGCGAACTTGTCGCCCGGATCATCTCCGACGATCCCGACTCCGTGATGCCGCCCCCCGAAGCCAAGATCGGCCGGCTCTCCGCCGAGCAGGTGGAGACGCTGAAGCGGTGGATTGCCGAGGGAGCGAAATACGAGCCGCACTGGGCGTTCGTGGCGCCGGTAAAGCCGGAGGCGGCACGCGGCTCGGGCTCCATCGATGCGATCGTCTCCGAGAAGCTCTCGAAGCGCGGCCTGAAGCTCCAGCCGGAAGCCGATCGCCGCACGCTCATCCGCCGCGCGAGCTTCGACATCACCGGCCTGCCGCCGACACCCGCCGAGGCCGAAGCGTTCGCGGCCGACACATCGCCCGATGCCTACGACAAACTTCTCGACCGACTGCTCGCGAGCCCGCGATACGGCGAGCGAATGGCAGCCGACTGGATGGACCTCGCCCGCTATTCCGACAGCTATGGCTTTCAGGTCGATCGGCCGCGGCCCGACATGTGGCCGTGGCGGGACTGGGTGATCAAGGCATTCAACGACAACCTGCCGTGGGATCAGTTCACACTCTGGCAGGTGGCCGGCGATCTGTTGCCACATGCCACCGACGAACAGGTGCTCGCCACGGCCTTTAACCGGCTCCACCAGCAAGAGAGCGAAGGGGGCTCGGTCGAGGAGGAGTATCGCGTCAACTACGTGAACGACCGGGTGACGACGTTCGGCACGGCCTTCCTCGGCCTCACGTTCGAATGCTGCCGCTGCCATGACCACAAGTTCGATCCGCTCGCCCAGAAAGACTTCTATTCGCTCTTCGCCTTCTTCGATGACATCGACGAGGCGGGGTTGTATTCGTACTTCACGCAGTCGGTGCCGACGCCGAAGCTGCGGATGCTTGACCAGACGACCGCGGCAGCCCTCGCCAAGGCCGACGAGGCCGCGGGTGAGGCGGCGGCCGAATACGAGCGGGCCGAGACGGTAGCCCACGCGGCCGTGGCCGGATGGATTGGCGGGAAGGCTGCAATGCCGGTCGCCCTCGACGCTGCCGGCGGCACGATCCCCGGCGAACTCGTTCGCTATTCCTTCGACGGCCGCGGCCCGGACGGGAAGTTTGTCGACGAACTGGGCTCGAAGGAGCCGGCGACCGCCCCGGGCGAGATCACGGTCGTTGACGATACCCGCGGTGGCAGCCCCTGCCAGGCCATCAAGCTCACGGGCGACCATCCGGTCAAAACGCCGGTCGGCAACTTCCGCCGCAGCCAGCCGTTCACCGTGGCGGCCTGGATCAAGCCGGCCGCAAAGTACGACCGGGCGGTCGTGTTTCACCGGTCGCAGGCCTGGACCGACGCCGGCAGCCGCGGCTACGAACTGCTAGTCGACGGCGGGCATCTCCGCTGGTCGCTGATCCATTTCTGGCCCGGCGATGCGGTGAGCGTGCGGTGTGCGGAGCCACTGCCCGTCAGCGAGTGGACGCACGTGGCCGTGTCGAGCGATGGCTCGGGCCAGGCCGCAGGGCTCGCGATCTTCGTGAACGGCCATCGGGCTGCGACGACGATCGTCCGCGACAGCCTCACCCGCGAGATCACCGGCGGCGGTGGCGACACGATCACGATCGGCGAGCGGATGCGCGACAACGGCTTCAAGAACGGCCTCGTCGACGACTTCCGCGTGTTTGCCCGGGGGCTCTCGCCGCTCGAGGTGCGGGATCTCGCCGCACGGGGGGCGATCGCAACGGCGCTGGCCGAAATGCGCGACGCCGAGGCCTTGGGCGACTACTTCGCCGCGGCCTTCGCCGATGAGCCGGCCGCCAAGCGGAATGCACTCGAGGTGGCCCGCCGCAGCCGTGACGACCTCGCCGAGCGGCCGCGGGAAATCATGGTGATGCGGGACCTGCCGCAGCCCAAAATGGCCTACGTCCTCGAGCGCGGCGACTACGACAAGCGCGGGGCGCCGGTGGAGCCCGACACGCCCGCCGTGCTGCCGCCGTTCCCGGCTGACCAGCCGCGGAACCGGCTCGGCCTCGCCCGCTGGCTGGTCGACCCGGACCACCCGCTCTTGGCCCGCGTCACGGTGAACCGGCTCTGGCAGTCGCTGTTCGGGCTCGGGCTCGTGCAGAGCCCCGAAGACCTCGGCAGCCAGTCCACGCGGCCGGAGTATCCCGAGATCCTCGACCTCTTGGCCTGGCAGTTCTCACACTCGCCGTCCGACGGCGGTATCGGCTGGGACATGAAGCGTCTCATCAAGACGATCATGCTCTCGGCGACCTACCGGCAGCGGAGCATCGCCGACGCCAAGACGATGGCCGACGATCCGCTCAATGTGTGGCTCGCCCGTGGCCCGCGGCACCGGCTGCCGGCGGAGATGATCCGCGACGGGGCACTCGCCGCCTGCGGCCTACTCGTCGAGAAGATGGGTGGGCCGCCGGTAAAGACCTACGACATGCCCGACTCGTTCAAGCCCGAAAAGGCCGACACGGGCGAAGGGCTCTATCGCCGCAGCCTGTATACGTTCTGGCGGCGGACGGGGCCGGCGCCCGTGCTCGAGAGCTTCGACGTTCCCAAGCGGGTGGTGTGCGCGGCGAAGCGAGACACGACGAACACGCCCCTGCATGCCTTCGTGCTCATGAACGGGCCGCAGTTCGTGGAGGCGGCCCGCGTGCTGGCAGAGCGGCTGCTCGTCGAGCATGACGGTCGGGCCGACGCCGCGCTCGACCGAGCCTTCGAACTGCTCACGAACCGGCAGCCAGACGACGAAGAACAACAGATCATCCGTCGGATGCATACCGCCCAGCTCGACTGGTATCGCTCCCGGCCGGACGACGCGGCAAAGCTCGTGGCGGTAGGCGAAAAGAAGCCGACGGCAGCGCTGCCGGCTCCGGAACTCGCCGCGACCGCAAGCGTGGTCAACGCCCTGATGAACTACGATGGAAGCGTGGTGAAACGATGAACCGGCGCGACTGGCTCAATTCATTCGGCATGGGATTCGGCGGCCTCGCGCTGGCTGAGATGCTCGGCCGCTCGGCGGCGGCGGAGCAGCCTGCGGTTGACGGGGCAGGGGGCGTGCTCGGCGGCTTCCATCATTCGCCCAAGGCGAAGCGGGTGATCTACCTCTTCCAGTCGGGCGGCCCCTCGCAACTCGATCTCTACGACCACAAGCCGCTCTTGAAACAGCGGGATGGCGAGCAATTGCCCGACAGCGTGCGCGGCGGCCAGCGGCTCACCGGGATGTCGGGCAACCAGAGTTCGATCCCACTGGCGGCCTCGCCGTTTCAGTTTTCGCAGTACGGCGAGAGCGGGGCGACGCTCTCATCGGCACTGCCGCATACGGCGAAGATCGCGGATCGGCTCTGCTTCGTGCGATCGATGTACACCGAGAGCATCAACCACGGCCCCGGCGTGACGTTCATGCAGAGCGGCAACCAGATCCCGGGCCGGCCGAGCATCGGGGCCTGGCTCGATTACGGCCTCGGCAACGCCCACGACGACCTCCCCTCGTTCGTCGTCTTGATCACGAAGAACAAGGGGGGCCAGCCGCTGATGAGCCACCTCTGGGGCGCCGGCTTTCTGCCCACGAAGCATCAGGCCGTGCGATTCCGCTCGGGGGCCGACCCCGTGCTCTACGTGAACAATCCGCCGGGAGTGTCGAAGGACAACCGCCGGCAGCTGCTCGACGGCCTCCGCGAGCTGCACGAGCACCAGTTCGCCGGCACGCCCGACGCCGAGATCACGGCCCGGATCGCCAACTACGAAATGGCCTTCCGGATGCAGGCGAGCGTGCCGGAAGTGACCAACTTCTCCGACGAGCCGCAGAGCGTGCTCGACATGTACGGCCCGGACGCCAAGGACCCCGGCACGTTCGCGGCGAATTGCCTGCTCGCCCGCCGGCTGGCCGAGCGGGGCGTACGGTTCATCCAGCTCTACCATCAAGACTGGGACCATCACGGCGGAATCCGTGGCGGTGTCGCCCGTGAGGCGAAGCAGACCGATCAGCCGGCCGCGGCCCTCGTGCAGGATCTCGCCCAGCGGGGGATGCTCGACGACACGCTCGTGGTCTGGGGGGGCGAGTTCGGTCGCACCAACTACTGCCAGGGGCTCTACAAGCCGGGCGGCGACTTCGGCCGCGACCACCACCCGCGGTGCTTCACGACCTGGATGGCCGGCGGTGGCGTGAAGCCCGGCACGACCTACGGCGAGACCTGCGAGTATGGCTACAACATCGTGAAAGACGGCGTGCACGTGCACGACTTCCATGCGACGATGCTGCATCTGTTGGGCATCGACCACGAGCGGCTGACTTACAAGTTCCAGGGCCGCCGCTACCGGCTCACCGACGTGCACGGCAAGATCGTGAAGGGCATCCTCACCTGAACGGTGACCGTGGGCCCGTGGCTCCGCAACGGGCAGCCCGTCGTTGGCCTGTTGCTCCGCACCGGGCAGCCCGTCGTAGGCCTGTTGCTCCGCAACGGGCAGCCCGTCACGGAGTGACGGGCCTACGGGGGTCGCACCGCGGCCGGGCCTACCGGCCGGCGGTCGTGGTCGGCTTCGTGGCGACGTCCGTTGGGGCCGGGGGCAGCGACATGCCGGAGATGAACCAGCCGTCGGGCCGCGACTGCATCCCCATCGCCGCCGTGCCGAAGTAACGGCGGACCTGCTCGAAGTCGGGAAGCGTGCTGCCGTCGAGCCGCTGCTCGCGAACCGTGCCCGGCTTGCCGTCGCCCAGAATCCCGTTCAGCAGTTGGCCGAACACGCTCTTCGACTTGGGCATCGAGCCCTGCCGCAGCATCTCGTAGGCTGGCCGCACCGTGTCGGCCTCCCGACCGAACGACCGCAGCGAGTTGCCTCCGGGCAAGAGCGCGTCGATCTCGGCGAGCGCCGCCTTCGAATCGGCGGCCGAGGCGAGGGCGTCTACCCCCCCGGGCGTGACGAGCACCCGCTCCAGGATGTCGCGATGCGAGGCGATGAAGAGATGCCCGTTTGCCACGGTCACCGACGAGTGCGGCAGGAGCTTCTCATCCTTCTCCCGCAGACGGGCGCGGCGGCGGTGAGCCTCGTCATCGGGATTGTGCCGCCGATCATCGTCGGCGTGCGCGACCGCACCCCCCGGCGTCTCAATCTCGAGCTGGGGCACCATCGCTGAATGATCGATCAACTCCCACGCCACGTGCCCCGCGAGATCGATCTTCTGCATGTCGCTATCGGCATCCATCACCTTGGCGATCGTCGCAGCCACCTTGGCCTCGTCGGCCGCCTCGATGGCGATCACGAGACGGTCGCTGTCGGTCCCGATCGGCTCGATACTGTCGGTGAGCATCGAGACGCGGCTCCCAAGGCAGGCCACAAGATCGTTCTCGACGTCGATCTGCGGGCCGTCTGGATCTTCCTTCAGTGAGGCGATCACGTCGTCGAATACGCCCTTCTCGCCGACCACGTCGTCCACGAGCGTCTCAGCGGACGCAAAGGCGGCCTTCATGTCCCAGTGCAAAGCTGACCAGCCGGTCACGTCACGCGGCACCCAAGCCGGCGGCGCGAGGCCATCGACGTTTGGAAACCGGAGCATCCGGGCGGCGAGATCGTAGCAGTCGGCAGCCTGCGGCTCACGGCCGGGCAGCGGCGGCGCGAAGACCATCGTGTGGTGCCGCAGGGCATGTGGCCCCTCAGCGAAGGCGATCACGCCCCCGGCGCCCTTCACGGCGTCGAAGCCCTGGCGGCCGAGAATGGCAACGTAGTCGGGACCCTTGCGCTTTTCCTTGGGCGGGTTGGCGGCCTGATACGCCTTGGCGAACGCGAGCGGCTCGACATACCAGCGGACGGGGTCCGTCGCGGCCGGCAGAGCCTTCTGGCAAGGCTGGGCCACGGCGGCAAACGCTGCCGTGGAGGCGAGGCTGTCTTTGCGGCCCTGCCCGAGCACGGCGAAGGCCTGGCCGACCTGGAGGGCGTCGTCGCCGACGACGAGCGCCTGCGGAGCGAGCGCGAAGGCCACGCGACGGTTCTTCGGCACCCGATCGTCCTGCAGATCGTCGGGAATCTGGTAGGCGGTGAGTTGCGGGGGCGCGCCATTGATCGGCACCACCTTCGACTTCCGCTCCACCAGCCGCGCGGTGATCTTCTCCACAAGTGCCTTGGCAGCCGCCTCGTGGCCCGTCGTATCGACGATGAGGACCGTTGCAAGCTGGCCCGGCTGCGACTCGATCGCGGCCACTGCCAATTCGCCACCCGGAATGCCCTCGAAGTCTTCGAGCGTGAGGCCCAGCTTCTCCAGCCGCTGGCGGCCGTTCTTCGAGATCTGCTCCTTGACCCCGTCGATGAACGGTTTCATGGCCGGATCGGCCACCATCTGGCCGTAATTCGAGCGGTCGAATCGCTCCCGGAGTCCACGGGGATCGGAAATGCTCAGCCAGGCCCGAGTCGTGTCGGGAAACACCGTCTCACTCGGCTGAAATCCGGCCGCGAGGGCGGCGTTCCACACGGCCGCCACCGACCATACGAGCCCCGCCGCGACGATCACGCGACCACAACGAACCCAGCAGGCACATGCACTTCCTTGCACGACACGACTCCTCGAACGACTGGCGAACCTTGCCACGAACCCGAAGTCTCGCAGGAATACCCGGATTCACGCAACATCAGTCCTCCGGCCAGTGCGGCAGCCCGTAGGCCCGTTGCTCTGCAACGGCCGACGCGGATAAGCCCGTCACGGAGTGACGGGCCTACGGTTGGCAACGGGCGGCCCGTCACGGGGTGACGGGCCTACGGGAGACAGATTCCGACCACGGCTGGCAGTGCGGCGGCGAGCGCGACGGCCAGGGCGGTCTCCCGACTGGCACCGACCCGCCGCAGCCCCGCCGTGAGGAGGGTGAGGAAGACGGCAGCTGCGGCCAAGCCACCAAGGAAGACGACTCGCTCGACCGCCGCGGCCGGACTTGGGGCGAGCCCGGCCGCCACCACGAGCGGCCAGCCGAGGAGTGTTGCCCAGGCTGCCGCCGGTCGGCCGCGTCGCTCCACCTCAGCGGCTGCCAGTGTCGTCTGCGGCACGGCGGCGGCCGCGAACCAGGCTGCCGCGAGCAGGCGATACCAGCCCGCCGCATCGCTCACGAGAAACAGCCAACTCACCATGCCTGCCAGCGCCGTGGTCATCGCGATTCCAGCCAGCAGTCGCCCCTCGTGCCCGGAGGCGAAGAGGCCGACCGCAGCGGGCGAGTCGGGCCAGAGCAGGGCTGCTCGCTGCTGTCGCCAGACCGCGAGGGCGCCACACCAGACCAGCCAGCCGACGAGGGCAGCCGCGGCACATGGCGCGTCACCCACGCCGCGAGTCATCCCTGCGGTGACCGCGGCAGCCGCGGCGCACCCCGCAGCCACGAGCGGCAGGCTCGCCGCATCGACGGGCGTGGCACCGCCCCGCATGCTCGCGATGCAGGCCTCGGCCGTCGCGGCCACCGTGATGCAGAGCACGGCAGCGGAAACCAGTGCCTCACGCTCAGCCGAATTGCCCGCGGCGACACCCACACCCGTTGCAACCACAACCGCAGCCAGCGGCCAGGCTGCCCGCAGCCACACCCAGCCGCGAACTGGGCCATAGAGCCCGCGCGGCGGATCGCCGATCGCCATGACCGCGACGACCGCGCCAGCCATGACCGCCGCGGCCACCCGCAGGCCGGCTTCCGGTGGCGGCCGGATCACGAGCCACGCCACCGCCGCTGCGGCCGTCGCCGCCGCCAGCCACGAGGCCGGCCGACGGCGATCGATCCGCAGGTGCACGCAAGCGAGCCCGGGCGTCATGCGCCGCTACCTGCGGGGCCGCACGTGCCCCTGCACCCGCAGCGGCAGACCGAGAATCCGCAGGAAGCCTTCCGCATCGGTTTGATCGTACGAGCCGCCCCCCTCCATCGACGCGATCGCGGCGTCGTAGAGGCTCTGTGGGCTCGTGCGGCTCTTCACGAGCATGTTGCCTTTATAGAGGTCGAGTTCGACGGTGCCGGTGACGGGCTTTTGCGTCTCGCGGATGAAGGCGAGCAAGGCGTCCATCTTCGCGCAGTACCAGAAGCCGTAATACACCATCTCGGCCACCTCGGGCGACAGCCGATCGCGGAGATGCACGAGGTCGCGGTCGAGCGTCATCTGCTCGACGAGCCGGTGGGCCTCGTAGAGCAGCGTCATGCCGGGCGCCTCGTAGACGCCGCGGCTCTTCATGCCGACGAGCCGGTTCTCGACGATGTCGGTGCGGCCGACGCCGTTGCGGCCGCCGATCTCGTTGAGCGTGAGCACGATCTCGTGGGGGGCGAGCGTCTTGCCGTTCACCCGCACGGGCACGCCGTGCTCGAACTCGATCTTCACCGTCTCGGCCTTGTCGGGCGCCTGCTGCGGCGAGACGGTCATGCCGAATTCGACGAGCGAGAGCCCGTCGGTCGTGAGCTCTTCGAGCAGGCCCGCCTCGTAGCTCGTGTGCAGGCAGTTCTCGTCGGAACTGTAGGGCTTCCCCTTCGAGGCTTTCACGGGGATGTTCTTCTGGTCGCAAAACTCGATCAGTTCCTGGCGACCGGGGAACCGCTCGCGAAAGGCGGCGATCCGCCAGGGGGCGAGCACCTTGATCGTCGGATCGAGCGCCTCGGCGGCGAGCTGGAACCGGCACTGGTCGTTGCCCTTGCCGGTGGCGCCGTGGGCATAGACCGAGGCCCCTTCGCGGTGGGCGATCTCGACACAGATCTTGCTGATCAGCGGCCGGGCGATCGACGTGCCGAGGAGATACGTGCCCTCGTAGCGGGCCTGCCATTGCAGCGTGGGGAATGCGAAATCGCGGCACAGCTCCTCGCGGACGTCCACGAGCAGCGCCTTGATGGCCCCGCAGTCGCGGGCCTTCTTCATGATCGCCTCGCGATCCTCGCACGGCTGCCCGAGATCGACGTAGACGGCGATCACGTCGTATCCCTCTTCGATCAGCCAGCCGAGAATCACCGACGTGTCGAGCCCGCCCGAATACGCCAGCACACACCGCTTCTTCATTCCTGCTCCTCGCTCTCTCATCTGCTGTCAGACTTCATGGACCAGGGCCATATTGTGCCCTCCCGTGCCGAAACCGATACCCGCCACCAGCAAAATCCGGTCGCCACGCTTGAGCCGTCCCTCTCGGAGGCCCCAGGCGGTGACGTGCTCGAGCACGCCGTCGATGTCGGCCCCCGCAGCGGCGGCCAGCGGCGTGACGCCCCAGTAGAGGGCCATCTGGCGGAGCGTGGCCGGGTCGTCGCTCATGCCGACGGTGGGCACGGCACCGCGGCGCTTCGAGCGGGCGATGGCCGTGAGGCCGCTCTTGCTGGCCACGACCACGAGCTTGGCGTCGAGCTGGGCGGCGATCCGGCTCGCGCCATCGACCACCGCCTGCGTGATCGGATGCAGGCCATCGACGAGCACCTCGGGCGGCGGCGGAAAATCGGCCGCGGCCACGGCCTGCCCGGTCTTGTCGCGGCCGAAGCGGCCCGCCACGTACTGCCAGCGGTCCTCGAGGTAGAGGTCTTCGGTGGCGCTCGCGATCCGCCGCATCATCTCGACCGCCAGCCGCGGATGATCGCCGATCGCCGTCTCGCCGGAGAGCATGCAGGCGTCGGCGCCGTCGAGGATCGCATTGGCCACGTCGGTGGTCTCGGCCCGGGTGGGCCGCCGTGAGTGCTGCATGCTGTCGAGCATCTGCGTGGCCACGATCACCGGCTTCTGAAACCGCTGGCAGGTGCGGATGATCTGCTTCTGCACCATCGGCATCCCGGCCACGTCGATCTCCACGCCGAGGTCGCCGCGGGCCACCATCACGACGTCGGCCGCATCGACGATCGAATCGAGGCCGTCGAGCGCCTCCCGCTTCTCGATCTTGGCCACGACGCGGGCCTTCGAGCCGCGGGTGCGGAGCAGTTCCTTGAGCAGCTTCACCTCGACCGCGCTCCGCACGAACGAGAGGCTCACGAAGTCGGCGCCGGCCGCCGCGGCCCATTCGGCATGCTGCCAGTCAGCCGTGCTCATGGCGGCCACGGAGAGCTTCACGCCCGGCAGGTTCACCCCCTGCCGGCTGCGGACGATGCCCCCCTGCACGACGCGACAGCGGACCTCGTCGGGCGAGCGATCCTGCACCACGAGGCTGATCGTTCCGTCGGCGAGCATCACGGCGTCTCCTACGGTCAACTCGTCGATGAGCCGTTCGTAGGTGACGGTGAACTCGTCGGCCGCACGGCTCTCGGCCCCGCGGACGAACCGGAAAATCGCCCCCTCTACGCACTCCA
>CAMDDA010000066.1 GCA_945890755.1 Candidatus Kuenenia stuttgartensis
AGCGTTGCAGCAGCCAACGCCGCGACGGCACAGGCTCCGAACAGATGCAGGGCGACGAGCCAGCCGAACGTGCCGGGGTCGATCGTCGCATCGGCATGTCTCAGCTGGGCACCGGCCACGAGCTGCACGTACGACGCGACGAGCAGCGCGGCGGACGCCCGACTGCCGCCGGCCGGAGGTGCCTGCGCCCCGCCTCGCGTGAGCGTGGCCACCGCGACGGCCACGGCAAAGAAGAGTGGCCCGGTGCAGGCATGCACCTTTGCGACGGTCTTGTCGTCGAGCAACACGCGGGCACCGCCGAGCAAACCCTGCACCACCACGAGCAGAACGGCAGCCGCCGCCAGGGCCCGCACCGCCGCCGACGTGCTCGACCACCACACGACGCCAGCCAACACGAGCGTGATCATCCCCACGAGCGCGCCGAGCAGCCGGTGACCATGCTCCAAAAACAGATCCCACGGCCCGTGAAACCATTCGGCGAACGGAAACAGGAACATGTTGTGGCCGTAGGTGCCCGGCCAGTCGGGCACCGCCATCGCCGCCTCATACGTCGTCACGAGCGCCCCAAACGACAACAGCACCGCCGTCACCCCGACGAGCATGCAGCTCACCAGGTGCGGCCAGTTCCAGGTTGTTGAAGAGGATCGATTCATGAAACGATTTGAACGCAGAGAGGACCGTGGTTATCCAGCTCGAACGGGGAGGTGAGGGATCGGCGGAAGCTCGACGAGCATTTGAAGCTCGCGACCTTCCGAGTCACGAACCGCCACAGGTCGTGCAAGGAGCGAGTTTCACCGCGAGGAGACTTCTGCCGTCCCTCGCCGGTTTGAACGAAACGACTTCTCCGTGTACTAATGAGCCGCCAGGGCCGCCGCCACAGCCGCCGGGTTCGGCGGGTCCGTCTGCATGAGGTGATCCTTCTCACAGCCGGGCACCGAGTACTCGTAAGGGCCACGGTGCACGACGGGCTGGAAGTCGAAGTTGCCGTGGCCCGGCGGGCTCGGGGCGGTCCACTCGAGCGTGTTGGCATTCCACGGATTCCGGCCGGCGACCGGGCCGTAGAACATGCTCCAGAAGAAGTTCGCCGCGAAGATGATCTGCGAGGCGACCATGCCGATCGCGCACCAGGTCATGAAGGCATTGAGCGGCTGCAGGTGATGGAACGTCTCGTAGTGATAGGCATCGGCGAGGCGACGAGGAAAGCCCACGGCGCCGAGAATGTGCATGGTGAAGAAGGTGCCGTTCATGAAGATGAACGTGAGGAAGAAGTGGGCCTTCCCCCAGAACTCGTTCATCGTGCGGCCGAACATCTTCGGGAACCAGAAGTAGATCGCCGCCCACACGCCCATGGCAGTGCCCGCGAAGAGCACATAGTGAAAGTGGGCCACGATGAAGTAGGTGTCGTGGATGAAGATGTCCACCGGCGTGGCCGCCATGAAGATGCCCGAGAGGCCGCCGATGATGAACATCGACACGAAGGCCAAGGCAAAGAGCATGCTCGTCGTGAATTGGATGCGGCCGCCCCAGATCGTGCCCAGCCAGTTGAACGTCTTCACGGCACTCGGCAGCGCGATCATCATCGTCGACACCATGAAGGTGATGCCGAGGGCTGGGTTCATGCCCGACATGAACATGTGGTGACCCCAGACAATGAAGCCGAGGCCGGCGATGCCTGCCACCGAGTAGACCATCGGGCGGTAGCCGAAGAGCGGCTTGCGGGCGAAGGTCGTGAGGATGTCGCTCACCATGCCCATCGCGGGCAGGATCATGATGTAGACGGCGGGGTGGCTGTAGAACCAGAAGAGATGCTGCCAGAGCAGCGGCTGGCCACCGCCGGCGCCCGGCACCGCGTTGTTGACGATCAGTCCTTCGGGCGAGAAGAAACCGGTGCCGAGCGCGCGATCGGACAACTGCATGAAGCCGGCGGCCGTGAGCACCGGGAGGGCGAACGCCTGCAGGACGGCGGTGATGAACATGCCCCAGATCGTCATCGGCAGCCTGAACATCGTCATGCCGGGCGCCCGCATGAGGATGATGGTCGTCAGGTAGTTGACGCTACCGAGCATCGACGACACGCCCACCATGGTCAGACCCAGCAGCCAGAGCGTCTGGCCCCAGCCACTCGCCGGCGACGAGGCCGTATTGGTGGAGAGCGGCGGGTAACTCGTCCAGCCGCCGGATGCCGCGCCCCCTTCCACGAAGAAACTGGCACCGAAAAAGAAGAACGCCGGCCACATGAACCAATACGACAGCATGTTGAGCGTGGGGAACGCCATGTCGTCGGCGCCGATCATGAGCGGAATCAGGTAGTTGCCGAACGCACCCGCGAGGATCGGGATGATCACGAGGAAGATCATCACGGAGGCATGCATCGTGAAGAGCATCGTGTAGAACTCGGGCGCCATCTGGCCCCCCTCCTGGGCGAAGAGCTTGCCCAGCACCGGCACGTCGGACCACGGCCAGGCGATCTGCCACCGGACGGCCAGCGCGAGCAGGCCGCCGATCAAAAACCACACGAGCGTCGAGAACAGGAACTGCAGGCCGATGACCTTGTGGTCCTTGGAGAACACGTAGGTCGAGAGGAAGTGCCCGAGTCCGCCCTTGGGGGAATGTAACTCGCGGGCATGGGCCGGCGCGGACACGGTGACGTGGCCGTGATCGACGGCGGTGGCGGTGGGAGGTGTCATGGTCGTGTTCTCCGGATTCCTCTCGGCTTGGACGGTCGGCTTGTGGATCAGTTGGCGACGAGCGATTCGCCGGCCTCGGGCGGGGGCTGGGTGGCCTCCTGTTCAGCGTATTTCCGCTCCAGCCAGGCGTCGAACTGGGGCCGTGGCTCGAACGTCACCCGCCCCTTCATCTTGTAGTGGCCCCAGCCGCAGAGTTCGGCACACACGATGTCGAACTCGCCGCTCTCACGGGCCTTGAACCAGACGGGGATCTTCATGCCCGGAACGGCATCTTGCTTGATTCGCACGTTGGGCAGGAAGAAGCTGTGGAGCACGTCCATGCTCTTGAGTTGGATGAGCACGTCCTCGTCGATGGGGAGATGCAGGTCGTTGGTGAGGTGGAGATCGTCAGGGGTGCCAAGCTCACCGTCGCGACCCGGATACCGCAGCCGCCACTCAAACTGCCGCGCCACCACCTCGACCGTCGGCGGCATGTCAGGCCGCCGCATCTTCACGTCTGCCCAGGCATTCATCTGGTAGATCGCGAGGAACAGGAGAACGGCCGCGGGAATGATCGTCCAGATGACCTCGAGCGTGTGGCTGCCCTGGATGTAGGTGGCCGGGCGGTCGGATCTCGCGGCGTCGTACTTCCAGATGAACCAAAACAGCAGCACCTCGGTCGCGACGAACACGATCCCGGTGAGGGCCAGGATGAAATAAAAGAGCGAGTCGATCTGCACCCCGTGGGTCGAGACGTCCTTGGGCAGCCAGTGATCGAACGCCGGCGCGACCGCGAACGTGGCCACGCCGAGCACCGGCACGGCCAGAAACAACAGGCTCCAGAAGATTCCCGACAGACGGTTCCGCACGACTTCGCTCCTGACTCGGGCTTTTACGTTCTCACCGGGCGTTCACCGCCCGGTCACCTTCCCTGCGCCACCAGCGTGCGGTCGGCCCCGAGTTCACCGTCGAACTCGTAAGGGAGCGAGAGCACGTAATTCACGATGTGCCAGATGTCCTCGGGCGGCACGGTGCCCTTGGCCGCAGGCATCGGCGCACCGTTGATGCCGGCATGGATCCTGTAATAGAGGTCGAGCGGCCGCCGGCCGCCGCGATAGATGCCGTGCCGCAGGTTCCGCGGCGGAATCGTCCGCGGCCGCAGAGCGTCGCCGGTGAGCACCTGACCGAACCGGTCGAGCCAGGCGACCTGCGCCCGGTGCTCGGCCACCTCGTCGGCACTCATGCCCGAGGTCGAGGTTTCGCCGGCCTTCGCCAGTCCGCTTTGCACCTCTTTGCCGATCTCGACGATCGCCTTGTTCCAATCGTCGTAGTCGTTGGCCTGGCCGTCTCCCAGCCCCGTCGGGCCGTGACACTTCACGCAATTGGCCTTGTCGCCGTAAAAGAGTTCCTTGCCCTTGGCGATCGACACTGCGAGGTCGAGGCCGGCCGGCATCTCGGGCACGGCGATTCGGGCGTCGGCGGCCGCCTGCCATTTTTCGGCAACGGGCACCAGCGTTTCCGCCACCAAAAACTCCTGCGTCTCGGGGAGTTTGCCCTCTGCGTCGTCGTCGAGTTCGAAGTAGGCCCGCATCAGGGCCAGTTCCGTCTCCCCGCGGATCGAGAGGTACTTCACGTATTCCACGAGAGCGTCGATCTGCACGTCACTCAAGAGCGCGAACGACGGCATCGAGGTGCCGGGAATCCCGTTGTGCAGGATTCTCACCAGGTCGTCATGCGTCGGCTTGTCGGACCGCTCCGTGCTCTTGAACTTGAACACGCCCGGGCGATAGTCGCGCGGATACGGATTGAGGAACGCCGCCGTCGGCCCCATCGCGTCGCCCGTGATGCCGTGGCAGTGGCCACAGTGCTCGCGGTAGAGGCCGTTCTTCCGGCCTGCGATGTCACTGCGAACAGGCCCCGCCGCCAGTTTTAGCTTGGCCAGATCCAGCCCCGTTTCCGGAAGTGCCACCGGCTCATCGGGCGTGCCGAACATGGCCAGCAGGATCGTCGACACCTGCCGTTCCTGATCGGATGTGAGCCGCTGTTTCGTGGCCTCGACCATGTTGAGTCGAAAGTAGGCCGGCGGGGTGCGGCCGCAACCGGTCATCCCGACCAGCACGGCCAGAATGGCAAGACAGCGGAGTGAAGCAGGAAATGCAGCGAGGCTATTCATGGATGGCTTCGTACACATGGCGATGATTGGTGCGAATCAGCTTCCCAGGGCGCCGGCCGGCACTTCCAACGTGCCGAGGTCCTTCACGTCGTCGGGATCGAGTCGGATTTGAAACCTGCCCTTCGGTGTCCACTTGAGTTCCGGCTTGGAGAGACCGACGGCGCCGCTCGGGCCGGACGACCGCTCATGCCAGACCTGAAACTCGAGCATCTCACCGGCCGGGAGATCGGGGATCGTGAACGTGCCATCGGCGGCCGACACCGCCACGTAGCCATCCTTGCGGAACACGCAATAGGCTTTCATCCACGGGTGGATGTTGCAGGTCACCATGGTGGGCATACCAGTCTCGGAGTCAGGCTTGTAGACCGTGCTGGCACCGGCCGGAATCAATTGATTGAAACTGGAACCGGCGATGTTGGTGTTGTGGCCGATCGGGTCGCTGTTGCGAACATCGACAGGCTGCCCGACACGAGCGGCAAAGACGGGCGAAAGAAACTCGCAGTTCTTCTGGTCGAACACGAGCGGCGTGTCGGACACGGGGTCTTTCACCCGCGTCGTCTTCCGGGCAAAGACGACGACGTTGGCGTGGCCCTTCGAAGACGGGTCGACCTGCAGAGACCGGTCGAAGAGCTTCATGCCCCCCTTCGAGCAGACCTCCGTATCTTTGTCGACGACCAGAGCCTTCGGCTCACCGACCGCACCGGCATACACGAAGCGACCTTTGAGCGTCGCCCAGCCTGTGCCTGTGGCCGCACTTTCCTCCGCCTGAGCACCCGCCGCGGGCGCCGAGACGAGGGTCGCCCGAAGAGTGCCAGCCGCCTCGGCGTCCGCACCCGGCACAGACACCCGCGCCGGGCGGCAGCCCGAGAGCAGGCAGCACGAGATGCCGAGGACGGAAACGAACCGCAATGCGACCATCACCGTGTCCTTCACTTCTGAAACACACCCGGGGCCAGGACGATCTCACCCAGATCGGTTCCGGCAGCTGCAACGGCGACCTTCTTCCGGCCCTTGGGAGCCTTCTCGGCCTTGCCGCCCATCGTCATCTCACCGATGTAGCCGGCCTTCTCATGCCAGAACTGCAGTTCGACCTCGCCCGCGGGCACGCCCTTGATCTCGAAGCTGCCATCGGCCTTCGAAACGGCCGCGTAGGGATTGGGACGCACGACCAGCCAGGCCTTCATCCACGGATGGATGTTGCAGGTCACCTGGGCGGGAATCGCCTCATCGCTCGTGAACTTCACCATTGACTGACCACCCGCCGGGATCAGGTTGTTCGACGGAGGATTCTTCACCGTGGCGACGTTGCTGTTGTGCCCGACCGAATCGGAGTTCTTGATCACGAACTCTTGTCCCGTCTGCACGAACTGGACATGTGGCTCGAATCGGCAGTCCTTGTTGTCGAGTTCCGGCTTCTGGCTCGCGGCGGCGGCCGCCAACTCCGGATTCACCTTCACGCCCTTGTCGCGGACATAGACGACCACGTTCGCGATGCCTTTGTCGGCGCCGACCACGAGTTCTTCGGCAAGGAGCTTGTGCTTGCCACAGACCTCGACATCCTTGTCGGCCTTCAGTTCCGAAGCAGCGGGGGCATCGCCACCGAAGACGAAGCGGCCCTTGATCGAACCCCACTCTTCGCCATGGGCGGCCGACACGCCGCAGCAAACGGCGGCCACAACGAAAGACCGAGTGATCGACTTGACCATGACTGTTCTCCGAAGGATCGAGGCGGGAATCGGACGAGTTGAAAAGCTCGCGACCGAAAGCCGGCCGCGACCATTTCCACCACTCTGTATCAGTTTAGTGCGACGCCACCCGGAGGCGAGGGAACGGCTGGAACCGGAACCGGGGGCGGCGAACCGGCGGGTGCGGGAACGGCAGGCTCAGCCTGGGTTTGCTGCGGCTCGGCGGGCGTTGGCGGCTTGAGGAAGGCCTCGAGCGACAGGCTCCGCTTCGCGAACAGGTCGAAGTGCATGAGGAGGTCGGTGAGGGCCTCCACCTGCTGTTCGCTGGTTCCGGCGTACAAGTCCTGGCTGACCGGCTTGTCGAACGGAATATTCACGGGCATGCCCGTGTAGGGCAGGAATCGCTTGGGGTTGGCGATCCAGTTGTGAACGTAATCCGGGCGAAGCCGTTCATGCACCCGCTCGAGTTGCGGAGCCAACGCCTTCGGGTTGCCCGGCGGCGCATAGCTGCCCACGAGATGACACTTCACACAATAGTTCGTGTTGGTGACGATCTTGAGTGCGCCCTCGAGATGGCCGGGCTTCGTCGCCTCCTTGACCTCGATCGCACTCTCGTCGAGCCGCGGGTCGTAGACGTACGGATACTCCGCCCCGTCCACGGCCGCGAAGTAGTTGACGAGTGCGCCGGCCTGGTGCGAGCTGAAATTGAACTTCGGCATCCTGAGCACGGCCGGCGGGCGGATCGGATGCGGATTGAGCAGGAACCTGTGCAGCCACGCCGACTGCACCTTGCGGCCCTCGCCCACCAGCGGCGGCGGCAGCCACCCCCAGGCGTCGTCGGGCTTCACGTTGGGATTGATCTGCTTCTCGTCGGCGATCACCACCGGGAACAACAGCCGCGCGAGATCGCCCCCCTTCGCCGGGTAGTGGCGGCCCGCTGCCAGTGCGTCTTCAGGCACCACCAGGTTTTGTGCGCCCATCTGGCGAGCTTCGCCGTCGATGAGCACATCGCGCCAGAGCGTGAAGGGGCGATGGACCACCGCCTCCGCGTCCCCCTCCTCGATCGGCACACCATCCTCATCGACGAGTTGCGGCTTGCCCGTGGTCGGATCGAGCACCGGCATGCCGACGAGTGTCGCCTTCCGCCGCCCCTGCCGGTCCGAGGCGAGCGACATCGCGACCTGCTGGTCGGTGAAGTGCGGCGACAGGTAGGGGTAGTCGGCGATCTCGGTCGCCTCGCCGAGCGAGCCCGGCTTGTAGCGAATGTCCCAGCGGTCCATCTGCAGCGCGTGGCACCCGCCGCAGTTGTACTGCTCCGCCACGACGAGACCGTCGAGACGAGCCTGTTCCTTGGGTGCCGGCGTGTGCACATACTGCGGCGCCGGCGGCTCCGCCACGAGACCGAGCACGAACGTCATCACGGCTTCCCGCTGCTTCGCGTCGAACGGAAACTGCGGCATGCGATACCGCTCGTTGTACGTCTTGTTCTCGGCCTTCTTGTAGTCGTAGCTCCGCGGCGCCCGCAGCTTCTGCCAGAGGAAGCCCTCGCGCTCGTGACCGACGAGCTTCTGCACGAAGTAGCCGGTGTCGGGGTCGAGCGACTCGACATCGAGGTGCTCACCCTCGTGCTTCACGCCGTAGGCGAGCTCCTTCGGAAACGGGTCGTCGACAGCGGCACGCGATGCATCGTGACCGGCGGGCGATCCGTGACCCGCGGGCGATCCGTGACCGTTGGTGGCGCCGTGACCGCCGTGGCCTCCTGCCAGCTGGTGCATCACGAAGTGCGAGGCCTGCTCGAATGCGATCCGGGAAGGATCCTTGCGGCCCCAGTCGGCGAGCGCCGCACCGGCCGCCTTGCCGTCCTCGAAGCCGGGGATGTCGTGGCAGGAGTAGCAGGCGAGCTTGGCGATCGTCTTCTTGCCGACGTAGTGAAGCAACGTGGCGTCACGATTCTGACCGAGTCCGGCCAACAGCTGCTCATCCCCCTTGATGGACGTCTGCTGCGCCGCAGCGAGACCGTCCTTGAGGATGAGCTCCGCCCGGGCCGTCGGGAACCGCTCCTTCAAATACATCAACGCCAGTTCGTCGAGCGCTCCCCGCTCATCCTGCGTGAGCGACGAGGCCGACGGGATATTCTCCGGCCTCCAGTTCTCGGTCGACCGCATGAGGTATTCGGTGGCGTCGGCCGCCGGATCGGAGACGGTGCCATCGGCCAGCTTCTCCGGCTCCAGCAGCACGTTGGGCATGATGGTCTTGGGGTGATAGCGAGCCGGCTCCCGGAGCCAGCTGTACAGCCACTCGCGGCCCTTGGGGTTCGATGCCGCCTTGGCGCCGATCCGCGAGAGATTCGGGCCGTGGGTGCTCTCCGCTTCGGGGAAGTCGGCATGCTGGTGGCACGCCAGACAGCCACGGAGCTGCACGACCTTGCGGCCACGCATCGGATCGGCCGCAGCCGTGATGCCCTCGTAGGGCTTCACGTAGTCGAACGGGGCGCTCGCCTGCGTCATGTAGTGGATCATCGAGCGAATTTCGAGCGGCTCGTACCGCATCGATTCCTCGAGCCCCTTGCCCTCGAGGTGATCCCAGAGCCCGAAGAACCGCGGCATCTTCGTGGAGGGACGGAAGTCCTGGGGATTCCGCAGCCACGAGTAGAGCCAGTCGAAGCCGACCTTGCTCGCCACGTGCCGCAGGCTCGGGCCCACCTTCGGCAGCGTGCCCGGAGTTTCGGGATCCTTGAGCAGCGACGCCAGTTCATGAGACCGTGGCGAGAGCTTCGCCTCCATCCCGGCCGCCGCATCGCGCTCGATCGCGTCGCGGAGCCGCTCACGGGCCGTACCGCCGTCGGGGCTCGACTTCACCTCTTCCAGCCAACGGCCGACCGTCGGCCCCAGCGCCGCCAACCCGCCGTCGACGGCGAGCGCCTCGGCCACTTCGTGGTAGTTCGGGGCCAGACGCATGTCGGGACCGATCCGCTTGTCGGGGCCCGACCAGCCGTTGATCTCGTGACAGCCGTAGCAGCCGTACTGGCGGATCAGGTGGTATCCCTCGACAAGCTTGGGGGCCGGGGGCTCGGGGAACTTTTCGCTCGGCTCCAGATCGACCACCTGGTGATGGCACTTCAGGCAGCTCGACTCCTCGAACCGCTGCGGCAGCATCGGAAAAATCCAGTGGTGGTTGTTGAACCAGCCATGGTCGTCGTGCCACTCATGCGCCTGCTTCGGTGAATTCGGAGAGTGCGACGCCCACTTGAAGCTCGTGGAACTGCCTTGCCCCTGATGGCAGATCGTGCAGCCGAATGTCTTCATCGGGTGCGGGCTGGAGTCGCCGACGAAGAGATCGAGACGCGGATGCGACGAATAGGGCTGCGGCACGCCGCGGCGGACTTCGACGGCGAGCGGCTTGCCCCACTGCGGCGTCTCGATCAAGGACGTCAGCGCGACCGACCGGCCGAGCGTTTTGCCCCCTCCGATTTCGGCAATCACGTCGCCGACAGCCAGGCCGGCCTCAGCGGCGGGCGATTCGGGCACCACGACGCTGACCGTCGGATCGTCGGCATTGAACAGGCCGGCCGGCGCCAGCTGGAACCCGTAGAGCTTCTCCAGCTGGGAGTTGCCGTCGCCCTGCGCCGTAGTCGACTCCGGGGCGGCTGCCGGCGTGGGAAGCGCGAGCGACACGAACTGCGACTGCTTGTAGGCCGCCTCGGTCGGGGCCCCGGGCACCGACTTGTCCATGCCGCGGTGACACGTGGTGCAGCGATCAAACCGGGCCACTTCGCGGAAGTTGTTGTTGAGCGTCAGCTGCGGCAGCCAGAGCTGATCCACCCGCAACGGGCCGTTGAAGGCGTCGAGCACAGGCAGTTCGAGCACCGCCTTGCCGGCGTTCGGCTTCCGGTCGGTCAGCGTTTTCTGGAGTTGGGCGAGCTTGCCGCGGTGATCGGCCGCCGCCTTGGCGGCAGCATCTTCCTCGGCCGTGAGCTTCACAAGCGTGGCATCCAGCCCCTTGCGATACGTATTCGCCGCCTGGAATTCGAGCGTGGCCGTGCCGACTTCCGCTCGCTTGGCGTCCGCGAGGGCCAGTAACTCGGTTTGCCGTTGCTGCGGCAGGCCGTCGGCAACGGCGAGTTCGTAGTCGGCCCGGTTCTTGTCGAGTTCGGCCTTGCGAAGCTTCAGCGCACCGGCCAGCAGGTCCTCGCGGAACTTGGCCCGCTTGGCGATGTCACGGAGCCGTTCGAGGAGATCTCCGCGAAGGACGAGCCGTTCCTCAGGATCGGCCTGGCTCACAAGCTGGTCGACGTCGAGTTCCGCCCGATCGGCAGCCTCGACATCGGCCGGAACGGTTCGCACCTGGGCGATGAACTGCTTGGCAAGGCCGGCATCGAGATCGGCTCGGCGGGCCTCTGCCAACCGGTCCTCGAGTTCCTTTCGCCGCGCCTCATAGGCGGCCGAGTCTTGTTCGGCGACGCGGGCGGCCGCGGACCAGGTTTCGAGGTTCCGGAATCCACGGGCGTATTTCTTCCAGGGCCGGTTGTGATCGGCCGCGAGCATCAACACCGTGGCGAGCAACAACACGAGTGCCGCGATGCCGAAGACCACGTGGAGGATCTTGAGATTCCACCGTGTTTGTTCTGTAGCAGGCATGGATGTTTCTCAAAGAAGCCGAGCGCGAAGCCGAAGCCCCGGCACTAAAAATTGAGCGACAACTCCGGAATACTGATGATGTACTTCAGGTTGAGCGTCCACCGCAGAAGCATCTTGATCGGCAGCGTGAGCATGAGCAGCATCAGGTTCGCCATGATCATGTAGCGGACGAAGCCCATCTTGGCGAAGAAGCCGCGAAACACGGTGACGGCCAACAGCGGCGGCAGGAGCAGCAGATAGGCCCCGAGCAGGACGAGCCCGGGCGCCTCCCGGAGCAGGATGTAGCCGATCTGGGAGAGCGTTCCCGCCCCCTGCGGCGGCCGAGGCAGCGGTCGATCGAGCAGGTTCACCCAGAACATCTGCGGCAGATCGACGTTATTCAGCACCTCCACCTTGTAGGGCGTCCAATATTCGAACGGGCCGTAGAAGTTCCAGTTGGGCCCCCGCAGGAACGTGCCGAGGATGATGAGCGTGATCCAGAGCACGAAGAAGCCGAACTGGTATGTCAGGTAGCTGAACTTCCGCTCTTCGATCGAGTAGTAGCCGTTCCCCTTCTTGTTGTAGTCGAGGTAGGGCATGGCCATCAGCCCGAACACGACCAGACTCGGCAGCACCACGCCCGCATACCACGGGTCGAAGTAGACGAGCATCTCCTGGAGGCCAAGGAAGTACCACGGGGCCTTCGACGGATTCGGCGTCTTCACACTCGAAGCGGGCTCCTCGAGGGGAGCCGGGAGGAAGATCGCCCAAAAGAGCAGGAAGGCCGACACGGCCACCATGCAGATCAATTCGGTGTAGACCAGGTCGGGCCACACGAGCACCTTCTCGTCGTCGAGTTTCTCCATCGGCGGCAGGCCCTGGGCGATCCGCTCGTCGTTGACCACAGCCTGCTTCGTGGCCACCCACGTGAAGAAGGCGAGCAGAAACACCAGGCCGACGATCGGCACGTTGTCGGGCTTCATCACGATGGCGGCGAAGTTCTCGTCGGCCATCGAGAGCCCCATGAGCACCATGGCGATATTCAGAATCGACCAGGCCACCATCGGCTGCACGAAGAACTTCCGGAACACGAAGAGGGCGGTAAACAGCGCCATCGTGCCGACCGTGTAGAGCATCGGGCCCGAAAGCTTGTTGACCAGCGTGCGAACGGCGGACGGCAGAGCGGGCACCATCGACTCCGACCCCGAGAGGGCCAGACTGGCGAGCACCATCATCGCGCCGGCGAACACCGACCACACGATGGCCCAGCCGGCTTGGTTTTTCCGCTTCCAGAGCAGGACGGCCGCCACGCCGTTCATCAGGGCGATGAACGCGTAGTAGCCACCGAGAAAGCCGGCGACGTCTTTGAGAAAAAAGCCGTTGGAATGCATCGGAGATTCAGAGCGGCCCGCTGATGCCGCCGTCCTTTCGCACGCGCCAGAAATGGATTGCCAACAGCAGCGCCACGGCCAGTGGGATGGCGATGCAATGGAGCACATAGAACCGGTTGAGCGTCTCCTCGCCCACGAACCGGGCGCCGAGCAGACCGAAGCGGGCATCCGACCCGTCGGTGATCATGTCGATCCCGCCGATCGTGAGCAGCTGCTGCCCCGGGCCTTCGTAGCCGAGAAAAGGCGTGGCCCGGGCCATGTTGGAGCCCACCGTGATGGCCCAGATCGCCAGCTGATCCCACGGCAGGAGATACCCGGTGAAGGAGAGGAGCAGCGTGAGCAGAAGCAGGATCACGCCGATCACCCAGTTGAACTCCCGCGGCGGCTTGTAGCTGCCCGTGAGAAACACGCGATACATGTGGAGCCATGTGGTGATCACCATCGCGTGTGCGCCCCAGCGATGGAGCTCGCGCAGGATCCCGAGGCTCGTGACGTCGCGAAGCGCGAGGATGTCGTTGTAGGCCCATTCGAGCGTCGGCCGGTAATAGAACATCAGCAGCACGCCCGTGACCGTCTCCACGAGAAACAGGAAGAAGGTCACTCCTCCCATACACCAGGTGAACGACAGGGCGATGCCCTGCTTCTTGATCGACACCGGATGGAGGTGCAGAAAGAAATTGGTGAGCATGACCACGATCCGATTCCGCCGATCGAGCGGCATCGGATGACGGAAGATGCTCTTCCAAATCTGTGAATTACGAATCGTTTCGCCGATGGCCATGGCCTGAAAACGGTCCCTTCCTCAGACGGTGACAAACGAATCGGGATCGGCCCACTGGCCGAGCTCTTCCTGGAAGGCCCGGCTCTTATCCACCTCGAGTTGGCCGTCGTCGGCCGTGCGGATCGCATACCGCTCCAGCGGCCGGGGCGCCGGCCCCTCGAAGTTGATGCCGTCCTTGTAGAAGCCGCTGCCGTGGCAGGGGCACTTGAACTTCTGCTCAGCCTCGAGCCAGCTCGGCGTGCAGCCCAGGTGGGTGCAGACGGTCTTCAAGGCGTAAATCTGCTGCTGGCCCGAGAATTCGCCGTTCACCACCCAGACGCCGTATTGGGCGACGAACTTGGTCTCGACCTTGCCGGACGGGAAGCCGTCTTTGAAGCCCACCTTGAATCGGCTGGGCGGCTCGGCCAACACATTCGGAAACAGATAGCGGGCCAGCCCGAGCGTGAAGAGGCCGCCCGTCACCGACAACGCAGTGAACCCCATCGCCATGAACGAGCCGAGGGCAATCTGAAGAAACCCGCGGCGATCCTCGTCGTCGGCCTTCTTGGCCGCCGGCTTCGCGGGCTTGACCGGCATCGGCGGAGCCGCACGGACGGGCTCGGCCGCCTTTTCGACGGCAGGCTTCGGCTTCGGCGCCGGCCGGGCCGGGGCGTCGGCCTTGCTTACGGGCCCGGGCTTTGCGCCGGCCCGAGCGGCGGCGAGGATGCTCGCGGTATCGCGTTGCACGCCGGTTTTCGGCCCGCCCTTCGCCACCGCGGCGGCAGGCTTGGCGGATGGCTTGGCAGCGGGCTTCTCCGCAGCGACGGGCTTTGCAGCCGCCGGCTTGGCTGCGGGCGCAGCCTCGCCTTCGCCCTTCTTCGCCCGTGCCAACGCCAGAATATCAGCCACACTCGGACGGCTGCCGTCGCCTTTGGGGGCTGGCTTCGCGGCCGCTGGCTTCGCCGCTGCGGCGACTGGCGCCGCGGGCTCAGACCCAGCGTCGCCCTCGGCCTCAGGCGCCGCGACCGGCGCCGGTTTTGGAGCCGCGCCGGATTTTCCGCCTCCGGCCCGGGCGGCCGCGAGGATCTCGGCGACCGACATTTTCTTGTTGTCTGCCATCGCTCACCGTGGTGAACGGCTGGGGTCGCGGCGATTGGCCACCGCCAACGGGCTGCCGCTAGCCCCAAAACCGTCGTTTCTCTCGGGGAATATGGAGTTCGTGATTTTTTTCACGAACTCTATCTAACTGTATCGGCACCACCGGGGGTGTCAATGTCGTTTGCCCAACACGCCCCTCCCTCCTCCGCCACTGAACAGCCTGCGTCGGGTACAACCACGCCACGACCAAACCTTATTTCACCGCAGGAGTTGCACCGTGACGACATCCCGCCGCGTCCTCGTCGTGGGCAGCGGGGGCCGCGAGCACGCGATCGCCTGGAAACTGGCCCAGGACGGCGCGGAAGTCCTCTGCGCCCCCGGCAACGCGGGTACGGCCTCGATCGCAGAAAACGTCGCCGTGTCGGCGACCGACATCCCCGCCCTCCTGGAACTCGCCCGCAGCCGCACCGTCGATCTGACCGTCGTCGGCCCCGAGGCGCCGCTCGTGGCCGGAATCGTCGATGCCTTCCG
>CAMDDA010000067.1 GCA_945890755.1 Candidatus Kuenenia stuttgartensis
TCGCTGGCGTGGGTAGCGTGAGCGATCCCCTCGAGCAGCCGGCCCCGGCCGCTGCGGCATCGGCTGCGACGACCACGAGCGGGGAGTCGGCCGTCGTCGCCGCGCCGCGGCCGCGTGAGGTCGCACTCCTCGAGCGGCTGGCGAGTTCATCCCCGCCGCGTCGCGCGACCGACAGCATCGCGCCGCTCACCGCGGCTGGCTCCGCTCCGGCACGATCCGCGACCGTGGCTTCGGGGATCACCGCGCAGGTAATGGGAAGCGAGGCCGCACCGGCAACGCTCGCGGAGACCGGAGCCCCGCAGCCCGTGGCCCGGGCACTCTCCCGCCCGCTGGCGACGCAGCCGCTCGCAGCCCCGGTGATGGGCCGCGCTGCGGCCGCGGCCAGTGCCAGCGACGCGGCCACCGAGTCAGTCGTCGGTGGCGGCCGCACCGCCGCCGATCCGCTTCCCGCGGCCCCCGCAGCGCCGCTCGGTCGGGCTGCGGCCGCAGCGACCGCAGGCATCGATGCGTCGGTCGCAGCCATTGCTCCCGGCTTCGGCATCGCGGCGGCCGGCGCGGCCGCTGCCACCGGTTCCGCCCGGGCAGCCGCGGCCGATGGCTTTGCTACTCTCGCTCCAGCCGCCGTCGGCCGCGCTTCGGGCGGGCTCGCGGCGGCCCGCGAAGCAGGAACGGGTGTCACCCGGGGCGGCACGGCAGTCCCCGCCGACGGCGACGAAGAACTCTCCGGTGGAGAGCCCGCCGACGCTGCCGCAGCCGCACCGCTCGGCCCCGCGGCGGTGCCGCTCGAACGCGTGACCTCCGTGTCACTGCCGGCGGAGGGGCGTGTGCGGGACGTATCCGACGCATTCGCCCGCCGGGCGCCCGACAAGCGGGCTGACCGCCGGGCCGGCTCACCCGGTGACGAGGCCGCCGCGACGGCCGAGCGGGCCGATGCCGTCGTGGCCCGCGGACTCGACTTTTTGGTGCGGTCGCAGCAACCCGACGGCCGCTGGAGCCTGGGACGCTTCGCCGGCAGCACGGCGGCCGACGTCCCGAAGCTCGAAAGCGCGACGGCCGCCACCGGCCTCGCCCTCCTCTGCTTTTTCGGTGCTGGGCATGATCACTTCGACGGCCCGCATCGCGACACCGTCCGCCGCGGTCTCGAGTTTCTGATCGCGCGGCAGAAGCCCGACGGCGATCTGTACGTGCCTGCCGACGAGCTTTCCAACAGCTGCGCCTGGCTCTACAGCCACGGCATTGCGGCGATGGCGCTCTGCGAGGCCGTCGGGATGACGGGCGATGCCCGCGTGAAGCCCGCGGCCACGCAGGCCTGCCGGTTCATCGCGGCGAGCCAGCATCCCGACCGCGGTGGCTGGCGCTACACGCCGCGGAGCGACGCCGATCTTTCCGTGAGTGGCTGGATGCTGGTGGCCCTCCGGGCCGGCTCGCTCGCGGGTCTCGACACCGATCCGCGGGCGGTCTCGGGCGTCCGCACGCTCCTCGACGCCGCGGTCGTGCCCGGCGATCCGGCCCGCTATCTCTACAACCCCCGCAATTCCCGGCAGCGGCCGTCGCGATTGTCATCTGCCTGCATGACGGCGGTCGGCGCGGTCATGCGACTGCACACCGGCGCCGAGACTGCGGATCCAAACGTTCTGGCCGCGGCGAAGTCGCTCGTATCCGTGCCCGTAGCGTATGGCTCGGCCACCGACAAAACCCGCGATGCCTATCTCTGGTACTACGCCTCGCAGGTGCTCGTGCACACCGGCGGGCCGGACTGGGACCGCTGGTATCGGAGCCTCGTGGGCACGCTCGCTTCGACGCAAGACACGGCCGGCGCGAAGTCTGGCAGTTGGGATCCCCTCGGCCCGCAACCCGACCGCTGGGGCCAATATGGCGGCCGCCTCTACGTCACGGCCCTCCATCTCCTCGCACTCGAAGTGCCCTACCGCCACCTCCCGACGTACACCGCGGCCCGCTGACGCCCGCAACCAGCCGTTGACCAGCCCCTTGACAAATACTGTTCTTCTGTACACTCCTTAGAGAGCGGCCGCCGCAAAGCGGTACACTTGACTTCATGGCTGCCGCACCCGAAACGCCGAACCCTGAAACGTCGAGCGAAGATCCCTGGGCCCGCATGCCGGGGCCGAGCGTCGTGACGTTTGGCTTCGACGTGCTCGACCGCGTGGAGCAGGCGGTGGCGATGGTGAAGGAACGCCTCAAACGGGCCGTCGCAGCCCTCGACGCAGCGGGCATCCCGCACGCCGTCGTGGGCGGCCATGCGGTCGCCGCCTGGGTGGCTCGCATCGATCCGGCTGCTGTTCGCACCACGGTGGATGTCGATCTGTTGATCGATCGCGCTGATCTGCCGCGTGCGACCGCTGCCCTCGAGGCAGTGGGATTCATCCACTCATTCACGTTCGGGATCAACATCTTTGTGGACGGACCACAGGGCAAGGCCCGCGAGGCGGTGCACATCCTCTTCGCCGGCGAGCCGGTGAAGCCCGCCGACCCTACGGCGGCCCCAGAGCTTTCCGCTGCCCAGACGCTCGACGGCTACCGAATTGTCGATATCGATCGGCTGATCACGATGAAGCTCACGGCCTACCGCGACAAAGACCGCACTCATCTTCGAGACATGATCGATGTCGGCCTCATCGACGCCGCCACTCTGGACCGCATACCAGTCGTGCTCCGCCCCAGGCTCGAGCAGTTGCTCGCCAATCCCGACGGCTGAGCAAACTGAGGTCGGGCACCAGTGCCACCAGCCCGAGGGCGTTCACGCCGCCGCGTCGAGAATCGTGCCGTTGCACCAGATCCGCACCTGCTTGCTGCGGGCGTAGGCAAGCAATTCCCGCGAAATAAACTCGCAGGCGACGAGTGGAACCGCCACAAGTCCAGCCTTCCGCAGGATGCCGGCCCGCTGCTCAGCCCGATCGACGTCATCGGCATGGCACGTTATGGACACCTCCACGACGACATGGCTGGCAACGCCATCAATGACACCCGCCGCAATCGCGTCTGCCCGCAAGACCTCGTCGGCCTCGACAGCGTCGATCGATTGCTCGATCGCATCGAGCACCTGGTCATTTCGAAGCAGCTTGCCCCGCCGCATGAGCCGGCCGAGGTAGGACGTCAGCCGATCGCGAAACTGCACCTCGAACGTTCGGCCCACCAACGCGTCGAGCCGATCGCCCCGACGCCCCACCTCTTCTCCCAGCGATTGAACGACCTGAGTGAGCGTTGCCAGTTGGGCCTCAGTGCGTGACTGAGCCTCCGCGAGCTGGGCGACCTTGACCTCGGTCCGCTCCTGGGCCTCCGCCAGCCGCCCGACGGTGGCGTTGAGTTCACGGAACTCGGCCTTGGTCACCGTGTCTCCCAGTTCCTCGAACATTGGCCCGAGGGTGTGAGCCAACGACTTGGCGGCCTCTTCGCCCAGCGACGACCGCAGATCTTCGTAGATGCGATACGTGTTCATGACGAAAGAGTGTACAGGCGTCTACAATCTCCGTCAACCCATCAGCCGCCGCGGGATCCCCTCGCTTCCGCTCAGGGCTTGTATGGACGGGCATGGGCCATGCGGCTCACCGCTGGGCTTTCGCCGCGGTGGCGGGCGGCTTGGCCGCCAGGAGGCCGAGATCGAAGGCCCGCGCGACGGCCTGCGTGCGATCGCTCACGCCGAGCTTCGTGATGATGCCGGCCACGTGCACCTTCACGGTGTGTGTCGTGATGCCGAGCAGCCGCGCAATGTCGGCGTTCGTAAAGCCCTCGCGGAGCAGGCCGAGCACTTCCACCTCCCGCGGCGTCAGCCCGTTGGCCGCCGAGGGCCGCGGGTTCGCGTCCACGATCTTGTCGCGGCTCACGGGGCTGCCCCCCGCATATACATCGCGGATCGCCGCGAAGAGTTCCTTGTGGCCCACGTTCTTGGTCACGTAGCCATTGGCGCCGGCGGCCAGGGCCCGGGCCACGTCGTCGGCCGAGTCGGACGACGTGAGCATGAGCACGCGAGCCCGCGGGTCGCCTTCACGCAGGAGTTTGAGCGTCTCGACGCCGTCGATGCCATGCATCGTCAAATCGAGGAGGCAGACGTCGGGCCTGTGCTCCTTCCAGAGCCGCACGGCAGCCCGGCCATCGTCGGCCTGGGCCACCACCTGAAAATCACCCGCCGACGCCAACAGATTGGCGAGCCCCGCCCGCATCACGGCGTGGTCATCGACGAGCAGCAGGCGAATCATCCGGGCGGGCATCCGCACCTCCGGCCACGGTCCTGTGGCAACCCCACGGATTATCCCGAGTTTTTGTTCCGGTCACACTAGCCATATGGCGGATGGCGACTGGCCAGACGCAAGGCTGCAATACAGTCGGTTGGCCACTCTGGCACCGTCTTCCTGCCGCAGGCTGCAGCATGCCCCACCTCAACCGGCTTCTCGCCATCTGCTGGGTCATGCTCTGCGCGAGCGGTGTGGCGGGGGCGGCTGAGCCGCCGCGGCTTCGTGCGTCCAACGTGTTCGCAACGTCGATGGTGCTCCAACGCGACCGGCCGGCGCCGATCTGGGGACAGGCGCCGCCCGGCTCGGACGTGACGGTGGCCTTCAAGGGGCAGTCGCAGCGGGCCACCGCCGATGCCGACGGCAGATGGCAGATCGTTTTGGAGCCGCTCGCGGCCGACGCGACTGCGGCCACGCTGACGATCTCATCGGGTGGCGAAATCGTGACGATCGACGACGTACTCGTGGGGGACGTCTGGATCGACGCGGGCTGCGGGTTCGACCGCACCACCCAGCGGCTGCATAACGGTCCGGACGAGATCGCGAAGGCGCGCTTTCCGCAGGTGCGCATCCTGCGGCCCGATGTCTATGGCTCGCTCGTTCCCGTGGCCGACATCCCGCCCCCCGGCCGGTGGATGCCGGTGACACCGCAGACGATCGGCGAGGTGTCGGTCGCGTGGTATCTGGGGCGGGAACTGCACACCGCCAGCGGCGTGCCAGTGGGCCTCGTCCTCGCAAGCCGCGCATCGGCAACGCACGAGTGGTTGGCCTGGTCTCCCGATCCGGCGAACGCGAGGCAGGCACAGCAGTTGAAGACGCTCGCCGCCGTGCTGCCCGACGACATCACCCGCGTGGAATCGTGGCTGGAATGGCTCGGACGACGACGGCACGCAACCGACCCGATGGATCTGTTTCCGTTGCCTGCCTGCGTGCCGGCACCGTGGTATGGACAGCAGCCGGCCTTCAACGACACGTCCTCGGCAGCCTTCAACGCCGCCATCGGCCCACTCGTGCCACTCGCCATCCGCGGCGTCGTCTTCCACGCCGACTTCGGCATGCCGATGGCACCGGGGGGCGACGCCTTCGTGAAGCTCGTGGAGTCGTGGCGACGGGCTTGGCAGCGGCCGGGGCTGCCATTCGTGATTCCCGGCACACTCGTGACACATGATCGCGTCGGTATGATCGCCGACGCGATCCGTGCGGCTGAGGCCATGCCGGGCGTCCGCACGCTCACGCCGCCGGAAGGTACGAGTGACCGTGCGAGTGAGCCGTTTTGGAAGGCGGTCGCGGAGACGGCTCTGACAATTCCTGCCGACGACGCTGCGCCACCGGCATGTACGCCATGGCCGGCAGCCGCGCCGCTCGCGGTCCCTCCAGTGCCCGCCCACCGGCCGCTCGAAGTGGCGAGCCTCTTTGCCGACAACATGGTCGTGCAGTGCGACACGCCGGTGAAGGTCTGGGGCTGGACCGAGCCCGGCGAAAGCGTGCGGGTGAGATTCGCAGGGTACGAGGCCACGGCCCGTGCGGCAGACGACGGCCGCTGGGATGCGGTGCTCCCTGCGCTCGCGGCCACCGCAGAGCCACGGACGCTCGACGTCTCCACCGCTACAGAACAACGCTCCATCAGGAACGTGGTCGTCGGCGAGGTCTGGATCAATTCGGGACAATCGAATTCCGGCTACTCGCATGCCGGCTGCCTCGGATTCAAGGAGGAGCAGCCCCAGGCTGATCTGCCCGCGATCCGGTATTTCTCGCACCTGCGGACCGCCAGCCCCTGGCCGCAGCGGCGTGACTTCGGCTCGTGGGTGGTCGTGTCACCGGAGACGGCAGGCTCGATCTCCGGCATGGGCTACTGGTTCGCGAAGACGATCCACGCGAAGAGAAAGGTGCCGGTCGGGATCATCGAGGCGAACCAGGGGGGCTCGTCGATCCTCCTCTGGATGAGCGATGCAGCACTGGCATCGTCGCCGCAGTTCGCCGCGTTTGCTGCCGAGCGGCGGCAGTTTCTGGCTCGGAAGATCGCGGAACTGCCGCAGGCCCAGGAAACGATGCGGGCATGGGTCGCAGCCGCCCGCAACAACGCAACGCTCGCCCATCCTCTGCCACCGCTGCCGATCGACGCCGGGCCCCGAGGACCGCTCTACAAACCGCTCTCGATGCGGGGCTGCCTGCTCTACAACGGCATGATCCACCCGATGATCGGCTTCGGCATCCGCGGCGTCCTCTGGAATCAGGGCGAAGCCGACACGGGGCAAACGCAGGGCCCGCTCTATGACGAGTTCCTCGCCGCGATGGTCGCCGACTGGCGGCGGTCGTGGGGCGACGAGTTTGCGTTCTATGTCGTCCAGATGCCGGCGGTGAAGGGCCGGGCGGGGCTCACCGACATGTGGCGTTCGCAGGCGCAGGCCGTGGCCGCGCTACCCAACAGCGGCCTGATCGTCTGCAACGACATCTCGATGGCCGACTCCCCCGAGCCGGTCGCCATCCACCCGCCCGACAAGCGGAGCGTGGGCGAGCGGCTCGCCCGGTTGGCGCTCGTGCGCACCTACGGTGAAGAGGGCATGGTCGATGCGAGCCCGATGATGCTCTCCGCGAGCCACGACGGCAGCCGCGCGGTCGTCACGTTCTCGAGCGCGAGCGACGGCCTGACAACCCGTGACGGGAAGCCGTCCGACTCGTGGGAGATCGCCGGAGCCGACGGAGTGTTCGTGCCCGCGACGGCAGAGATCGACGGCGATCGCGTGCTCGTGTCGGCCGATGCTGTCGCTGAGCCCGCACAGGTGCGACTCGGCTGGCAGGCCAATTCGAACTGCAATCTCGTGAATGGCGCAGGCCTGCCGGCGCTGCCCTTCACCGCGGCCGTGTCCGACGGCACCACCTATCACGTGGCACCGACCGGCGACGACGCAGGCCCGGGCTCCGCCGCCAAGCCGTTCTGCACGATCCAGCGAGCAGCCGAGGCAGCCCACCCGGGCGACACGGTGCTCGTGCATCCGGGCGTCTACCGCGAGCGGGTCGCACCGCCGCGGGGTGGCGTCGAAGGCCGGCCGATCGTGTTTCGCTCAGTCATGCGGCATGCGGCGATCATCAAGGGCTCCGACGTATGGACGCCCGAGTGGGCAGATGAGGGCGGCGGCATCTGGTCCGGCGTCGTCGATGAATCGCTCTTCACCGATACGGCCCACGTGGATGGCGAGAACCCGTTTCGCATCGCGTCGTCAGCCACGCCGTGGGGCCGCGACGGCCGGCCGGAGCACGCCCGTGCTGCGGCCGGTGCTCAGGGATTTGCAAAGGACGCCGACCCCGACATGGTCTACACCCTCGGGCAGGTGTTCGTGGATGGCGCGATCCTCACGCAGGTGCCCTTCCAGAGGGAACTCGCCGCTGCGCCGGGCTCCTGGTGGTTCGATGCCGCCGCCGGCCGCCTGTTCGTCCATTTTCCTCGCCGGCCCGACGGCGTGTCGCCCCGCCCGCAGGACCACACGGTGGAGATCACGACCCGTCGGCGGATCTTCGCGCCCCACGTCCGTGGCCTGGGCCACATCGAGGTCGAGGGCTTTGTCATGGAGCACTGCGGCAACCAATATCCGGCCGATTTTTGGGTCCGCGAGAAACCTGAGTGGCAGCAGGCCGGCGCGATCGGTCCCCGGAGCGGCCATCACTGGCGGTTCAGTCACAACGTGATCCGCCATGCCAACGGCCTGGGCATCGATCTGGGCGCGGAGGGCTCGGCCGAGGCCGACTTGGAGCGGCCGGTGCCCGGCCATGCGCGTGATCCACAGATGCGGCGGCATCCGCCGGGCTACCACATCGTCGAAGGCAACGAGATCCTCGACAACGGCGCCGCCGGCACGGCCAACTACGGCGGCACGCATCTCGTGATCCACCGCAACGTCGTAATGCGAAACAACGCCCTGCGGTTCACCGGCACGAAGCGCTGGGAGAGCGCCGGCATCAAGCTCCACTCGCCGCACGATTCCGTGATCGAGGGCAATCTGATTGCCGACAATCTCGGCCGCTGGGGCCTATGGCTCGACGGCGGCGCGGGTGAGCGATCGCAGGTCGTGGGCAACGTCGTGATCGGCCACGAGGTGGGGGTCGATTTCGAGATCGGCAGCAAGGCATCGTGCCTGTTCGCAAACAATGTCCTCATCGACAACGCGGTCGGCATCCGGTTTCGCGAGTCGGGGGGCGTCACGGTGGCCCACAATACGGTCGTGGGCTCGACGGTGGCCGCCATCGACTGGCCGTTCGATGTCGCACGGCCCGGCACCTGGACCGCGGCCGATGTCGGCATCTACAACAATCTTCTTGCCAGCACGGGCAAGGCAATCGTGACGGTACCCGCAGCCGACCATCCCAAGCACGCCGACCGGCGCTTCGATGGCAATCTCTACGGCTTCGACGCCACAGCCGACGCCTGGGCTGTCGCGAAGCAGCCGCTCGACCTCGGCCGCTGGCGCGATGCCTGGCGCACAGCCAATCCCGGCACGGGGTGCGACGAGTCGAGCATGGCCATGGGCCCGATCACGAGTGAGTTCGACCGTGCGAGCGGTCGGCTGACCATCACCCTGCCGGCAGGCTTCTCCCCCTGCGGCCTGAAGAAAATCCCCGGCGTCCCAGCCACCGACCTCCCGACCGACATCGCCGGCCGCCGTCGCATGCCTTCAGCCCCGCCGATCCCCGGCGCCTGGGCCGACCTGAAGCCAGGCGAAAACACGTTCTGGCTCCCGGTCCCGTGCCCGAGGCCATGAACCCATTCTCTGCACCCGAAAGCCGCCCCATCATGCATCACACCTTGCCGCAACTGGTCGTTGCTTTCGGCATCGTCGCCGCATCGGCGTTCACGCATGCGGCATTGGCAGAGCCGGCCGACGACTCGTCGCGCCGGCTCGATTCTCCCGCCGGCGGCTGGACGCTTTCGGTCGCCCCCGATGGCACGATCCAACGCCTCGACATGACGTTTGGCGACAAACGAATCAACGTGCCCTGGAGGCCGCAGGGCGACAAGGCACGTGGTCCGGCGTGGGCCGGGGTCGAACTCGCGCCAGTACCGGGCGACGACATGCGGTTCGCGGGCCGGTCCGGGGACGCGGAGTATGGACTGGCGTACCGCGACGACGCCGGACGGCTGACGATCGATGCGTCGATCCGTAACCACGGATCCGCGCCCATCGTGGCCCAACCGCATGTGCGGCTGACGCTGGGCATGAACCAGGAGATGAAGGATCCACGCACGTACTTCACGACGTTCTTTCCCACACTCCTCCGGTGTGAGCAGACTCATTTCTGGGGCTACTTCCAGACACCCAACGGTCAGGTGCTGGCCATTGCGTCGCCCGATGCGGTGGCCTCGTGGGCCCACGGGTATCAAGGGAACGGCCATCGCATCACCACGTCGCACCTGGATCTGCTGCATGCGTTGCCCTTGCCGCCGCGACATCCGCAGGCGATCTCTGCCCTCGCGGCCGGTGCTGCGCAGACCTGGCGAATCATCTTGCAGCCGGTCGCGAAGCTCGACGACGTGCCGGCCGCGGTCGCTACGCTCTGCGACGCGCCAGCCCTCTCTCTGGACCGAACCACTGCTGCCTCAGGGGAAACCGTCGAACTGACCGTTCACCGCCCCGGCAGTGAAGTCCCCGTGCTCACGATGACGGATGCAGGAGGCAAGGCCTGGCCGCTGCCGGCCCCGCGGATGGGCGGAGGCGCGGTGCGTTACACGTTCTCCGCCCCAGAGGCCCCGGGTGAGTACACGATTCAGGCCGTTGCCGACGACAAGCGGACCGAGGCCGTGCTCTGCGTTCGCAAGCCGTGGGGCTGGTATCTCGAGCAGGCGCGGGCCGAGGCGTTGCGGATGCAGCAGAAGCCGATGATGCACCGCGAGGGCTGGCTGGGCTTCTTCAACGCCTACTGGGCCGAGCGGTACGCCCCCGATCCGGCGCGACTCGCGGAAACCGAGGAGAAGTTTCAGGCTTTCTTCGCCGCGATGGTCGATCCGGCAACGGGGCACTTCTACAAAGACAGGCCTACCTGGCCGGACCGTCCCCAGAATTCGGCATGGATGCTGGGATTGCTCACGCTGCGGGCCGCCGTCACCCGCGACGTCGAGCATCTGCAGCGGGCCGCCGACTGGGCCGACGACTTCATCAAGCGGTTCCAGAAGCCCGACGGCGCATTCACCCACGGCAAAAACAGCTATGGCGCGCTCACGCTCGGCACGAAGTTCCTCGCAGACCTCGTGCGGCTGGAACAGGAGCACGACGCGGTCGCCGTGGCGGGGAATGGGCGGTTCGCCGCCCCGATCGCCCGGCACCTCGCTGCCATCGATCGCGCCGTCGCCAACCTCGAGAAGGTGAAGGACCTGGGCCACACCGAGGGCGAACCCACATACGAGGACAACCAGGCGGGCAGCGTGTGGTCGCTCCTGGCCCTGCACGCGCTGACGACGGACGACGCCTCCCGAAAGGCCCGTCAGCTGGCAACCAGCCTGGAGGTTCGCGGCCGGCACGAGTGCCTGACGCAGGCCCTGATCCCCGACGGCCGGATGCGGGGCGGCACGCTCCGCTGGTGGGAGGCCCAGTACGACGTGCTGACCAGCCCCAGCATGATGAACTCGCCGCACGGCTGGACGATGCGCAGCCAGTTCGGAGCGATCTATCTCTATCTGCTCACCGGGGAGGAGCGGTTCCTCAACCTGGCCTGCAACGCGATGGGCGCCTGTGCCCAGGCGATCGACCAGGAGACGGGAAGGCTGCGGTGGGCGTTCGTGCCCGATCCATACGTCGAGGCCCGGCAGTTCGTGCCCGATCCCGAGAGACCCGGCCAGGGAAAGCACGTACCTACGATCGTGGGCGAGCAGTGGCTGCCGATGATCAGCGACTGGTGGCGGGTGCCCGAGGGCAAGGTGGCTGCCATGCGTAGCCAAGGCTGGAGCTGCGACAACGACGTGCACGAGCACTTCCGCTGGCTGGCCGAGCAGTTCGTGCCCAACGCCTTCGTGCTCGAGCGTGAGGACGGCACCCTACGGGCCTGGAACTGTCGGGCCGAGCGCGCGGGCGAGATGCTCGAGATCGTGCCTGCGGAGCCGGTCGTCTCGCGGGTGCACCTCAATCTGCGCGAAGGGCGGAGGGTCAGCGTCCGCTTTGCGAAGGAGTCGTTCGACGAGCGGGTGGAGCCCGGCATGCGCTGGATCGGGCCGGGCGGGGCGTTCGTCGTGCCGGTCGCCGCAGCAGTCGCTGAACCGGAGCGTGCGCAAGACGCTGGGCCGCGCCGGCCGAACGTGCTCTTCATCATCGCCGACGATGCCTCGCGGCACTTCGGCGAGTCGTACGGCTGCGACTGGGTGAAGACGCCGCACATCGACCGGCTCGCCGCCGAGGGGATCGTGTTCGACAACTTCTATGTCGCCACGTCGAAGTGCTCGCCAAGCCGGGCGGCGATCCTGACGGGCCGCAATCCGTGGCAGCTCGAAGATGCGGCGAACCACTACCCGACGTTTCCGCCTCGATTCATGGCCTTTCCCGAAGCCTGCGCCGCGGCCGGGATTGCCTGCGGCTCCGCCGGGAAAGTGTGGGAGCCGGGCACCGCCCTCACGGCGGAAGGCAAGCCGCGCAACTTCGGCCTGCGGGCCGTGACTGGCAAGGACGCCGGTGCAGGCCTCGCCTCGTTTCTCACGCGGCGCGACAAAGACAAGCCTTTCTTCTACTGGTTCGGTAGCCGCCGCCCCCACCGCAACTACAAGCGCGATAGCGGCCTGGCTGCCGGCAAGCAGCCCACCGATATCGATCGCGTACCCGCGATCTGGCCCGATACCGACGTCATCCGCCGCGACATGCTCGATTACGCTGCGGCGATCGAGAGCTTCGACGGCGAGGTGGGATCGCTGCTTGCCGCACTCGACACAGCCGGCGAAACAGCCAACACCATCGTGGTGGTGACGAGCGACAACGGCATGCCCTTTCCCAGAGTGAAGGGGCACACGTTCGACGAGGCCCACCACATGCCGCTCGTCGTCCGCTGGCCGGCGGGGATCGCCAGGCCGGGCCGCCGCGAGACGGCCCTCCTGAGCGGGATCGACTTCGCCCCCACGTTCCTGGAGCTGTTTGGCGTCGACGGCCGCGCCGGCGGCATGGAGCCGCAGACGGGCCAGAGCTTCGGCGATCTGCTGCGGGGCGATCCGACCCTTGAGCGGCCGTTCGTGATCATCGGCCGCGAGCGCAACAACGCCTTTGCCCGCCCCGGCACGCCGTCTGGCCTGGGCTACCCGGCCCGTGGCATCCGCCAGGGCGACTTTCTCTACGTGCACAACTTCGCTCCCGACCGGTGGCCGTGCGGCAACCCCGAGCTGAAACTGCTCGACACCGACGACGGCCCCACGAAGCAGGCGATCGTGGCCGCCGGCCCGAACGACCCGCATTGGCAACTCTGCTTCGGCAAGCGGCCGGCCGACGAGCTCTACGACCTCGCGACCGATCCCGACTGCGTGCACAACCTCGCTGCCGAGCCGGCGCAGGCCGAGCGGCTCGAGTTACTGCGCCGCACGCTGATGGCCGAGCTCACGCGGCAGGAAGACCCGCGTGTGCTCGGCCGCGGCGATGAATTCGACAACTACATATCGCCCCGGAAAGAGCGGCCCCGCTGAACGACTTCCCTGCGATGCCGGGATGCGAAGAAGCCCGCATGCCACACAGGTATTTCCTTGATGGCAGATAGGTATTACACTTCGGCTATGAAGACGATCAGTGTGAAGCTTCCGGAAGGGCTCGCCCGCTGGCTGGAGCGAGAGTCCGCGACCCGCCGCCGCTCCCGGTCGGACATCGTCCGCGAAGCCTTGGAAAGCCGCCGACTGGGATCCGCAGAGCCCACGATGGCGGACGTGCTGGCGGATCTTGCCGGCACGATCGACGGCCCGCGAGACCTCTCGGTCAATCCGCGGCATCTCGACGGCCTGGGCCGATGAAGGGCGCCGTCCTGCTCGATACCGGGCCGCTCGTGGCCTGGCTCTGCCGGGGTGACCGGTGGCATCGGTGGGCCGCCGATATCTTCGCAACCATCGCGCCGCCTTTTGTGACGTGTGAACCCGTTCTGACTGAGGCCTGTTTTCTCTATGCCCGTGAGGGAGGCGATCCCGGGCGGCTTCTGGCAGCGGTGGAAGCGGGCCACATCCGCATCGGCCTCGCCATCGAGCAGGAGGCGGCAGCGATCGCCGCCCTTTTGGCAAAATACTCCGACGTGCCAATGTCGCTGGCCGACGCGTGCGTCGTGAGGCTCTCGGAGGTGTTGCGCGACAGCCGCGTCCTCACGCTCGATCGCCACTTCACTCGGTATCGACGCTTCGGCCGTTCGGTGATTCCGCTGATCTGTCCGTGGTCGCCGTGACAGAGGCCGCCGTGACACAGGGAATCCCGTCTCCGACGTAGCCACACCACCGGAAGCGAAGGTCGGGCCGGTGTGAACCCGCGAAATGAAGGCGATTTCTCGGCCGCTCAAGAGATTTGCCCCTAGCCATCTGGCTAATAGCGGCTGATGCCGCCCGGGCCTACAGTGAGAGGATGTGGGGGTTTCCGCCCCGTGTCGTTCGACTTCGTGGTTCCGAGTTTGCCCGGCCCGGCTGCCGTTGCCCTGCGGAGGCATCGCGATGCATACGCTCCGACGACGAACCATGACCAGGCTGGCCCGCGGGCTCACGCGCAGATTGTCCGGATGGCGGGTGGCCGTCATGGTTGGGTCGCTGGTGGGAATGCCCCCCTTCGCCATGCACGCCATCGCCGCGAACTACACATGGGACGCAAGCGGTGACGCGCCGCTCGACGACGGCTCGGGCACGTGGAGTTCCACGGGCGGCACGAACTGGTTCAACGGCACGACGTATGGTGCGTGGGGCAACACGACGAGCGACGTGGCGTTCTTCGGCGTCGGCAATGGTGCGGCAGGCACGGTCACGGTGAGTGGGTCGGTGACCACGAACGGCCTCACGTTTAATGATGCCGACTCCGGCAACTACACGCTCTCCGGCGGCACGATCGGCCTGGGGGGCACGACGCCGACGATCACCGTGAACGCCGCCGGCACGACGACGATCGGCCAGGGCACGCTTTCGATCACCTCGGCCGGTACGACCGCGCTCTCCGGCGGGCTCGTGTTCGGAGCATCGTCGGCCGCGACGAACACCGGCAACCTCGATCTGACGAACGCCAGTGCGAGTTTTGGGGCTCT
>CAMDDA010000068.1 GCA_945890755.1 Candidatus Kuenenia stuttgartensis
CCGCGACGATCTGAAAGACCGCGCAGCGGCGACTTGTGCCGCCCCCGAGCCGAGATTGTAATGAACGGACGAAATCCCAGGGCGATCAAGCAACGGCTCCAGAGTCTGGCCGACGCGGGCGTGCAGTCGCTTCCGAAGCGGGTGCGGGCCTCCGCCGCCCGGCCAGCCGCGGCGATCCATCCATCCGCACCGCCGGCACCTGCCGCTGACCGCATCCAGTCGCTGGCGATCCTGCGGCAGGAGGTGGTCGATTGCACCCGGTGCACCGAGCTGGCGGGCACGCGAACGCAGACTGTGTTCGGTGTCGGGCGGCCCGATGCCCGGCTCTGCTTCTTCGGCGAGGCGCCGGGGGCCGACGAAGACGCGTCGGGCGAACCCTTCGTGGGGCGGGCGGGCCAACTGCTCACGAAGATCATCGAGGCCTGCACACTCTCCCGCGACGACGTCTACATCCTCAACGTGCTGAAGTGCCGGCCGCCGGGAAACCGCGTGCCGCTGCCCGACGAGGTGGCCAACTGCCGCAGCTTTTTCGAGCGGCAGTTCGCGACGATCGCGCCGGAGTTCATCTGCTGCCTGGGCACGACCGCCGCTCAGGCCCTGCTGCAGACAGACGAGCCGATCGGCAAGTTGCGGCGCCGCTGGTTTACGTACGGCTCGGCCCAGGTGATCTGCACCTACCACCCGTCCTACCTCCTGCGGAATCCGGCCGCGAAGCGGGACGTCTGGGACGACATGAAGCTCCTGATGGCGAAAATGGGCCTGCCAGTGCCCGAGTGACCGGCTGTTCCGGTTTTTCTGAAGAGGGGGGTCGTGACGGCCCGATACCTACCCTGGGTCGTGGGGTGGGGGAACAGCCGCTGAACGGCCGCAGGGATGCGGCAGGTCGCGGGCCGGAATGGGGATCCGGCCCGCGGATGCACGGAAGGAACTGCCCGCACCATGAACAGGTTCGTCGCCGCGGTCGTGCTGACCGCCGCCACCGGCTGCACCATGTGCCCGGACCCGTATGACTACTCGGGGCCGGTGCCCAACGGATCGGCACCGCAAAACGACTTCCGGGCCCGCAGCAACGGCATTCTCCCGATCGGAGCGGCGCCGAAGCCATGGCCACCGATCGTCAGGCAGAAGGCCGACGAACCGGGCGAAGAGACCGTCGTGTCGGCAGGCGACGTGCGGGTTCCAGAGCTCGTTGCCAAGGCGCTCGCCGCCGATCTCGCGCGCGACGTGAGGCCGGAAGACAACGCCTCGATCGCCGTCGCCCGCGTGTCGGCCGAGGACCCGGAGACGACGGAGGCCGACGAACCTGGCGCCGAGCCGATCGTCGTGCCCGAGGTGGAGTTGACCCCGGTGGAAGAACAGGCCGCGTCGGTCGAAGCAGATCCGCCCTCGGAGGTCGAGACAGAGACGGAAGAACCCGCCGAGATTCTCCCGCCTCCGCAGCCTGCTTCCGAGGTTCCCGTCGGCCCCGTGCCGCGCGAAACCCCCGGCTGGCGACCCCGCTCGCAGTAAATGCGGGTAGGCGAGGGGGTCGGTGCAAGCTCGAGGAGCATTTGGACCGAGTCTTCGAGGTCCCGCGACGAGACTTGTACCGCCCCCGAGCCGGCGATGCACGTAGCGCCGAGGTGCCCCTACGCCGTCGCGGGCTTTATCAGGCCGGGCTCGGGGATCCAGCCGTCGGGCACGATGGCGTCCTTGGGCACGACTGCCACGCCGTCGCGGACAGTGAAGCGGTCGCTGTCGGCCGTGTTGTCCCAGCCGTGCTCGTTGACGATCCGGGCCCGGCGGCCGATCCGCACGTTTTTGTCGACGATCGCCCCCTCGATGATCGTGCCATCGCCGATGCCGAGCGGCGGTGCGCCGTTCGACGCCCGGGCGGCCATGTCGTCGGCCGTCTCGAAGAAGTCGTTGCCCAGAATCACGGAGTTGCGGATCACGACGTTGCGGCCGATCCGGCACCGCAGGCCGATCACGCTGTTCTCGATCACGGCCCCCTCGCCGATCGTGCAGCCGTCGGAGACGAGGCTCCGCTTTACGCTCGCCCCGTCGAATCGTGACGGGGGCAGGAATCGGCCGCGGGAATAGATCGGGGCCTCGGGGTCGGCGAGGTCGAACGGGGCGTCGGCTCCCGCGAGGTCGAGGTTGCACTGGTAGTAGGAGCGGATCGTGCCGATGTCCTCCCAGTAGCCGTCGAACGTGTGCAGGTGCACCTTCTTCGTGCGGATCGCGGCCGGGAAGACCTCGCGGCCGAAGTCTTGGTAGTCGGTCTTCGTCAGCAGGTCGAGCAGGCAGTCGCGGTCAAACAAATAGATGCCCATGCTCGCCATCAGCGAGCGGCCCTTGGCGGGCACGCCCTGTCGCTCGATCCACGCCGGGTCGGTCCGCATCATGTCCAGTTCCGGCTTCGTCTGCGGCTTCTCGAGGAAGCCCTCCACGCGGCCGGATGTGTCGAGCCGCATGATACCGAGGGCGGAGGCGGCCTCGTCGGCCACGGGGATGCCGGCGATGGTCACGTCGGCCTTGCGGTCGAGGTGGGTGGCGAGCATGTCGGCGTAGTTCATCCGGTAGAGCTGGTCGCCCGAGAGGATGAGCACGTGCTTGATGTCGGATTGCTGCAGGTAGCGGACGTTCTGCCGCACGGCGTCTGCCGTGCCCTGATACCAACCCGCGCTGTCGAGCGTCTGCTGGGCGGCGAGGATTTCCACGAAGCCGCCACTGAACGGGTCGAAGGTGTAGGTGCGGCGGATGTGGCGGTGCAGGCTCACGGAGTTGAACTGCGTGAGCACGTAGATCCGCTGCACGCCGCTGTTGATGCAGTTGGAGAGCGGCACGTCGATGATGCGGTATTTTCCGGCCAGCGGCACGGCCGGCTTGGAGCGGTCGCGAGTGAGGGGATAGAGCCGGGTGCCCCGGCCGCCGCCGAGCACGAGAGCCAACACACGCCGCACGGTCATCGCACGTTCCTCAGGGGCTGCCTTGCCGAAGTGCCCCCCAATCTACGGAACCCTTCGCGGGCCGCCAAACCCGGTTTCTTCACACACTCACCCGGGTGACGGCGGTGGGCGTCAGCCCTTGAGCACGAAATTCAAGAGCCGGCCGGGAACGGCGACGACCTTCGCGATCTGCTTGCCCGCCAGCTGCTCGGCGATCTTCGGATCGGCTGCGGCCGCCGCCTTCATCGCCTCGGCGTCGGCGTCGGCCGGCACGACCACGCGGCCACGAAGCTTGCCCTGGATTTGCACCGGAATCTCGACGGTGTCGTCCTTGAGCCATCGCTCCTCGACCGCCGGCCACGGTGCCAGCGACACTGGCGTCGGTCTGCCAAGCAGTTCCCAGAGCTCCTCCGCGAGATGCGGGGCGAACGGTGCGAGGATCGTGACGAACGGCTCGAGGATCGCCCGCGGCCGCCGCTCGAGCGGCGTGCAGAAGTTGACGAACTCCATCATCTTCGCGATCGCGGTGTTGAACGACAGCGAGCCGATGTCCTTCGTCACCTTGTCGATCGTGCGGTGCAGCTCGCGGAGCTGATCGTCGCTCGGGGGGGCGTCACACACCTGCGGCGCGAGCGCGAACTCGTCGGCCCGCTCGTCCACGACGAGCCGCCAGCAGCGGTCGAGGAACCCGCGGACGCCACTCACGCCCGTCGTGCTCCAGGGCTTCGTCGCCTCCAGCGGACCCATGAACATCTCGTAGAGCCGTAGCGAGTCGGCACCGAAGTCCTTGACCACCTGGTCGGGGTTCACCACGTTGCCGCGGCTCTTCGACATCTTGTAGGCCCGGCTCTCCACGCGGATCGTCGGTGCGTCGCGGAGCACGAAGTGCTCGCCCTGCTTCTCGACCTGGTCGGCGGGCACGCGGGCCGGCGTGTCACCTTCCGCCTGTTTGCCGGCCGAGACCCAGCCCCCCTTCGCGCTGCGATAGCCGGTGAACTCCACCTCGCCCAGGATCATGCCCTGGTTGACGAGCTTCCCGAACGGCTCGGGGCACGACACATGGCCACGGTCGTAGAGCACCTTGTGCCAGAATCGTGAGTAGAGCAGGTGGAGCACGGCGTGCTCGGCACCGCCGATGTAGAGGTCGATCGGCATCCAGGCCTTCTCGACCTCGGGGGCGACGAACCGATCGGCATTTTGCGGGTCGAGGAACCGTAGGTAATACCAGCACGAACCCGCCCACTGCGGCATCGTGTTGGTCTCCCTCCTGTACCGCTTGCCGTCGCGTTCGACGAACAGCCAGTCCGACCCCGACCGCGAGAGCGGCGGGTCGGGCGTCTTGCCCGGCTTGAAGTCGGTGAGCTCGGGCAGTGGCACGGGCAGTTCGCTCGCGTCCACGGCGCGGATGACGCCCGTCGGATTGCCGGCCGCGTCGAGCTCGTGGAGGATCGGAAACGGTTCGCCCCAGAACCGCTGCCGGCTGAAGAGCCAGTCGCGGAGCTTGTAGTTGACGGCGGGCCGGCCAAGGCCGGCGGCGCGGAGGTCGTTCCCGACCTGCGCGATGAAATCCCGGGTGGCGAGGCCCGTGTACGGGCCGGAGTTCACGGCCCGGCCGTCACCGGTGAACAGCGTGCCCGCCGCCGTCGGCCCGTCCTCGGGTTGCACGACGGTGATCACGTCGAGGCCGAACGTCGTGGCGAACGCGAAGTCGCGGTCGTCGTGGGCCGGCACGGCCATGATCGCGCCGGTGCCGTAGCTGGCCAGCACGTAGTCGGCCACCCACACGGGCACGGGCTTGCCCGTGAGCGGATGGATCACCGACGAGCCGGTGAACACGCCCGTTTTTTCGCGGGCGAGGTCGGTGCGATCGAGGTCGCTTTTGCGGGCGGCTGCCTCCCGGTAGGCATCGATCGCGGCTCGCTGCCCGGGCGTGGTGAGCGCGTCCACCAGCGGATGCTCGGGCGCGATCATCATGGAGGTCACGCCGTAGAGCGTGTCGGGCCGCGTGGTGTAGATCCGCAGGACGTCGGGGCCGGGCTTCTCGGGAAAGCCGGTGGTGGCCCGCGTCTCCTTCCAGTTCTTGAATGACGCGTCGCTCCCGTCGGCCGGCGCCACCAGAAAGTCGACCTCCGCGCCGGTGCTGCGGCCGATCCAGTCGCACTGCAGCTTTTTGATGCTGGCGGGCCAGTCGAGGCCGTCGAGTTCCTTCTCCAGCCGATCGGCATAGGCGGTGATCCGCAGCATCCACTGCCGGAGGGGGAGCCGCACGACCGGATGGCCGCCCCGCTCGCTCACGCCGCCGATCACCTCCTCGTTGGCCAGCACGGTGCCCAGAGCGGGGCACCAGTTGACGGGGGCCTCCGACTGGTAGGCGAGCCGGTGGCCGTCGCGATACGCGGCCACCGACCGCTCGCCCTGGGCCGCGACGTCGGCCGGGATCGGCAATTCGGCGATCGGTCGGCCCTTCTGCTGCACCGGGTCGAACCAGGTGTCGAAGAGCACGAGGAAGATCCATTGCGTCCAGCGGACATACTCGGGATCGGTGGTGGCGAGCGCGCGGTTCCAGTCGTAACTGAAGCCGAGCATCTTCAGTTGCCGCGTGAATGTCTCGATGTTGCGATTGGTGCTCTCCCGCGGCGGTGTGCCGGTGCGGATCGCGTATTCCTCCGCTGGCAGGCCGAACGCGTCGAAGCCCATCGGATGCATCACGCTCGTGCCCCGCATTCGTTCGAACCGCGACACGATGTCCGTGGCCGTGTAGCCCTCCGGATGGCCGACGTGCAGGCCGTCGCCGCTCGGGTAGGGAAACATGTCGAGCGCGTAGAGCTTGCGGCCGGCAGGCAGCCGCGGCGTGGTGAACGTGCCGTGCGCGTCCCACCAGGCCTGCCATTTGGGTTCGATGCGGGAAGGCTGGTAGCGAGGCATGCTGGATTCCATTCAGCGTGGCAGGTCGGGAAAGCCCGGATTCTATTGAGAATTGCAGGATCCGGTAATGCATGAGTCTGAGGAAGCCCTGAGCGCGAGCGAGGGGATCGTGTCGGTTCGCCGGCTCGGGGGCGGTGCAAGTCGCGTCGCGGGACCTCGCAGACTCGGTCCAAATGCTCCTCGAGCGTGCACCGACCCCCTCGGCTCCCCGCAAGGAAGCCCTGAGCGCAAGCGAGGGGATCGAAGTGGTGACGACGTTCCATCCGAAACTCAAGGAAGCCCTGAGCGCGAGCGAGGGGATCGTGTCGGTCCCTCGCCTCCCCGTTTGGCTGCGAAGGCGGAGTCCCAAAATGGTTGAATACGCTCTAATACGGCGACGTTCTGCCGTCTTTTCCCCCCAGGTTTTTATCATGATCCTCCAGCGACGGATGCTGCGGGCGTGTCGGTCGGCGGCGCGGCGACTCAAAATGGCCGACTCCTTGGGCACGCGGCTGACCGGCCGTGAACTGCTCATCCGCATCTTCGCTGCCCGGAGCGTGCTCGAGCGGGTGCTCGGACCTCACGAGAAGATGGTGGGCGTGCTCCTGCCGCCGACGGCCGGGGCTGCGATCGTCAACGCGGCACTCGCGCTGTCGGGCCGGGTGGCGGTGAACCTCAACTACACCGCCTCGCAATCGATCCTCGACCTCTGCATCGAGCGGGCCCGGCTGACACACGTGATCTCGAGCCCCATGTTCCTCTCGCGAGTGAAGCTCGACGTCGGCGAGAAGCTGCTCGATGCCGGCGACCTCCGGAAGCAGCTCACGACGGCCGACAAACTGCTGGCGTTCGTGCATGCGACGATCACGCCGCTCTCCATCCTCGAAAAGCTGCTGGGCCTCGATCGGATCAAAGGAAGCGACGTGCTCACCGTGATCTTCACGTCGGGATCGACCGGCGACCCGAAGGGCGTGGTGCTCACACAGGAGAACGTCGGGTCGAACGTGCGGGCCATCGACGCCCTGCTCCACCTGTCACCGGCCGACGTAGCCCTCGGCGTGCTGCCCTTTTTTCACTCATACGGCTACACGACGACGCTCTGGACGCCGCTCACGCTCGAGCCGGCCGTGGCCTACCACACCGATCCTCGTGACGCGCAGGTCGTGGGCAAACTCGCGCGGGAGCATCACGCCACCATCCTGATGGCCACGCCCACGTTCCTGAGAATCTACACGCGGCGGACGCCGGCCGAGGATTTTTCGACGCTCGAAGCGGTATTCGGCGCCGCCGAGAAGCTGCCGCTGGAAGTCTGTGACGCCTTCGAGAAGAAGTTTGGCGTGCGGCCCAGCGAAGCCTATGGCGCCACCGAGTTGTCGCCGCTCGTGGCGGCCAACGTGCCGCCGGCGCGGCACGTGCCCGGCCGGCCGGTCGACAGCCGCGAGGGCACGGTCGGCCAGCCGATCCTCGGCTCGCGGGCGCGGATCACCGACCGCGAAGGAGACCGCGAGCTGCCCGTCGGCGAGGAGGGGCTGCTCTGGATCGCCGGGCCCAACGTGATGCAGGGCTACCTCGACCGGCCCGATCTCACGGCGAAAGTCGTGAAGGACGGCTGGTACTGCACGGGTGACATCGCGAAGCTCGACCGTGAGGGCTTCATCACGATCACCGGCCGCGAGAGCCGGTTCTCGAAGATCGGTGGCGAGATGGTGCCGCACCTCACGATCGAGGAGGCGGTGAACGCCGAACTGGGGGCGGCCGACGGTGAACTCATGGCCGTCGTCACGGCCGTGCCCGATCGCGCGAAGGGAGAGCGACTGATCGTATTTCATCTGCCCACGAGCCACCAACCCCGCGACATCGTCAAGAAACTCGCCGATCGCGGTCTGCCCAATCTCTGGGTTCCGTCAGCCGACAGTTTTGCCGAGATCGGTGAGTTGCCGATCCTCGGATCAGGAAAGCTCGACCTCCGCGCGCTCGGCACGATGGCCAGAGAGCGGTTTGCCGACGGGGCCTCGTCGTGACCACGGCCGCGGAAGCCGCCGCCGATGGCGACCTGCCGCTGCAGGTCATTCTCGGGCCGTGCGACGACATGCGGGCCGAGGTGTTCGTGCGGGTGGCGCTGGCGACGACATCGCTGCGCACCGTACGACTCGAAGGCGAGTTCTTCGGCCCCGAGTGCCGACGGTCGATCACACTGCCTGCCGGGGCGTCGCTCATCGATCTTGGGGCGGGCGAGGCGGGCCTGCTTGCGAAGGCCGTGCTGACCGAGCCGGCGTTTTGGACGCCCGAGTTGCCCAACCTCTACCGGCTCACGGCGCGGCTGGTGGCCGACGGGCAGGCCGTCGCGACGACGACCCACCGGATCGGCCTGCGCCGGTCGGGCGTGCGCGGGCGGTCGCTATGGCTGGAAGGGCGACGGTGGGTGCCACGAGGCATCGCCCGTCGTCCGCAATCGTGCGACCTCGCGATCATGCGGGATGCCAGCGTCGCGGCCGTCGCGGCCGATCCGCCGGAGTCGCTGCTGGCGGCGGCGGACGAGACGGGTGTCGCGATCATTGCCGTGGCCGAAATGGAGAGCGGCCGGCCACTCGATGCCGACGCCCTCGTCGAGCGGATCGCCAGGTGGGCGATGCATCCGTCCGTCGTGCTGGCAATCCTGCCGCGGGCATTCACGGATGCGGAGCTCGCCACGGTGGCTGCGAGCGCCCGCCGGCTGAAGGGCACGATGCTGCTTGCCGCCGTGGTGGAGGCCGCGTCGCCTCCGCCGAGTGGTGTTCCTTCCGGCATCGACTGTCTGTGCGTGGCGCTCGGTGCCAGTGGCCTGCCGCACGACGCCTGGAGGGAAGCGGCACCGACCGTACCGCTCATCGCCTGGCAACGCGAGGGTGAAGAAGAGAAAGCAGGCCGGAGCGGCTGTGATCGACTCCAGGCCGCGGTCGCCGCCTGGGGCCTCGCCGACGGCCGCACGCACCAGCCATGGGATTGGGCGGGATACGTCGTATCATGACGGGCGACTGGCGGACGTGGCTGATGATCGGCGCGGTCGGCTTTGGCGGGCCCGCCGGCCAGGTGGCGATCCTCCATCGCGAGCTCGTCGAACGCCGTCGCTGGCTCGATGAAGATGAATTTCTGGCGGCGCTGCGGGCGTGCATGCTGCTGCCCGGGCCCGAGGCGCAGCAGCTGGCGACGTATGCCGGCTGGCGTCGCGGCGGCCTCGCCGGAGGGCTGTTGGCCGGCACGCTCTTCGTGCTGCCAGGCGCGGTGCTCGTGACCGTACTGGCCTGGCTGCATGCGGCTGGTGAATCGTTGCCATTCGTCGGCGGCGCCTTCGCGGGCACCCGGCCCGCGGTCGTCGCGCTCGTGGCGCTCGCGACCTGGCGAATCGGACGCAAGTCGCTCACGTCGCCTCCGGCCGTCGCGATGGTGTGCGCGGCCGTCGCTGCACTCTCGGCCGGCGTGGCGTTTCCGGTGGTCGTGCTGGTGGCAGGTGTGCTTGGTGGACTGCTGCTGGCTCCGATGGTGAAAACCGTCTCGGGGGCGAAACCCGGCTCGGGGGTGAAACCCGGCGCGGGGGCGGAAACCGGCTCGGGGGCGAAACCCGGCTCGGGGGCGGTACAAGTCGCCGCTGCGCGGTCCTTCGGATCGTCGCGGGGACCTCGAAGACTCGGTCCAATGCTCCTCGAGCTTGCACCGACCCCCTCGCCTCCCTGTCTCGATGCGCCACGTCGCACTTCATTGATTGGCGGCCGTTTCGCCGAGGGTGTATGGCATCTTGCTATGGTTGTGGGTGTGGCGGCGGCGATCTGGGCTGCGTGTCTGTGGGGTGTGACTGCGACGCATGCGGCGGGGGGGCGTGGTGGTGCGATTGCGCGGCTGTTCACGACGACGACGCTGCTCTCGCTCGGTGGTGCGTATGCCGTCGTGCCCTGGGCGCTCGACGAGTCGGTGGCCCGCGGCTGGCTCGACACCGACGAACGGTTCACGGCGCTGGCGATGGGCGAGGCCACGCCCGGCCCGCTGATCCTCGTCGTGACCTTCATCGGCTTCATGGCCGGCTGGAAGGCCGTGCCCGACGCCGCGCTGTATGCGGGACTCGCTGGAGGATCGATCGCCACGCTGTTCGCATTCCTGCCATCGTTCGCGCTGATCTTCGCCCTGGCCCCCTTCGTGCGGTCGATCCATCCGGGGTCGTGGCTCGGGCGCGGTATGGCCGGCGTCGGGGCGGCGGTCGTGGCTGCGATTCTCATGCTCACGCTGCGGCTCGCCCACGATGCCTTCCTGCCAGCCGGTCAGCCCGACCTCGTGGCGATCGCCGTGGCGGTGGCCAGCGCTACGGCGCTCATCAGTGGCCGTATGTCGACGCCGGTCGTGGTGCTGGCCGCCGCGGCGATCGGTGCGGTGGCGAGCCTGTGGTAGCATCGCCGGCATGCAGGCCTTCGATCCCGATCGCTACTCTCGGCAAACCCGCTTCACCCCGCTGGGGGCAGATGGTCAGGCGCGGCTGGCGGCTGGCCGAGTCGCCGTCGTGGGTTGCGGGGCACTTGGCAGCGTCGTGGCCATGGCACTCGTGCGGGCCGGCGTCGGCTTTGTGCGGCTCATCGATCGCGACGTGCCGGAACGCTCGAACCTGCCTCGGCAGGTTCTCTTCGACGAGGCCGACGTAGCTGCCGGACTGCCGAAGGCGGTGGCGGCCGCGCGGCATCTGGAGCAGATCAACTCCGCCGCCGTGATCGAGCCCGCCGTGGCCGATCTGACGGCGGCGACGGCGGCTTCCCTCCTCGGCGGCATCGATGTGATCGTCGACGGCACCGACAACTTCGAGGCCCGGTTTCTCGTCAACGAATGGTGCTGCCGCCACGGCCTGCCATGGGTACACGGTGGCGCGATCGGCGCGGAGGGCCGCGTGCTCACGATTCTCCCGGGCCGCACCGCCTGCCTTCGCTGCCTCGTGCCGGAGCCGCCCGCCCCCGGATCGCTCCCAACGTGCGATACTGCCGGGATCATCGGCCCTGCAGCCCTCGTCGTCGGGGGCGTGGAGGCTGCGGAGGCGATCAAGCTGCTCGTGGGCGGGCACGACAAGGCATCGAGTCGGATGCTCGTGTGCGACCTGTGGGAGAACGTGTGGCGGACGATCGATCTCTCGGCGCTCGCCGCGCACGGCTGCCCCACCTGCCGAGGCGGTGACTTCCCGTGGCTCGAGGGCCGGCTCGGCGGACGGCCGACGGCGCTCTGCGGACGTGATGCCGTGCAGGTGCTCCCGGCCACGCAGGGCATCGACCTCGTGGCCCTGGCATCCCGGCTCGCCGGCGTGGGGAGCGTCACCGCGAATCCATGGATCGTCCGTGCCCAGGTGGAGCCGGGCATCGAACTGGCCGTGTTCACCGACGGCCGTGCGATCGTGTCGGGCACCCGCGACGAGGCTCGCGCCCGAAGCATCGTGGCGAAGTACGTCGGCGGCTGATCTCGGCGCATCCCGCATACAAGCCCTGAGCGGGAGCGAGGGGATGGTGGGCGTGTTCCGATCCCCCGGCTTGCGCCTGGGGGCTTGTATGAAGTCATGTCAGGCATTTACTTCCACACGAGTCCCAGCCGCGGCGGCGGTGAGGAACAGGTCGGGCTCGTGGCCGAGAGCGGTCGTGCAGGCGGCGCGGGCGGCGGCTTCCACGTCCGACGCCCGTGAGTCGTCGATGAGGGCGACGGCACAGCCGCCGAAGCCGCCGCCGGTCATGCGGCAGCCGAACACGCCAGCGATGCGGCCGACCGCGTCGCAGATGCGATCGAGTTCGGGGCATGAGACCTCGAAATCGTCGCGGAGCGACGCATGACTTTTGCGCATGAGCCGGCCGGCGGTCGGCCAGTCGCCGGCGCGGGCTGCGGCCGCGAAGGCATGCACCCGGTCATTCTCCGTGACCACGTGCCTGGCCCGCCGCCGCTCCGGTTCCGGGAGCGTCGGCGCGAGGGAGGGCCACTCCATGCCCGAGACATCGCGGAGGGCGGGCCGAGCGAGCAGTCGGGCCGCCGTCTCGCATTCGTGGCGCCGGGCCGCGTAGCCGCCGTCGCCGAGCGCATGCTTCACGCCGCTATCGATCACGAGCACGGCGATGCTGGTGCCGAGCGGCACGTGGGCGACCTCGCGGCTCCGGCAGTCGATGAATAGGGCATGGCCGTGACGGGCGAGCGTCACGGCGAACTGGTCCATGATTCCGCAGGGCACGCCGGCGAACTCGTGCTCGGCCCGCTGGCAGAGCAGGGCCTTGGCGACCGGATCGACCGTCCGGCCACAGAGCGTCTCTACGACGGTCGCGATGCCCGCTTCCAGCGCGGCGCTGCTGCTCAGGCCACCCCCCGTCGGCAGATCGGCCGTGATCCGGGCCGCGAAGCCGGGGATGGCCCAGCCGAGCCGCTGGTAGCCGGCGAGCACGCCCGCGACATACCGGCCCCAGTCCCCACGGCCGGCGGTGATCGGCAGGCCAAGCTCGATTTCAACGGACGGGCCGCCGCGATCGCTGCTGAGCACGGCGCGGTCATCGAGGCGACGGCACACATCCATTCGCAGTCCGCGGTCGATGGCCAGCGGCAGGACGAAGCCGTCGTTGTAGTCGGTGTGCTCGCCGATCAGATTGACGCGGCCGGGCGATACCACGGTGAACTCGTGGCGCGGGCTCGTCACGGTGGAGCGTCCTTGGCTGTCGGCCGCGCGGTGCAGCCCGTCGCGGCCTCGAGGATTCGATGCTCCGTGGCATCGGCCCGGGCGAACTCAGCGGTCAGCCTTCCCTCAGCGAGCACGAGGATGCGGTCGGAGAGGGTGAGGAGCTCGGGGAGTTCGCTCGACGTGAGCAGGACGCCCATGCCCCGCCGGCAGAGGCGGTCGATGAGGGCATAGAGTTCAGCCTTCGCCCCGACGTCGATGCCGCGGGTCGGATCATCGAGCAGGAGGATTCGCGGCTCAGTGAGCAGCCAGCGGCCGATGATGCACTTCTGCTGGTTGCCGCCGGAGAGGCCGGTGATCGCCGCATGGGGACCGGGTGTCTTCACGCCCGTGTCGCGGATCGGTCCGGCGACGAGCGCCTCCTCCCGCGTTCGGCTCACGAAGCCGCCCCGCCTTGCCTTGGCGAGGCTGCACAGGCTCACGTTGCCGGCGACGTCGAGATCGGGGAAGAGCCCGAGCCGCTTGCGGTCTTCGGTGACCAATGCGATGCCGGCGGCGCAGGCCTCGCGCGGATGCATGAACCGCACGGGCCGGCCGTCGACCCGGATCTCACCCGTCCAGGTCGGCGGCGAGGCGCCGAAGATCGTTTCCAAGAGTTCGGTCCGGCCCGCGCCCATGAGGCCGGCCACGCCCACGATCTCACCGGCGTGGAGATCGAGCGACACGTCGGCCAGGCGATAGCCGCGCGGATGCTCCGGCCAGGGGAGCGTGAGGCCGCGAACCGCGAGAAGCGTCTCGCCGCGGGGCCGTGGCTCATGGAACGAGTGGCCGGCGATCTCGCGGCCCACCATCCAGCCGGTGATCTCCGTGGGCGTGGTCGCAGCCCGCTCGACCGTGCGGACATGCCGGCCGTCGCGGAGCACGGTGATCCGGTCGGCCTGCCGGAACACCTCGTCCATCTTGTGGGAGATGGAGAGGATCGTGGTGCCACGTTCGCGCAGCCGCTGGATCGTCCGTTCGAGCCGGGCCGACTCGGCCTCGGTGAGCGCACTCGTCGGCTCGTCCATCACGAGGATCGAGGCGTCGAGCGACAGCGCCTTCGCGATCTCGACGAGCTGCTGGTCGCCCACCCGCAGGCTGCCGGCCGGGGCCCGCGGCGAGACCCGGCATTCGAGCATGTCGAGCAGCCGGGCCGTCTCAGCCTCCATCGTGGCGTCGTCAATGAGCCCCGCCCATCCGCGCCGCTCACGGCCGAGGAACACATTGGCCGCCACCGACAGGTCTTCGACGAGATTCAGTTCCTGGTGGATGATCGCCACTCCAGCCAGCTCGGCATCACGGGTGCCGGCGAAGCGTGCCATTCGGCCGTGGATCTTGAGCGTGCCCGCATCGGGCTGATAGACACCCGAAAGGATCTTCATCAGGGTGCTCTTGCCCGCGCCGTTCTCACCGCAGATGGCGTGGAGTTCGCCGCGGCGGACATCGAGCGACACGTCGTCGAGCGCGATCACGCCCGGGAACCGCTTCGTGATCCCACGCATCGAGAGTGCGCGGCCCTCGCCCACCAGTTCGGCGGTCGTGCGTCCGGTCGAGGCGGCAGTCATGCGGCCCTCGCGTCGGCCGCCTGCCGGCCTTCCCACAGCTTCAATCCCCCGAGCAGGCCGAGGGCCGCGAGCCCGGCGGCCAGTCCGGCCCGCGGTGAGGACGTCATCGCGACGACGCCGCCGGCCAGGATCGCGAGCGTGGG
>CAMDDA010000069.1 GCA_945890755.1 Candidatus Kuenenia stuttgartensis
CGGCGCGAGACGCGGACGGGTTGCACCGGGAGGCGACGTTACACCGTGAGGCGACGTTGCCGACGCTTGCGCATCGGGATCCCCCGGCTTGCGCCTGGGGGCTTTTATGAGAGGGATCCCCCGGCTTGCGCCTGGGGGCTTTTATGAGAGGGATCCCCCGGCTTGCGCCTGGGGGCTTTTATGGGAGGGATCCCCCGCGGCTTACTCCACCTTGATCTTCGGGGCCTTCGGCTTGTCGTCCTTGCCCCCCTTGTCGTCCGACTTGGAGTCGGGGGCGAGCACGGGCGGGAAGCCGTTGAGCCGCCGCCAGATCTCGTAGCCGAGCGGCACGCGGTTCAGAAACACCCAGCCCACCGCCTGATTACCCTGCCGCAGAAACTCCGGCGCCGGCCAGGCGTCCTTCACCAGCCGCTGCTCCGGCTCCACGAGCACCCGAAATCTCCCCGAGCCCGCTGAGGCTGGATCGATCTGCCGGATCTTGCCGCCGAACGTGCCGATGGCCAGCTCGGGCCAGCCCGAGAACTGCACCGCCGGCCAGCCCTCGAACTGCAGTCGCACGTGCGGCATCGAGCCGGTGCGGTCGGCGAAGGCGAGCACGAGCGGCGCGTCGAGGCCCTCGAGGAAGAGCTCCACCACGCGATCGTTGGTGTCGGGCACGATCGTGCAGAGGTCCTCCCCCTCCTTCACGTACTGCCCGCCCTGCCCCAGGTTGGACGCCACGCGAAACACCACGCCGTCGCACGGCGCCACGACCTTTCGGGCCTTGAACCGCTCGATCCGGTTGTCGATGTCTTGGATGTCCCGCTCGATGGAGAATAGGTTTTGCTCAGCCTTCCGCAGATTGCTGCGGGCCACGGCGATCGCGGAGAGGCCGGTCGCATCGGCCTGGAGCAGGAGCGCCTCCTGCGTGAGCAGCGCGGCCTGGGCCCGCTGGATCTCGGCGTCGGCCTTGTCGATGTCGGTCTGGGCCCGGTCGGCCCGCATCCGGGCCTCGTCCCGCTCCAGCCGGCTGGTGAGTCCGCCGAACTTGGGATTGGTGAACAGATCCTCGAACGTCTCGGAGCGGTTCTTTTCAAATGTCTGGGCGAACGACATGTTGGCCCGCGTCTGCTCGGCGATTGCAATCGACCTCTGGGCAGCCTCGCGGTTGGCCTGGGCCGCTTTCACGGCCGCATCACGGGCCGATTCCTGGGCCTTCGAGGCAGCCGTCAGCTCGCCCACTTCCTCTCGTGCTGCAGCAAGCCGATCGATGAGGAACGCCCGCTGCTGGTCGAGCCGCCCGGCCAGTTCGGGATCGTTGTCTTCGATGTCCACGATCGGGTCGCCCGCCTTCACGCGGGTCCCTTCGACCACGTGCCAGGTTCGCACCTGTCCCGAGACTCGCGCCGTGAGCACCTGGGTGCGCTCCGTCGGCGAGTAGGCCACCACGTTGCCGCGGCACTGCACCGTCTGCTGCCAGGGCACGAGGGCCAACGCGAACGGCGTGGCCAGAAACGTGAGCATGAGCAGTCGCGCCACGACCTTCACGCCGCGCGGCGTGGCCGCCCGGCTCACCGCCGTCTTCATCGGCTTCGCGTCGCTAGTCACACCGTGCGCCATCAGGTCCATTCCACCAGTCTGTCGCACCGCCTCTTGATATCATCCCGCGTCGTCACGACCACCAGGCTCCACGGGGCCGAGCGGTCGAAGAGTGAATCGATCAGCTGCGGGCAATCCTGGACGTCGAGTGCGTCGAGAATGCCGTTGATGAGCAGGAGTCGCGGCTTCCCGGCAAGCGCCCGGGCGATCGAGAGTCGCGACACGGCGTTGGCCGAGAGCGGCCGGCCGTCGGAGGCGATCGGCGTGGCCACGCCCTGTGGCAGGCGGGCCACTTCGTCGGCGAGACCCACCATTTCCAGGGCCCGCCGGACGTCGGCCGCGGAGAGCTCGGCCCGGCCCACGCGGATGTTCTCGGCCACGGTGTCGGCGAAGATCTCCGCCTGGCCCACGTAGGCGAGCTGGAGCCGCGTGGCGGCCCGGTCGAGCGAGCGGGCATCGAGCCCGTCGAATTCGAGCAGGCCCTCCTTGGGCACCCGCAGCAGCGCGAGCGTCTCCAGCAGAAACGTCTTGCCGCTGCCCGACGGGCCATACACGCCCACCCGCTCGCCCGGCTTCACGTCCAAGAGCTTCGGCGGGCGGCCGCCGTAGGTCACTTCGGCCCGCACGACCATCGGCTCGGTGCTCGCGGGCAGCACCTCGCCTCCGACCCGCTCCAAGGGCAGCTGGTCGAGCACGCCGAGCTTGTCGAGCGAGGCCTGGAGGTCATAGAAGGCCTCGATGTATTTGCCGACCTTCGAGATCGCGGTGAGCACGAGCGTCACCAGCAGCTCGCCCGCCACGAGCTGGCCGAGCGTGAGCTGCCGCTGGATCACGAGCCAGCCGCCGAGGCCCAGGAGCACGGTGCTGGCGATCGCCTCGAGCAGGAGCGCGAAGACGGTCTGCCGCCAGACCACGCTGTAGTGCCGGCGGCGGGCGGTCACGTAGGCGTCGGCGAGGGCATCGGCCCGCTCGAAGGCGAGGGCACCGCCGCGGCCGAAGCGGAAGGTGTGGGGGCACTTTGCGAGTTCCTCGAGCCAGGCGGCCACGTCGAACTTCGCGTAGCTCTCGGCGATGCTCGTCCGCACGCCGCCGATGCCGAGGGCGAAGAGCAGGAAGAGCACGAGGGCCACCATCACGGCGGCGAACGTGAGCAGGTAGGGATGGTAGAAGGCGAGCACGGCGAGGCCCACGATCGTGATCATCGCCACGCCCACGCCGTCCACGAGCAGGGTGGCAATCGACTTCTGCACCGACGCGACTTCGAAGAAGCGATTCACCACGTCGGTGGGATTGCGGCCGTCGAACGACTCGATCTCGGCCCGGGCAAAATGTTCGGCGAAGGCGTCGGCCGTGCGGACGAAGATCCGCCGCTGGAGCAGCTCGGCCACGTAGAGCTGGAGGGCCTTGAGGGCGTTTTGCAGTGCGAGGAAGGCGAACATCACGAGTGCGAGCACGATCACCGGCCAGAGCTGGATGCCGAAGGCGACGGTGTTGACGAGGGCCTCGATGGCGGCCGGCGTCACGATCGACAGCACGCCCGTGGCCACGGCGAAGGCCGTGATCGTGAGCACGTCGGCCCGCTCGAGCCGCAATGCTTCCGAGAGCCGCTGCCAGGGCCGCTTGGTGGGATGGCCGGAATGGTGGGGGTGGGCGTCTGCCATGGCTGCCATGCGGGGTGAGGCCGTCCATGATGAAGGGCCGGACGGGGCGAGACAACGCCAGAATTGCCGGCGCAGGGCCCGTTGCTCCGGCGTAGGCCCGTTGCTCCGCAACGGGCTGTGCGGAAAGCCCGTCACGGAGTGACGGGCCTACGGGAGCAATTCGAGCCAGTCGGCGAATTGCGGGTAGATCCGCTCGCGGTCGAATTCCGCGGCGGCGAGTCGGCGGGCGTTGTGCCGCATGTCCTTGAGCAGCCGCCGGTCGGTGGCGAGCTTCGTGATAGCCTCGGCGAGCGAGTGGCCATCGCCGGCCGCGTAGGCCAATCCGGCGGCGTGCGTCTCGATGAGCCGCTCCAGCTCGCCGGGCAGGGAGTTCACGAGCGCGAGCCCAGCCGCCGCGTAATCGCAGGCCTTGTTGGGCACGACGACCTGCGACTCCGGCCGCACGAGCACGAGCCCCACGTCGCACGAGGCCAGGAGCTTCACATACTCGTGCCGGCCGAGCAGGCCGTGCATCTCGATACGGCATGCCCCGCCAATCGCCTCGGCCGCCCGCCGCAGCATCGGCTCCATCCGGCCCACCCCTGCCACGTGGATCGTGACGGCCGTGCCCTGTGTGGAGAGTTCCCGAGCCGCGGCCACGAGCGCGTCGAGGTCCTGCCCCACCTCGAGCGAACCGGAGTAGACGCACTGCAGCGGCACGGCCGCCGCGTCGACCGCGTCGAGTAGCGGCACGTGGTTCACGAGCGGCGACGTCGCCGGAAACTCCTGAGGATACGCGCCGAGATAGCAGACGTGCGTGGGCGTGCCCGACGCGAGCTCGCCGTGCAGGGCGTCGGCGTAGGTGTGCGTGGTGAACGACACGGCGTCTGCCGCGCTGATGATGCTTCGGCGTGCAGCCCGCATCTTCCGCAGGAGCAGCGGGGTCACGAGCCTGCGGAAGAACGCCGGGCCGGGCACGAGCCGCTCGAACGTCTCGGGCCAGAGGTCCTGCACGTCCACCACGAGCGTGGCGTCGAGCCGCCGGGCCAGCCGCAGGGCGGCGGCGGGGCTCTCCAGCGGCGGCAGGCTCGCAAGGATGATGTCGGGCCGCTCCATCTGACCGGAGGCAATCGACTCGTTGGCGAGCCGCTCGAAGTTTTTGCCGAAGTCGCGGTGACTGCCGAGCCGGGCCAGCGAGACGTTTTTTTCGTAGGGCCGCACCGCCACCAGCCGCACGCCGAAGTTCTCGTCTTCGCGGATGTCGCGCGGCAGCGTGCGGATCGCCTTGCGGCGGTGGCTCCAGGTGCAGGTCCACCAGGTCACGTCGTGTCCACGGCCGGCGAGCACGCGGGCCAGCGACCAGTAGCGCATCGGCGGCAGTCCCTCGCCCGGAATGTCGTCGAACGGATTGACGATCCAGATCGAGAGGGGCAGGGAGAGAGGCTCGGGAGCGGGAGCGGGCATGCGAGAAGCGTACGGGCCGCGCGAGTGTCGTGAAAGCCCCGAGCGGGATCGCCGGGCTACGTAGGCCCGTTGCGGAGCCGTAGGCCTGTCACTCCGTGACGGGCTGTGCAGATAGCCCGTTGCGGAGCAACGGGCCTACGCGGAGCAACGGGCCTACGCGGAGCAACGGGCCTACGGGGAGCAACGGGCCTACGGGGGGATGGCGGTCAATCCCACGCGCAGAGCTGTTCGACATATGCGGCGGAGCCGTCGCGGAGCCAGCCGTCGAGCTGGGCCACGTCTTTGAGCTGCTGGCCGCGGAGCCGGGGCACCACGAAGAACCGGCTCTCCACCTCCCCGAGCGCCGTCATGTCGCCCCACAGTTTCTCGAACTGCGCCACCGGAAACACGTCTTCCTGCCCGTGGCCCCAGCGTTTCTTCACGTCCTTGAGCGTCACGTAGGTCGGCATCTTCGCGGCGCAATTGCGGATCGCCGCGGCCACCGTCGGCCCGTTCGCGAGATCGGCCCGCGTGAGCTCGAAGCCCGCGAGCAGCTGGTCGATGTCGATCCACGTGGAGAGCGTGTTGTAGAACCGCAGCTTGAACTCGTCTTCCTCGCGGGGCATCGCCAGCCCCTCCACGAGCCGCACGCGGCCGTTCACCCGCGCGAGCCCGCCGCCGCGGTCCTCGATCCGCCGCGGGATGACTTCATATGAGAGGCACGAGCCGCCGGCCATGTGGCGTCCGAGCAGGGCGGGATCGAGATCGGCCCCTACCGTGTCGATGTTGTGGAGGAAGAGCCACTTGAGCTGCGACCGCTCGGCGAGCAGCCGCGCGAGCACTCCGGGGCGGCCCGCCGGATCGCACCGCAGCATGTTCGGGATTTCATACCAGTGGCCCACCGGGTGCAGGCACTGCTGCGGCAGGTTGTCGGTGTAGTCGGAGCCTTCGCCCGCCTGCTCGGCCCAGCCGATGAGCGCCGCATGCAGGCTGTCGCGGACCTTCTGCTTTTGCTCATCGAGCAGCTGATGCGAGAGTTCCTCCCAGGCGAACCGCAGGTCGCGGGTCATCGGGATCATCCTGAGGCCGATCGCCCGGCCCGGCGAGAGCACCACGTGCTCGGCCTGATGGCTCCGGGCGAGCCACCGCGCGATCTGGTCGTGCGTGAGGTGGCTGGTGGTCACGACGTGCGGGATCGGCATGCCCGCCTGTCGCGCGGTGCTGCGGGTCTTGGCGAGGTGGACCTCCAGAAACGAGCGATGTTTCCCGCCGAGTTTACAGAAGGGATTGAGCGCTTTGACGACGCCGGCCCCCTGCGTCCAGCGGCTGCCTACGCCGGCCGCGAGCGTGACGACGGCCGCCTCACCGCGGCCGAGCGCGGCGAGTCCCGCCGCACGAAAATCGGCGGCATCGCCGCCGCCACTCACGTTCTCGACATCGCCGTCGCCCACGTCGTCGAGTTCGGTGGCCGCGGGGAGCCGATTCTGGGCGAGGCCGATGCGGCCGGCCTGGAGGTCGGCGCGGATCTGCTCGTGCTCGACGTCGTCGAAGCCGAGGTCGGAGAGCAGCGCGGCGAGATCGCGGGCCGATCCGGAGCCGGCGGCTGCGCGCGGGAACAGCCGGTCGAAGAGCGTGTGCACCATGCCGGCGAGTTCGGGCTGCGTGCGGCAGGCGGCGCCGAAGGCGTCGAGGTCGGCCCGCTGGGCGGGGGAGAGCGTCCGAGCCTTGAGCAGCCGCGGCACGATCAGCGCGTAATAGCCCGGCGGCATGAGCGCGGCCGCGTCAGGGCTCCGTTCAGAGAAGCCCCCAGGCGCAAGCCGGGGGATGGTTGGAGTGGGGGCCGCATGATCCCCCTGCTTGCGCATGGGGGCTTCTATGGGCGTGGTCGTACGGGCTTCTATGGGCGTGGTCGCGCGGGCTTCTATGGGCGTGGTCGCGCGGGCTTCCCCACCCGCGAGCAGATCGCTCCACGTGCCGCGGTCGTTCACCGCGAAGTCATAGACCACCGGCTCCATCGCGAAGGGGAGGGCGTCTTCGAGTTCCCGCTTGGCGTCGCGCATGATCTCGCCGAGCGCGAGCTGGGCCTCGGCCCGGCGGTGCGGCGCAAAAATAAACCCCATCCCGCCGCCGGACATACCGCCGAGCATCCAGAAGCCCTGGAAGTCGCCGCCGAAGCGGGCCTTCACGCGGTCGATGATCGTCTCGGTGTAGAGGTTCGTGGCCCAGGGGATGATCGTCTGGATGGGGCCGAAGAAGTTGCGGGTGGTGGCGGCGGCGATCCGTGGCACGTCGCCCGCTTCGATGGCCGCGATGATCTCGTCGAGCACGTCCCCCGCCTCGGCCCGCGCGGCCCACTCCGACTCGGAGCGGAGGAGGTATTTCTCGGTCACCATCTCCAGGATCGGGCCCACGTTCTGCGCCATGCCGCCGTGCACGAGCACGAGCGAATCGGCGAGGCTCGCGCCGAGCTTGACGGGGTCGTGCCGCGGGAGGAGACGGCCGCGGCTCGTGCCATGTTCGGGGTCGTCGGCGGTGGCGGCCACGCCGCGAATCAGCTTCGCCGCGGGCCACACGCCGCCGGAGTCCTGCCAGCCGCCGCCCGAGCCGCCGAGCCATTCGCCGAGGATCGCGCGGGCCGCCACGAGCCGCCGTTCGGGCTCGGTGAGCTGGCCGGTGAGCGACTGGGCCTGGCCCGTGGCCCGCATGCAGACGGCGATCAGGGCTGCGAGCAGGTTCGTCGAGACGGCGAGCCGCGAGCCCTTGGGGATATTGTTGACGCTGCTCACGAGTTCGAGGCCGAGGCCGGGGCCCACGGTGCGCTCGAGGAGCGTGGCCAGGCTCTCGCCCGAGCCCTCGATGCCCGGGGGCACGATGCCCGCCGCGATCACGGCGGCCTTGAGGAGGCCGAGGTAGTCGCGGGCGAAGTCGAACACCTCGGCGAGGTCGGTGATTTCGGCCGTCGTGCCGAGGTCCACGCTCGTGAGCCGGAGCACTGGGCGGTCGATCACGCGGAGGTATGCCTCTACGGGCGGCTTCGGGCGGGCGTCGCGGCCGTGCACGCCGAGGTCGATCGACACGTTGAGCACGCGGGCGCCTTCGGGGAAGTCCATCCCCAGAAAGAAGATGTCGCTCCAGCCGGAGTGCGAGAGGTCCATCCGCACGGGCGTCGATTCGCGGAGCACGGGGTACGCGCCGCCGTCGGCCGTGGCGAGCAGTTCGGGGCGGATGCGGAGGGCCTGATCGGCGGGATGCCCCACGCGAAACATCCACTGGTTGCCGCGGAGGCTGCGCACACTTTTGCGCACTTGGTTGGCGAGCGTCTGCAGGCCGAGGTCGCGGTAGGCGGCGGCCAACGCGCTCGAGATGGCGTCGGAGGGGCCGGTGGTGCGTTGGGCGTCGAGGAAGGTTTCGATGGCCTCCTCGAAGCGGCGGGCGAGCAGGTGTTCGTAGCCGTCGTGCGGGATGAGGGCCGCGGCGAGATCCCCCGGCTCGCGCCTGGGGGCTTCTATTGGTTGATCCCCCGGCTCGCGCCTGGGGGCTTCTATGGGCGGATCCCCCGGCTCGCGCCTGGGGGCTTCTATGGGCGGATCCCCCGGCTTGCGCCTGGGGGCTTCTATGGGCTCATACAAGCCCTGAGCGCGAGCGAGGGGATCTGCCAGCCGCCGCGGCATGTGGAACCGATGGATGGCGTACAAAAAAAACAACGCCCGCACCCGCTCGTAGAGGTTCGTGCTCTCGTGACGAAACGCCTCGAGCGCGGCCGCTTCGGCGAGCAGATCATCCACGCCGGCCGCGCGGCAGACGGCATCGACGGAGCGATTCCTCTCCGCCGGATCGGCCGCGGTGATGATCTCGACGAGTTGGCTGGTGGACGAAACATGCGTCATGGCAGTAATGACTCCTCGGCAGCGACGATCCGTTCGAGATCGACCACTTCGTCATCGGTGAGCATCGCGAAATGGGCCGCCCGCTTGCTGCGGGAGAGCGTACCGGCGTTTTGATGGACAAGCCGGATAAACAGATCGATGAGCCGGTCGGGCATGTCGATGCGGTTCATGACGGCAGTCTTGATGCGGCCGTAGCGGGTCAGAAAGGCGATTTCAGCCGGCAAATCACGGCGAATGCTCGTGGCCACGCAGGCGAAGAGATACTCCGCCATTACGGTGAGATCGGGGTACCGATAGAACGAGGCCGTGTCTCCCTCGACGCTCATTTCGCCCCCTGCATCGAGCCGGTAGTCGATCCGCTGGAGCAAAGGCCGTGAGAACTGTTCCAGGCACCGATCATACGCGGCGACGTCTGCGAGCATCACCGCCGAGACGGGCAGGATCAGCCCCGGGGGTGTGAATCCGCGGCGGGCAAGGATGTGGTGGACGAGATAGCGGTGAATGCGGCCATTGCCATCCTCAAAGGGATGAATGAAGACGAAGCCGAAGGCAACGGCGGCAGCTGCGATGACGGCATCCACGCCGCTCTCGGATGCACTCAGCCGGTCGAGGCAGGCGAAGAAGCCACGCATGAGGTCCGCCACATCGCCCGGCTTCGGGCAGACGTAGTGCACGATCTCACGGGTCCAGTCGGCCGAGGCCCCGACGTAGCTCTGTGTCTCGCGATAGCCGGCGGCTGCGAACCGCGGCTCGACGATTGCACGCTGCAAGTCCAGCAGTTCCGGAGGCCCAAACGGGCTTTGGGTGCCGGCATCGTGCAGCGTGGCGACGAACCGTTCGGCGCGGCTCGATGATGGTGTCTCGCGCTCGATGGCAAACGACGAAATCGTCTCCTTCGTGAAGAGATAGTTCACGGCCCGCTGCAGGAGGTCCGGTGAGATGCCCTCGATCAAGCGCTGGGCGGCCTGGTCGAGATGCTCGCTGAGGAAGCCATCGAGCGCCTCGGTGCGCCGGATCATCGGGCAGAAACGGGCGTCGCCGAGCAGATTGTCGATCACGCGATGTCGTCGGCTGTGCGACCCGGTCGCCGTGACGCACTGGGCCGGATCGAGCAGCGTGATGTAATTGCCGCTCTGGGCGTCGGGCAGGTCGAGCGTCTGGCCGGTGAGCCACTCGAAGAAGAACCAGAGCCGGCGGCGATAGATGCCGGTGGGCTTCTCCTGAATGATGTCGCGCACGCGGTCGGCGCCGATGGCGGCGAATGCGGCCCGCAGGATTTCGGGACTGGGGCCGTCGTACTTCAGGGCGAATTCGAGCTGGCCACCGACGTCGTCGCCGGGGTCGTAGGCCTGCGGAAACCACTCCGTCGTGACGCCACCGGCCGCATCCATGTGCCGGGCGCCCGACGTGGCGTACGACTCGTGCCAGTGGGGCATCACGCGGAGCCCAAGATCCCGGATCAGGGCGGCGTACCCCAGCGGACGGTCGGCCTGTTGAGCCATCGCAGTCACTCAGAAACAGATAGAAAAGCAGGGGCCGACATAAGAATTACATACGGATCCACCAGAAACAAGTACGAAGCGGGTGTGGTCGCGCAAAAATCGATACGCCTTGCCTCTGGCGGGCCGGTCAGGACGCACCCTGTCCGCGGGCGAGGAGTTCGACGAGCTGGGCGAGGATCTCGGCTCGGTCCTTGCCGGCGAGGCCGAGGGCGAGTTGGGCGATGAGCAGGCCGTAGGTGACGCCGAGGTTGTAGCGGCGGCCTTGCACCTCGTAGGCGAGATAGCGTTCGCGACCGGCGAGGGCGGCAAGCGCCGGAGCGAGCAGGCGGTCGCCGGCGGGGCCGAGCGAATCGAGCAGGTCGAGCACGCCGGGGGTGAGCACGTGCATGCCGAAGAAGCAGAGGTAGTGGCCGGCGCGGAGGCCGGGCACGATCAGTTCCTGCTCAGCCTGTGTGGGCGTGGGCTTCTCGATCACGGCCTCCACTTCATAGAGGCCGCGGCTGCCGGCCACGCGGCGGCCGCCGATCGCGCCGAAGTAGGGGAGCATGTGTTCGCGGGTGGACTGCACGGCGGAGACGGCGCAGTCGTGGGCCTCGGCCGCGGCCACGAGCTGCTGGGCGCAGCGGCGGCACGACACGGACGTCTCGCCGCCGGCCGGGTCGGGCGTGCAGAGGTCACTCACATACAGATGGTCGCCCACAAGATGGAGGAAGGGCTCGTCGCCGATGAACGTGCGGCCGAGCTTGAGGGCGTGACCGTAGCCTTTGGGTTCGGGCTGCGGGATGAGTTCGAGCCGCGAGGGCGACCTTCCGGCGGCGGCGCGATAGGCATCTTCGTCGCCGGGCCGCACGACGATCGCGATCTCGTGGGCACCGGCGGTGACGGCCTCCTCGACGATGATCTCGAGGGCCGTCTTCGCGCGGCCGTCGCGGTCCACGAGCCGTTGCAGCGGCAGGGCGTGGTCGTCGCGGCCGGCGGCGGTGATGAGGGCACGTGTGAGTTTCATGGGGATCCCCGATGGCGGTCAGAATCAACGCCCCGTCATATTCGCTTCTGAGCCCCCGCCAAAAAAGCCCCCAGGCGCGAGCCGGGGGATGATGCGGGCTGCTTCGGGGTGGATGCCGCAATGATCCCCCTGCTTGCGCATGGGGGCTTTTATGCGTTGGTTTCCAATACAAGCCCCCAGGCGCGAGCCGGGGGATCGCCCTGGCGATTCGGGCCGAGGTCTGTCGGGGTGGATGCCGCAATGATCCCCCTGCTTGCGCATGGGGGCTTTTATTCGTTGGTTTCCAATACAAGCCCCCAGGCGCGAGCCGGGGGATGATGCGGGTTGCTGGAGCTATGCTTGGAATGGCATGTTCACCGTCGTCATTCCGCTGTTCCAAAAGGGCCCCTATGTGCGACGGGCGCTGGAGTCGGTCTGTGCCCAGACGGTGCCGGCGGCCGAGATCATCGTCGTCAACGACGGCTCGACCGATGGCGGCGACGAGGTCGTCCGGGCGTTCGTCCCACCGGCTGGCGGCCCGTGCGTGCGGGTGATCGATCAGCCGAACCGGGGCGTGAGCAGCGCCCGCAATGCCGGCATCGCGGCGGCTTCACAGCCGTATGTGGCGTTCCTCGACGCCGATGATCGCTGGATGCCGGAGTTCCTGGCGCGGGTGCGTGACCTCATCGCGCGCTGCCCGGGGGCCATGCTCTACGGGTCGGGATTCATCACGAGCCGCGACGGCCGCGAACTGCGGCGCTACGGCGTCGTGCCGGCGGAGATCGAAGGGGGCGATCCGCGGGGCGGCCGGGTGGACTTCTTTCGCGGACTCGTCCGTGAGCCCGTCGTGAGTGCGTCGAGCATGGTCGTGCCGAAGGCGGCGATCGAACGCGTCGGCGGCTTTCCCGAGGGGGTCACGCACGGCGAGGATTTTCTGGTGTGGGCGAAGCTCGCGCTCGCCGGGCCGGTGGTGCTCGCTCCCGAGCCGCTGGCCGACTACGACGTGGGCGTGCCGGGTCAGGCCGTGGCCTACTGGCAACGCGGCTATCGCACCGAATTCACGATCCTCGCCCACCACCGGTTCCTCGCCGACGAACTGCGAAAGCGGGCTGGCTCGCCGGCGGACCCGCTGACCGATTCGTTCACGCCCTATGCCGTCGGCCAGCTCGAAACGGCCGCCCTGCAGCGGCTCTATTGGGGGAAGCTCCAGGCCCTTGCCGCGTTCGTGCAGGAGTTGGGCCTCGAGTCGCTCCCACTCGGCCGTCGGGGTCGGCTCGCCTGCTGGATCGCCCGCCACCGGATTGTCTGGCCCCCCCTAGCTACGATGGTGGCTGTGGTTCGCCTGTGCCGCGAATCGCTCAAGTGCTGTCGTCGGGCCGCCGTCGCATGATGCTCCTCCACAAACTCCGGCAGCTCGGCCGCGCCGTGAAGTGGCGGCGGCAGGTGGCCCAGGCCGTCTCCACGCAGCTCTCGCTGCTCGAAGATCCCGACGCCCTCGTGCTCGGTAATCTTTCGCCGACCGACGAGGCCCGGCTCACGGAACTCGTGCAGCGGGCCGCGGCCCACGACGGACCGATCGTGGAGTTTGGCACGCTCTTTGGGATCACCACGCGGCTCATTGCCGCCCCGGCTCGGCCCGGCCAGCGAGTGATCACGATCGACAACTTTTCGTGGAATCCGTTTGGACTGCCGCCGGCGGTGCACGAGCGGTTCGCCCGCGGCGTGCTTCGCACTGAGCTGGCCGAGGGCCGCGTGGAACTGTGGGTGGGCGATTCCGCGGCGTATCGCAACGGCGACCGTGGGCCGGTGCCGGCCCTCGTTTTTCTGGATGCCGATCATTCCTATGCGGCCGTCCGCGACGAGATCGCCTGGGCGAGAGCGCTCGGCGTGCCGATCATCTGCGGCCACGATTACGGCGTCGCCCGGTTTGGCGTGACACGGGCGGTGGACGAGGCGTTCGGGAAGGGGGGCGTTGCGGTCGGCGGCACGGTCTGGTCATGGGAGCGGCAGGCATGAGCCAGTCGCGGCCGCTCACGATCGCGTTTTTCTGGACGGGTGTGTCGCCCACGATGACGGCCTGCTGGCGGGCGCTGGCGGCGTTGCCGAACACCCGCGTGGTGGTGTTTCTGGAGCTGCCGGCCAAGGCCGATACGGCGTTCGACCACGCGGCGATGCTCGAGGGGATCGAGTGCCGGGTGTATGCGCCCGTAGGCCCGTTGCTCCGCAACGGGCTGAGCCTGCGCCCCGTAGGCCCGTTGCTCCGCAACGGGCTGAGCCCATCACGGAGTGCCGGGCCTACGGGGAGCACGGCTGCGGTCGAGCGGGAGATCGCGGCGGTCGCTCCCGACGTGATGATCGTGCTCGGCTGGCGGAGTCCGCTCTGCCGGCTCGCGGCGGAGAGCCCGGCGTTTCGTGCGGTCCCGAAGCTGTTCGCATTCGACATGCCGTTCGTGTGGAGCCTGCGGAAGCTCGTGGCGCCGCTCGTGCTCCGGCGATATCTGAGCCGATTCGTCGGTGCCGTCGTGCCCGGCGAACGCTCGGCGGCCTATGCCCGATATCTCGGGTTTCCGGAGTCGAAGATCGAGCGCGGCCTGATCGGGCTCGATACGGCGGCGGCGGCGGAGGCGGCGCGGGCCCGGGCGGCGCTGCCGGAGTATCCACGGCGGTTTCTCTTCGTGGGCCGCTATGCGCCCGAGAAGCGGATCGACCTGCTCGTGGCAGCGTATCGCCGGTATCGTGCGCGGGTGAGCGACCCATGGGGGCTCACCTGCTGCGGCATGGGGCCGGAAGCGGGGCGGCTGCGGGGCGTCGAGGGGATCGAAGATCGCGGATTCGTGCAGCCGAGCGAAATGGGCGAGGTGCTTGCCACGCATGGGGCGTTCGTGCTGGCGAGCGACTACGACCCGTGGCCGTTCGTGATCGCGGAGGCGGTGGCGGCGGGGCTGCCGGTGGTCTGCACGAGTGCGTGCGGCAATAGCGTCGAACTCGTGCGGTCGTATTTCAACGGCCGGGTGGTGGGGCCGGGTGATGCGGCGGGATTGGCAGAAGCGCTCGAGTGGGTGCACGCCCACGAGACGGAGGCGCGGTGGATCGGCGAGCGAGGCATGCCGCTGGCGGCTCCATACGCAAAAGAAGTGTGGGCCGAGCGGGTCCGCGGGATCTGCACGCGGACAGTGGCGGCAGACG
>CAMDDA010000070.1 GCA_945890755.1 Candidatus Kuenenia stuttgartensis
CATCATTCCCGCGTAGTACGCTGGATCGGGCCAGGGGTTCACGCCCGTCTTGTTGCCGCCGGTCGTGCCGCCGTAGAGGGCGAGCGTGAGCTCGTCGCCAGGGGCGGCGAGATCCACGGTCGGCCGGATGTTCGGTACCGTCGTCCCCGACACCGGGTTGTACAAGTCGCCGGGTCCACGGCTGGAGAATTCGGCCACGGTCGAGAACGGCGAGGCCGCCATCGCGCCGGTCGTGGCGGCCACGGAGATGCTGTTGTAGCCCGACGCGGGGCCGCCCACCGTGTTGGTTGCCGGCCCTTCGTTGCCGGCGGCGATCACACTCACGACGTTGTTCTCGCGGGCGAGGGCATCGATCGCGATCGTGCGAGCGTCCTCACCATCGGAGTCGGGATACCCCCAGCTGCTGTTCACGACGTGCGCTCTCAGCGTGGAAGTGCCGGACGGGATGCCCGTGCGCATCGCGGTCGCATAGGGATAAAAAAAGCTCGCGTCGGTGATCGCGAAGCTCCCGGTAAACCCGCTCCCCAGCCACTCCGTCGCGATCGCCCCCGACCAGAGCTGCGCCGTCGGCGCGATGCCGTCTTGGTAGGTGTAGAGGCCAGTGCCACCGAGCGCCTGACCAACCAATGTGGCATGCCAGTCGAACTGGCCGAGTTGCGTCGTCCCCGATGCCACGATGGTCGGATCGGCGAGGAACTGCGACACACGTCCAGTGAGTGTCTCGTGGCCGTTCCAGATCGTGCCGGCCTCGATGTTGGCCACGATCGCACGGCTGCCACCGAAGCCCAGGGCGTAGAACGTGTTGCCGCCGATGACGTCGTTCACGTACGTCCCGTTGAACATCGTGGCCTGAGAATCGCTGCCGACGATCGCGTGCGCCACTGTGGGCGCGAGCGAGATCGTCGCGCATATGCCCGCAAGCAGAAACCGCACGTGGCGGCGCGAGCATATCGATGCCAGACGACGCATCACGCCCACCTTCTCGTTCACGCCCCAGAGAGCTAGCGAACTCGCTGCGGGCGATACCGCCGCGGTCGCTGTGGTGGCTTGGCATGGTCGGCCTGCCGGCGGACTGCCGGTGGACCGATCTCCGTGCGGTAGCGCCGCTGGATGGCCGGCTCCGCCGGATTGGCCGGTTGTGGCACGCCGAAATACGGGTCCGGAAACTGCCAGTCGTTTTGCGCCACGACCGACCTCATGCCAAAACCCCCGACCGATACAACGAGCGTTGCCCCGATCAACAGCAGCGGGCCCACGCGGTCGGATGCACGTCGTGGGCGTCGGGCTTGGGTGCTCACCGAGTGTGACCCGGGATTCGCCACCGCACGCCGACCGAAGGACCGGTCATGGCCCGGGGTGTTGCCGACGGCAATGAAGAGGTCACATCTGTGGTGTCCGGAACGAGGAGTGGCACCGCCCGCCGCGTGTGCGGGAACAGATCGGCATCCACCGGGGCTGCCTGTCCACGCTCGGCAGGGGAGAGCGGCCTCCACACTGCCCGAGGGCCTCCAGTTGTCGGACGTGTCGACACCGACGCCGCATTGATTCGTGTCGCGGGCATCCGCACCGGCTCAAACGCCGAGAATGCACTTGCCGCCAGGCCGGTCGGCGTAGGACCGAGGCCACTGAAGCCGGCGATGTCGTTGCCCAGGGCGGGGGGCGTGGAGATGAGGGCGATGAGAGCGAGCCCGTACAGCACGCCCTGCAGGCGTGAGTTCTGCATGTTCCCGGAGGTCAGCCGATGAGCGTCGATCATTGTTGAAAGATCCTGGAATCAGAATGAGTGTGGAAAATCAACCCAACATCAAAACGGCAATCGCCACGACAGCGGCCCCAACACCCACCGGCAGCGTGATGAACGCCCGGGCTGCACCTGTGTCGGCGAACACCTTCGACCGCTCCTCGACGGGCAGGCCGATCAGTCGCTCCAGGTCGCGGAGCGTGATCGGATGCTGGATCAATGCATCGGCCCCGGCTTCGATCGCATCCCGCTCGGAGAGCATCTTCTGCCGGCCGGATGTTCCAGGTCCCGACACGATCGCCACCTTGACCGTGTCGGAGTCCGGGCCATCATGCCGATCCCCATGCGTATCTCGGAGCAATTGCACGAGGTCATGGCCCGACATGTCGTCGAGGTCCGGCGCGATCAGCCAGGCATCGACCCGCAGTCGTCGGGACAGCTTGATGGCATCGGCACCACTTGAACGGCAGTGCAGGCCGATCCGCCCCAGCCGTGCACTCGCTGCAAGTTGCTTGTAGGCATCAAACCGCGGGTCCACGACGACCACACTGGGCACTCTCGGGCCCTGCTCCGACTCGGGCGTAACGGCGTCAAAAGCGGACGACTGCATGACGAACTCCGTGACAAAGAAGTGATTTGGATCAGTAATCGAGGTGATGGTTGAAGAGCGACGGACGGGAGGTGTGGATGTCCACCTGACGACAAACGCTCATCGATCGAGCGTGCTGCCCCATGTGCGCGGGTGGGGCCTGAGGCCGACCAGTTGGCCATTCATGGGCCGGATGTCGCTGGTGGCGAGTGCGACGTCGACCGACTCGCCGACGGCTGAATTCATGACGAGCGGCAGGACCAGCCGCGAATGGCGAAAGAGGTCGGCTCCAGTTTCTGCCTTTGTCCGCTCGCCAAGCGACGCGGGTCGGAGGCTGGCGCGGCTGGCCTGCCGCGATGCGTGGGTCTCGAGTGGAGCGTGGAGTTGCGTGTCGCCCAGGGAATCGATCAGCGATGCGGCAGATTCGATTCCTCCGGAGACGAACGATCCTCCGTCGACGACCCCCTCCGCGTTCGCCGCTCGGGCGACGACGCCCAGGCTCACGACTGCTCCGATGAGCAACGCCAGGATCGAGCCCCACGATCGCATCAACGCGTCAGTAGCCGGCCGATGTGCCCCCATGAATCAAACCCCTCGAAAAAAGAAACAGGACGAAGAGAAACCAAACAGGTGGTGATCAGAGAAGAAGAGAAGACAGAGATCGTCGTCAGGCAGGCTCGCCAACCGGTAACGCGCCACCGGCAGGCCGGCGGGCATTTCGGATCACGTCGAGCGTCACGGGTCGCACGAGGTAGCCGGCAACGCCGGACGTCAAAGCCCGCTGCTCGTCCACCAAGCGGTAGGTGTCGGAGACGATGAAAATGCCGGCATGCCGGCTCTCGCACATCCTGTCCAGCGAGATGCGAGCCCCCGACAGCGTCGGGTCGACGTCGCCCTGGAGCACGTGCGGCAAGAGCATGTCGAGAAGATCGAAGCCCGACATGTCGGGGAGTTCGGCAGACACCAGCCAGGCGTCGGAGCGGAACCGGCGAGCCAGACGCACGGCGGACCGGCCGTCCACGCAAAAATGCAGCCCCACCTCACCATCCTGAGCCGCCCGCACAAAGTCGCCGTAGCGATCGCACGAGGAGTCGACGATCACGATCTCACGGATGCCGGCCGCGTGAAGCCCCGGAGTCCGGCTGGAGGAAGCATGCGTTTTCATGAGAATGTCTTTCATTTCAGCGGCTGTTCGCCGCAACTGAATCGGGCCTAGCCAATGACCGTCACGGCAACGGCGAACGCCGCCATCAGGCAGCTGACAACGACCGACGACAGCGTCCGAACCATCGAAGCGGCATCACGGGGAAGTACTGCAGACACGCGAGCGTCCTTTGCTTGTTGAGAAATCGAGAAAAGAAGAAGCACCGGGGAACGACTCACGAATGAGTCGGAGCATCGGTCAGACGAGCGAGACGATCGACAGAAACACGGCGATCGGCAGCACGCACAGGACCAGATCCGTGCGAGTCAGCGACCGATAGGCGTCGGTCCGACCGACGGCATACGCGGGGGCACTCATGAGCAAACTCCTCTTGTCATCCAGACACACGGCGACCCATTCGGACGACCAGCGATTCGCAATCACTGATTCCGGTCGGCATGTCGCCAGGGGCAACCGCCCGGTGGCAGTAGGGAGATGCAGGCCGCGTGCCAAAGCCCGAGTCACGTTCGTTTTTTTCCGGTCACGCCGCCGCCGGAACGCGAGAAATGCTGTCTGCGGCCGTCAAACAGAGTTTTGGCCCGTTGCGGCTGTGGCAACGCAATGCCGCCGAGGCCCACCCGGTCGCGGGCGGGGTGGGGCGATTCGCTCCAGTCGGTGGTCGGGGGCGACCGGGGGGTGGAGCGATTCGCTCCAGGGGGGGTCGCCCGCGACCACCCCTGGAGCCGCTGCGGCTTCAGCCGGCAAGCACCCGGCGGACGCGCGCCTCGTCGACGTCGCCGACGAGTGCGACGGCCCCGATTCGCGAGGGGAGCACGAACCGCAGCCGGCGGTCCAGCGACTTCTTGTCGCGGGCCATGATCGCCAGCAACTCGTCTGCATCCAGTGGGCCCACCCCGGCCAGCGAGACCGGCAGGCCCAGCCGCGCCACGAGGGCATCCTGGCGGGCCGGAATGTCAGCCGCCAGCCGGCCCATGTCGGCCGCCAGCCGCGCCGCGCAGCTCATGCCGATGGCCACCGCCTCGCCGTGCAGCAGCCGGCCATAGCCAGCGGCCGTCTCGAAGGCATGGGCGAACGTGTGGCCGTAGTTGAGGGCTGCCCTGGCGCCGGTGATTTCCCGCTCATCCCGCTCCACGACCGCCGCTTTGAGGGCGGCCGAACGTTCGACTGCGTGCATCAGCTGATCCGGAGAGCGGGCCACGAGATCGGCGGCGTTGGCCTCGAGCCAGGCAAAAAAATCGGGATCGAAGATCATGCCGTACTTCACGACCTCCGCCAGGCCGCTCACGTACTCCCGGTGTGGGAGCGTGGCCAGGGCATCGATGTCGGCGAACACGCCGCTCGGCTGCCAAAACGCCCCCACCAGGTTCTTGCCGGCCGGGAGATTGATGCCGGTTTTCCCGCCGATCGCGCTATCGACCTGGGCAACGAGCGTCGTGGGCACCTGCCAGACGGGAATGCCGCGGGCGAATGTCGCCGCCACAAAACCGGCCAGGTCGCCGACGACGCCTCCGCCCACGGCTACCACGTGGGTGTTGCGATCCACGGCCTGGTCGGCCAGCAGCCCCCACACCCGGCCCGCCTCGGCCACGCTTTTTGAGCCCTCGCCAGCTGGGATTTCGACGGGCAGCACCTGGATTCCACTGTCCGCGAGCGACTCGGCCACTCGCCGGCCATGCGTCGCCGACACCGCCGCATCGGCGATGACAACGGCCCGTCGCCCGCCAGTCGCCGAAAGCCGCCCGCCGATCTGGCCGAGAATGCCGCGGCCGCAGACGATGTCGTACGAGCGGTCCGGAGGCAGATGCAGGCGGATGACGGCCACGATCAGGTCACGCTCACGCGGTCGAGATCGGCCGGCGTCACGGTGATCACCCGGGCAAAGCCGGTGTGCTGCCGGACGTAATCGAGTTCCGCCGCCTCCTGGGGGCTGGCGTGGAGCAGGCCCTCGACCCGCTGGCGATCCCCAGCCGACCAGTCCTCGTAGGCATCTGGCCAGACGGTGTGCTGTTCGACGACGAGGGCTTCCCGATAGGGGTCAAAGGCATTTGGCATCCGCACAACTCCGCATGATCACTCGGGCGGCCGGAAGTCGGGATCGGCCAACCATGCCGGCGGAGTATACAGTGCAGGCATGCGGGATTCGACGCAGCATTCAACACGGCATTCGTCACCGTTGGCGGCGCAGTCGGCGGCCACACGGATCGACACGTCGTCGGGCATCGGCCGGCGACTGGTCGTGGGCCTGGTGGTGCTCGGGATCGGGCTGGCCTGCTTCGCCATTTGGTTTCAGTGGCAGCAGACGCGACGGTGCCTTGCGTTCTACGGCAGCGACTCCGCCCGGCGGATTCAGGTCGCCCCCCGAGTGGAGCTCTGGGAACCCTCGGCCGCTGCCCCCGCCCCCCTCGATTCGGCCACCCGCATCGACATCAGCCGCGCGCCGGGCCTCGTGCATCTCCGTCGCGGCCTCGTCGAGGATGCGAACTTCGACTGGCAGCGAGTCGCAGGCAGCGGGGCCGCATGGGACGCCGCGTTCGCCTTTTACGACACCCATGACGCCGCGACACCGGCCACGGTGCTCGTCATCGACTTTGATCCGACTGGCGGCACCATCGGCGTGGTCGGCAACGACGACCGTGTGGGGTTGGGGCGGCTGGAGAAGGGCCTTCGCTCCTGGCTGGATGGGGTACGAGTCAAAAAGTAACCCAGATCGGTCTTTTGGGCGTTGGCTCGGCAGCCTACTCTCCCCTCGCAGCGGCAGGCTGGCGCGCGGGTGCGGCGTCGGCGTTTCGGCCGCTCACCCCGCCGGATTCACCAGCCATGCGTGCGATCGCCGTCGCCAATCAAAAAGGGGGCGTGGGCAAAACGACGACCTCCGTCAACCTGGCCGTGGCACTCGCCCGGGCCGGCCGTCGGGTCTGTCTCATCGACCTCGATCCGCAGGCGCATGCCACGATCCATGCGGGCGTGACGCCCGGAGCGCATCCCGTGTCGGCGTTCGACGTGCTCACGGCCGGACAGCCCCTCGCGGCAGCGACGGTGCCGGCCGGTTCCAGCCTGTGGGTGGTGCCATCGCATATCGACCTTTCGGCAGTCGAAATGGCCCTCGCCGGCCGACCAGGCCGCGAATCGATCCTGCGGCAACGGCTGGCAGCAGATCCCCGCTGCGGGGAAACGACCGCCGGAGAGGGCGGCGGGCGACCGGAAAGCATGGAACCCATTGAACATCCGTTCGACTACGTGGTGGTCGACTGCCCCCCCTCGCTCGGCCTCCTGTCGCTCAATGCGCTCGCTGCTGTCGACGAGGTGCTGCTCCCGCTTCAGCCCCACTTCCTCGCGTTGCACGGTCTCAGCAAGCTCCTGGAGACGATCGAGCTCGTCTCGGAGCACGTCAATCCGCGGCTGCGGCTCCTGGGCGTTGTGCTCTGCATGTACGAGAGCGGCACGCGGCTGGCCACCGAAATAGGCCGTGATGTGGCCGATTTCTTCGCCGCGAGCGCAGCGGCCCATCCCGCCTGGCGGGATGCCACGGTCTTTGAAACCCGGATCCGGCGCAACATTCGGCTGGCCGAGGCACCCAGCTTCGGGCAGTCGATCTTCGACTACGCACCGGACTCCCACGGCGCCGCCGATTACCAGGCACTGGCGACGGAGATCGATCAGGCCGCAGCAGTCGAACGAGACGTCGAACGCCTTGTGGCCTGACGCGGCGTCTGTGCCAACGCGTCGGCGAGCATGCGGCCGGCCGCGGGGCGAGCTGCCGGAGCGGTCTCGCGATCTGGCCCATAGAGCTCGGGCATCCACCAATACCGCGACTCGCTCGGATCCATGCCAGCCAACACGCCCGTGGCGTCGAAGTCATCGACCGACACGAACCGTCCCTCGTCCGGGCGCGTGGTGGCAGTTGCAGTCGGGGCAGCCGGTGCGGCCGCGGGCTGCGGCCGACTCGGAAGGGGCGGACAGAGCGGGTTTTTCTGGAGCATGGCGAGCTTGAGGCCCGAAAGGCTTGGCAGTCGGGCGTGTACCACGGGGCGCCGGGATGACCCAACCCCATCTGCTCATCGGTCCGCGGACGGCCGCGGGGCGAGCAGCCGGAGGCTGTAATGGCCACGTCAATATTGTGATTTGCGAAATCTGGGCAAGCAAGGAAGCTTGCGAAAAATAAGAAGACCCGTCCTTTTTCTGGCAAATAACGGAAAAACGCTACGATTTGCCGCGAGGGAGCTGCTATGCCGGGTTCGTCGTTATTCGCTGAAACCACGGGGTCCGCAGGGGGGCTGCCGGTCAGGAGGCGCCGGCTCGGGGGCGGTGCAGGTCGCGTCGCCGGACCGCGAAGACGCGGTCCACATGCTCCTCGAGCGTGCACGGACCCTCTCGCCACCATAGAAGCCCCCGGGCGCAAGCCGGGGGATCGTGCGCTGCTATCCCCTCGCTCGCGCTCAGGGCTTGTATGGGACGACCCTCTCGCCTCCCCGTTGCGGTGGTGCTGGCGTGGGGTTGCAGCAGCGGCGCTCGCGCTTTTTTCTCTCGTGTCTGGTGCGCAGGCGCAGCCGGTGGGGTTTCGGGAGTTGGCGCCCGGTGCGCTGACGGTAATCCCGGCGAATCGCTCGGCGGCTGACACGCTGTTGCGGGGAGATATTCCGGATATCACCGCCCGGCCGGATCTCGAGTGGACGCCCAAGCAGGCGCCGGTCGGGGGCACGCTCTCCGCCCGCGGTCGCGATCGCGAGTCGTCCCGCGAGATCTGGTGCCTCGAGTTCGCCTTCAAACCGCCGCGCACCATCGAGATCGACGTGCCGTTATCGGCCGAGAAGATGCAGCGGAAGCGAGTGTGGTATCTCGTCTATCGCGTGCGGAACGTCGGCGGACGTCGGGCGGTGATCGATGCCGAGAACCCGCTCAATCGCGGCACCGAGCCGTTTGAGACCGCGATCCGCTTCGTGCCGCAGTTCGTGCTCGAGAGCCGTGAACCGGTCGCTCCTGACGATGGCACGGTCGCCTACCGGGCCTACCTCGATCGGGTCGTGCCGTCGGCGTTGGCCGTGATCCAAGAGCGGGAGGATCCAGCCCGTCCGTTGCTCGACAGTGCCGCGATGGCCGCGGAGGAGTTGCAGCCCGGCGAGGAGCGGTGGGGCGTCGCGGTGTGGGAAGGGGTCGATCCGCGGATCGACTTCTTCTCCGTGTATGTCCGTGGACTCACCAATGCGATCCGCTGGCGAAAACGGACCGAGGCGGTGATCGCCGCCAATGCCGTGCCGGGGGCTGGCATGGAACAGACGCTCCAGGCACTGCGGCTCGACTTCTGGCGACCCGGCGACGACCGCCGGCAGGACAACCAGCAGATGAACATCGGCTTCGCCGGCATGTTCGAACGGATGGCCCTCGGCGGCCGGCTGCTCGACGACATCGGCCGGATGCAGTCGGGCGGGCAGGCTCCCGATGCAGGCCTTGCGCGGCTCGACCTCTCGTGGGCCGACCTCCTCGAGCCGGAGGGGGAGGATGCCGCACCGAGCCTGTTGCCGCTGGCCAAGGTGGTCGCAGCACTCGAAAAATTGCCGGGCCCCTCCGACCGCGGCGAGGTGGTCAGACAGGTCTTCGGTGAGCGGGGGGCCGCGGTGCTCGAGGAACTGGCGCGGGAGGCCGCCGGGCCCGTCGATGGCGAACGCGAGCGGCTTCGTCGGGAGGCCCTCGCTGCGGTCGCACTCAACCCGGAGGCCTTTGCCGCCGCGCCGCTCGGTTCGCTGGCGAAAGTGCTGCGGCAGCTCGAAGCGCTGCCGTCGGCATCCGCCCGGGCCGCAGCCGCAAGCCAATTCTTCGGATCGGCCGGTGGGCGCGTGGAGTGGCTGCGGCGCCAGTTGGCCGCGGCCCGGGGGGCGTCAGCCCTCGACGCGTTGGGCGTGGACGCGAAGCAGCTCACGGCCGGGGATGCCCGGGCGGCCTTCGCCACGCTGCAGCCGGCAGTCGACGCCGAGCCGGACGGGCAGAAGCGGCTGGCGGTGCTCCGGGGCCTGTTTGGCCCGGGGGGACCGGCCCTCTATGCGGATGCCGCGGGCGTACACGAGGGCATTGACCACGCCTGGATTTTCCGATACGAGGATGATGTTCCGGGAAGGTAGGATTCAGTCGTCCGACTGGATTCCGACTGCAGGTTTCGCGGCAGGAGCATTGAGAAATGGCACATAAAAAAGGTCAGGGTTCCAGCCGCAACGGCCGCGACTCGAATGCCCAGCGACGGGGCGTCAAGAAGTTTGGCGGCGAGGCCGTCCGGGCTGGCAACATCCTCATCCGTCAGGTGGGCACCAAGTTCCACCCCGGCAAGAACGTGGGCATGGGCACCGACTACACGCTCTTCGCCCTGAGCGACGGCGTGGTGCTCTTCGACCAGGAAGGCCGGCGAGTGAACGTGGTCGCCGGTGCGTCGGCCTAGCGCCGGCACCCTGTGTTCGTCGACCGCGTCCAGATCGAAGCGGTGGCTGGTGACGGGGGCCGCGGCATGCGCAGCTTCCGCCGCGAGAAATATGTGCCCCTCGGCGGTCCCGATGGCGGCGACGGCGGCACCGGCGGCAGCGTGATCCTCGAGGCGCGGGCGGGCGTCGATTCCCTCGCCGCGCTTGCCCATCGCCGGCAATGGAAGGCCGAGTCGGGCGAGGCGGGCGGACCGGCCAATTGTCAGGGGAGAAACGCCCACGACCTCGTGCTCCTCGTGCCCCCCGGCACGATCGTCGTGGACCAGGCGAGCGGGCTCGCGATCAAGGACCTGGCCACGGCCGGCGAGTCGATCGTGGCTGCCAAGGGGGGCGCCGGGGGCCGGGGCAATCTGTTCTTCAAGACCTCGACGAACCGGGCGCCGCGGGAGTGCACGCCGGGCGAGAAGGGGGAGGTTCGCCGCCTCCTGTTGGAACTCAAGGTGATCGCCGACGTGGGCCTCGTCGGCAAGCCGAATGCGGGTAAGAGCACGCTGCTCTCGCGGCTCTCGCGGGCCCGCCCTGAGATCGCCGATTACGCCTTTACGACGAAGGCCCCGATCCTCGGGATCGTGGCCCTTTCCCGCGACCGCAACTTCGTGCTCGCCGACCTGCCGGGCCTGATCGAGGGGGCCCACGCGGGGGTCGGCCTGGGCCATGAATTCCTGCGGCACGTCGAGCGGGCCGGCATCCTCGTGCACGTGGTCGAGCCCTGCCCGATGGACGGCAGTGATCCGCTTGCCAACTACCGGGCGATTCGCGACGAACTCGTGCGATACGATGCCGGTCTGGGTGAGCGGCCGGAGGTGGTCGTGATGAGCAAGTGCGAACTGCCGGGAGCCGAGGACGTGCGGCAGGCGCTGGCCCGCGAGATCGGCCGCGACGTGATCGGGATCAGCGCGGTGACTGGCCAGGGGCTCGACGCGCTCCTGCGGGCCGTCGTGGCCGAACTCGACCGGAAGGTCGTGGCATGAGCGACGCGGCGGGCACGTCCGGTGCGGCCGACACCGTGCTCCTCGCCGACGTCGGCAACACACGGATCAAACTCGCGGCGGTTCTGGAATCTGCCGGACCGCGCAAGCTGCCCGTCATTGGCCGGCGGCAGGATCTCGTCAGCCGCGACTTCCGCCCCGAGAACTTTGCCGCGTGGCTGGATGCGGCCGCGGCCGGTCCGGCCGTGGTGCTCGTGGCCGCGGTGCATCATGCGGCCGCCGCACGGCTCGAGGCCGTGATCGCCGAACTCACCGTGACGCGGCGAGACCCGGTTCGGCAGCGGCGAATCACGCACGCCCACCTGCCGATCGAGGTGGCCGTTGCCGAGCCGCAGCGGGTGGGCATCGATCGCGTGGCCGGCGCGGCGGCGGCGGCGGTGCTCGCGCAGCCGGGGCGGGCCGCGATCGTGGTGGACTGTGGCACCGCGACCACCGTGGACATGATCGGCACCGACGGCCGGTTCCTCGGCGGCGCGATTCTGCCCGGCCCGGCCCTGCTCGCCCGGGCACTGGCCGAGGGCACGAGCCGGCTGCCGGAAGTGGCGGCACTCGACCACGACCTGCCGCCGGCGATGCCGGGGCGTTCGACGCAACAGGCGATCGCGGCCGGCATCGGCTGGGGCATGCGGGGCGCGGTAGCCCGCCTCGTGGCCGAGGCCCAGGCCGCCAGCGGCGGCACCGCGGAGCTGTTTCTCACCGGCGGCTCCCGCGGTGTGGTGCGCGACGCCCTGCCGGGGGCCATCGAGGTTCCCGATCTCGTGCTGGCCGGAATCGGCCTCGCAGCCGGGCGCGACGGCGCGGCGCACGTCGGGTCGGTTCGCGTCGGGTCGTGAGGCGGATAGAATCCGCAGCACCCGTTCGCATTCCTCCGGACTTTTCGCTCCGTGACTCCCACTCGCCAGGAAGCTGCCGCATCGACTCGACCCGACCGGGGCCGGCAACTCGCCCAGCTCGCGGCCCGCGTCGCTGCCGAAACGCGCGGCACCGACGTGAAGATCCTCGACCTGCGGGGACTGACGCCCGTATTCGACTACTTCGTGGTCGCCACCGGCTCGAGTCGGCGGCAGATCCACGCCATGGCCGACGAGATCGAGAAGGCCGTGAAGACCGAACTGCACGACCGGAAACGCGGCAGCGAGGGCTATGAGGAAGGCCGCTGGCTCGTGATCGATTATGGCGACGTGATGGTGCATCTGTTCGATGCCGATGCCCGCGGCTACTGGGATATCGAGCAACTCTGGAACGATGCCAAGCCGGTGCCGCTGCCCGCCGAGGCGGCCGGGGTGACGGCTGAATGACCGCCGCCGATCATTCCCCGACGGCCTTCCGGGCGGCCTTGCGCCGCATGTTTTCGCTCGCGCTCGAGCAGCTGGCGGCTGACGGGATCGTCACGCTGCCGCCGGCGGAACTGGCCGCGCTCGCCGAACAGGTGCGGGAGACGTCCGAGGCGAAGTTCGGCGACTACTCCGGCACGATGGCGATGGCCTTGGCCAAGCCGGCCGGCCGGAAGCCCCGCGACATGGCAGCCGCCATCATCGAGCGACTCGTGGCGGTGCCGGGCTATGCCGAGCTCTTCGAGCCGCCGGGCGACCCCGTCGGCCCTGGGTTCATCAATGTGCGGGTGCGAGACGAGGCTCTGGCTGCGGCTCTCGCCGTCGCCGTGCGTGACGTGCGGCTCGGCGTGCCGCCGGTTGCCCGGCCCGAGACGATCGTCGTTGACTACAGCTCGCCGAACGTCGCCAAGCCGATGCACGTGGGGCACATCCGCTCCACGGTCATCGGCGACGCCCTGGCCCGCCTCCTCCGATTCCGCGGCCACCACGTGATCACCGACAATCACCTCGGTGACTGGGGCACGCAGTTCGGGATGATCCTCTGGGGCTGGAAGCACTGCCGCGACGACGAGGCGTTTGCGGCCGACCCGACCGCCGAACTCGGCCGGCTCTATCGGCTCGTGCGGAAGGTGGCCGACGCGAAGCCCGAGGAACTCGCCGCCGATCCCGCGGCGGCAGCACTCGCCGCCCGCTATCCCCACGCGGGCCGCGAGGTCTTGGCCGAGACGGCGAAGCTTCACGAGGGCGACCCGGAGAATCGGGCCCTGTGGGAGCGGTTCATGCCCGTCTGCCGCGCCGAGATCGACCGGATTTACACGCGGCTCCATGTGTCGTTCGACCACACGCTCGGAGAGAGCTTCTTTCAGCCGTTCCTCGCCGGGGTCGTCGACGACCTCGTGGCCCGTGGGCTTGCCCGGGAGAGCCGCGGGGCGATCGGCGTCTTTCTCTCCGGCGACGACGCGCCGCCGCTCCTGATCCGCAAGGCCGACGGGGCGTTTCTCTACGCCACCACCGATCTCGCGACGATCAAGTGGCGGCTGGAACACTGGCGTCCCGATCGCGTTCTCTACGTGGTCGATCACCGCCAGGGGCAGCACTTCGAGCAGGTGTTCGAGACGGCCCGCCGCTGGGGCATCGAAGCCGTGCAGCTCGTGCACGTGGCCTTCGGCACCGTCCTCGGCGACGACGGCCGGCCGTTCAAGACGCGGGCCGGCGACACGGTGGGCCTGGAGGCCCTGCTCGACGAGGGCGTCGAGCGGGCGGCCGCCATCGCGGAATCGGGCGACGAGGCCCGCGACGGCCTCACGGCGACTGATCGCCGGCGGGTGGCCGAGGCGGTCGGCATCGGCGCGATCAAATACGCCGATCTCTCCCAGAACCGCACCACGGATTACATCTTCAGCTTCGACAAGATGCTCCAGCTTACGGGTAACACGGCGGCCTACATGCAGTACGCCGCGGCCCGCGTCGAGGGCATCTTCGCGAAGGGGGGCATCGACCGGGCCGCCCTCCGGGAGGCCTGTCGCGAGGTGCACATCCCTCACCCGCGGGAGCGGGCGCTGGCCCTGGAACTGCTGCGGTTCTCCGAGGCGCTCGAAGACGTGGAGGCCGACTACCGGCCCAACGTGCTCACGGCCTACCTCTACGATCTCGCCGGCTGCTACTCGACCTTCTACGACGAACTCCCGGTGCTCAAGGCCGACGCCGCCGACCGCGACAGCCGCCTGGCCCTCTGCGACCTCACCGGCCGCGTGCTCCGCAAAGGCCTCGAACTCCTCGGCATCGGCACCGTCGACCGGATGTGACGGCCCCCCATAGTCCGCCACCGCAGTCCCGTCTATTCCTCCGCGGGTCGACCTCCTGTGGTGGGGGTGAGGGGCTGCCCGTGCCCCGTCGCCGGACGCTCGCT
>CAMDDA010000071.1 GCA_945890755.1 Candidatus Kuenenia stuttgartensis
GAGATTCTTGAACAGGGCGAGCCGTGGCTTCTTGTGCATCAGCCGGCAGTGCACCTGGTGCTCGATGATCGACATCAAGACGACCATCAAGACAAACCAGCCGATGACCGACACGATCTGTAGCAACATGGGCTCCCCGCTCGTGGTAAAGATGGCACGGTGATGGCCACGAGCTCAGCCGCCCAGCGGAGTCGCAACGCCGAGGGGTGTACCAGACGGCTTACGACGACGTCAGGCCAGTTTTCCGGCATTCGCCCCCTCGACCCCCAGCCGGAGGCTCGGGCATCGGCGAACGCTACGAGCGCGGCTTTTTCCGCCCCTGAAAGCCGATCTTTCGTCGCTTCGCCTGCTTGCCGCCACCCTGGGGCCGGGGGGCGAACTGCCGGGGCTTGCCTCGATGCGGCCGGTTGCCCTGCGGCGGGGGCGGGGCTGAAATCTCTTCGGCTCCAGGCGGCACGACCGCCGCAGGGGCGAAGTGGTGCAGGATCGCAGCCGCCACCTCGGTGGGCGTAGAACCGGTCTCGAGCAGCCGCTCCACGAGCATCGCTTCCCGGGGAAATTCCCCTTCTTCGAGACTGGCCCGCAGCTTCTCGAAGAGGGCGTCCGACCGCCGGTTTTCCACCGCCTCGACGGTTGGCACGTGGTCGCGACGAATGCGGGTGCGGGTGAACCGCTCGATCGACTGGAGTTTGTAGATGCCCGCTCCCGATACGAGCGTCACCGCCCTGCCCTTGCGGCCTGCCCGGCCAGTGCGGCCGATCCGATGCACGTAGTCCTCGGCGTCGTAGGGCAGGTCGTAATTGACCACGAGTTCGAGATCGTTGACGTCGATGCCGCGGGCCGCGACGTCGGTCGCCACGAGAAACCGGAAAGCGGCCTGCTTGAAGGCGTTCATCACCCGGGTCCGCTGGGCCTGAGCCATGCCGCCGTGCAGCCGCTCGGCTGAGCAGCCCCGGGCCGCGAGCTTGTCGGTGAGCTCCTCGACCATCTGCTGCGTGTTGCAGAAAATCACACCGCTCTTCACATCGTAATAGTCAATGAGCCGTGCCAGGGCGTCGAACTTCGCGTGGTGCCGCACCTCGTAATAGACCTGGTCCACCAGCGGTGGGCCGGCGACGACCTTCTGCTCGATCCGTACCGTCTGCGGATCCCGGGAATGCCCTCGCACGAGTGCCTGAATCGGGGGCGAGATGGTGGCGGAGAAGAAGACCGTCTGCCGTTCCGGTGGGGCGGCGGCGAGAATCTTCTCGATGTCTTCCCGAAAGCCCATGTCGAGCATCCGGTCGGCCTCGTCGAGCACCACGAGCTTCACACCTGTGAGGTCGAGGGTGCCGCGGGCGATGTGGTCCACGAGCCGGCCCGGCGTGCCCACGACGATGTGCGCCCCACGCTTCAGTTCGGCGAACTGCCGTTCGTAGGGTGCTCCGCCGTAAATCGGCACCGAACGTACACCCTTCTTGAAGGCGGCGAGTTTGTGAACTTCGTCGGCAACCTGCGTGGAAAGTTCCCGGGTGGGCACGAGAATCAGCACCTGCGTGCGGGCCGTGGCCGGCACCACCTTCTCGATCGCCGGAATACAGAAGGCGGCGGTCTTGCCTGAGCCGGTCTGCGACTGCCCCACCACGTCCTGCCCGGCCATGATCAGCGGGATCGCGGCTGATTGGATCGGCGAGGTCTCCTCGAAACCGAGCTGCCCGACCGCTCTGAGCACTTCCGCGGACAGTCCCAGCGACTCGAACGCCACGTGGCCTGGCCGGTCTGAGGTGGAAGAAGGCTCGGCCGCGCGGGGTTTTGTCATCGAGAACAGGAGCCTCTGGGGGCGAAAGGAGGGAGCGAAGCCGACCGGATGCACGATGCACCGCGGCTCGCAGCAGATCTGGATCAGCAAGTGTACCCAGCCGCGGCAGAAACCTGCGGCCAGCTGCCGCGGGGCCGAACGCCGTGGCCCAGGATCATCTCGCCTCGCGCTGCCCGTCGACGGCCGTCGCCGAATCGCCGACGAGCGACCGGCGAATCAGCCCGGGCTTGTTGGTGGTGACTCCGATCGCGCCAAGGTCGCGAAAAAACCGGGCGTCTTCGGGATCGTCGATCGTCCAGACGTGAAACTCGCCCACCCCCTGCTCACGGAGGCTGGCGATGAAGTCTCGATCGACCACACCACGCTCGCCCCGCAGGCCGACGCCGTCGGCCCGGCACGCCCGGGCGGTGGCGGCGATCGCGTCGGCCGTCGGTCCCCACCGGCCGTCGTCCTGCTCCTTGAAGCTGCTGAGCCAGTGGGCCCGGATCTCGGGAAATCGCTGTTTGCAGGCGGCGATCGTGTCGGCCTTGAACGAAATGATCAGGAGCCGCTCCCGATCGTAGGGAAGCCGCGCGAGTTCCTCGGCCAGGACGGGCACGATCTCGGGGCCTGTCTTGAGTTCGACGACAAACCGCTTGCCCGCCGGCACCGCGGCGAGCACCTCGGCGAACGTCGGCAGCCGCTCCCCGGTAAACCGTTCGTCGAGCCAGCGGCCAGCGTCGAGCGTCCGCAGCTCCGCAAGCGGGGTGTCGGCCACCACCCGCCGCACGCCCGCCACCCGCTCGGTGTCACGGTCGTGGATGCAGATGATCTGGCGATCCGCGGTGAGGTGGAAGTCGGCCTCGATGGCGTCAGCCTGTTCCTCCCAGGCGAGCCGGAACGCCGCCAGGGTGTTTTCGGGGGCCGCATGGGAGGCGCCGCGATGGGCCGTGATGAACTGTCCGTAGGTGGTCGTCGCGGCCAGGGCCAGCCCCAGCCCGGCCATCGACGCCACGCCAAACCGAGGCTGCTGATTCGATCGGAAGGGGGGCAGCATCATGGTCAGGCTCGTCTCTCCGAGTGGCGGCCTCCGACATCGCGGCCGATCTTAGCCATGGTACCCAAAGCTCCGAATCCGAGTGTCGGCCGCCCGGCCTCCGACTCGACCGGTCGTGGCTATCATGCCCCCGGGCCACCGCGTTGCAGTCCGTGCGTTCCCGAACCCTCAGGCGATCGACCATGCTCGAAACGTTGGTGCTCGTGCCGACGCCGCTGGAACGGAGACTGCTCGCCCCCGGGCTTGCCGCACGCCTCGACGCTGCCAACCGGCTGGAACTCTGCGGCTTCGGTCCCGTGGCCGCGGCGGCCCGCACGGCCGAACTGATCGCGACCCTCGCGCCGCAGCGGGTGCTGCTCGTGGGCATCGCCGGCCGGATCGACGATCGGCTCACGATCGGCTCGGCATACCGTTTCCGGGAGGTCGCTTGCTATGGCGTGGGAGTGGGCTCGGCCGCTGGGTTCATGCCCGCAGAACACCTGGGCTGGCAACAGTGGCCGGGCGCGTCCGCTATCCCCAGCGATCCCCTGGGCAGCCCGGCGGCCGCGGCAATCGGCGACCGGCTCCCCTGCACGGCCGGCCGCTCGGCTGATCCCTCGGGTGCCGGCCTCCTGCTCACCGGCTGCGCCGCCTCGGCTTCGGCATGCGATGTGAGGCAACGGCACCTGCTCTATCCCGAGGCCGAGGCCGAAGACATGGAGGGCTTCGCAGTAGCGTTGGCCTGCCGGCTGCGTGGCCTGCCACTCACGATCGTGCGCGGGATCTCCAACACGGCCGGCGATCGCGACCAGGCGACCTGGCGGATTGCCGCAGCCCTCGCCGCCGCGGCCGACCTCAGCCTGCGAATCCTCGCGGAGGCATCGTGACCTGCACCATCCGGCTGGGCATCTCCCCCTGCCCCAACGACACCTTCGCCTTCCACGGCCTGCTCACCCGGGCGGTCGACTGGCGGGGTCTGGACTTCGACGTACAGCTTCTCGACATCGAAGAACTCAACGCCGGGCTCTTCCGCGGCGACTTCGACGTCGGCAAGGTGAGCTTTCACGCCGCCCTCTCCGCGGCGGACAAGGTCGTGGTGCTGCCGAGCGGCTCGGCCCTCGGCTTCGGCGTGGGCCCGCTGCTGCTCGCCGCCGCGGCCGGCACCACGCCGCGGAATCAACAGCAGCTCACGCTTCTTCCCGGCCGGCACACGACCGCCGCCCTGCTGTTCCGGCTGTTTCACCCCGACACCACCCGCGTTGAGCAGGTGGTGTTCTCGGAGATCATGCCGAGGCTGGAAGCGGGCACCGCCGACTTCGGCGTCTGCATTCACGAGGGCCGTTTTACCTGGAAGGACCGGGGCCTCGCCCTCGTCGAAGACCTCGGCAGTCGCTGGGAGGCGGCCACATCGGCGCCGCTGCCGCTCGGCGGGATCGTGGCCAGCCGGCGGCTGCCGGTCGACGTGATCGCGACGGTGCAGCGGGTGATCCGCGACTCGCTGGAACTGGCCCGCGGCAACCCCGCCGCAGCGCTGCCCACGATGCGGGCTCATGCACAGGAGCTCGACGACCGCGTGCTCGAGCAGCACGTCGAGCTCTACGTCAACGAGTGGACGCTCGACCTTGGCAGCGTCGGCCGAAAGGCCCTCGACGAGCTCTCGAGGCGGGCCGCCGCGGTCGGCCTCGCCCCCGGCGGCCGGCTGGAGATATTTCCCGGCTGACAACCGCTGCGGCCGTCAGCCGATGTCGAGCCAGCGGGGCAGCGGAGCATCGGCTGGGAGCCCGAGCAGCCCGCGGAGCGTGGCGAGGTCGGCTTCGTCGAGCGGCACGAACACGACCGGATCCTGCACGAGCGCCGGATCGACCAGGGTGTAACCGGCCACGCGGCCGTCGTCGACGCGAGGGACCCGGCCGTAGCCATACATCATGTTGTCGACCTTCTCGAAGAAGTCGCGGAGCGTCACGGCCTTGGGCAGCGGCTTGCGGATGTAGTAGAGCTCGATCACGTCCCGCCAGAAGTGCGGCACGAACGTCTCCCCCACATCGGCATGGCCGTAGCAGTTGCGGTTGGTGCCCGCGACGCACACCGGCAGCGACTCGAGCCTGAGGCCCCGGGCCCGCGCCTCGCGGTCGAGTTCGTCGAGCAGGTTGATATGGAAGTCGGCACTGAAGCAGTCGTCACAGATCACGACCAGGCTGCCGAGATCGACCGGCCGGTCCCCCGGGGCGGAGGCCGCCGTGCCACCCTGGGGTGCGGCCGCAGCCTGGGCGGTGCTCCCGTCCTGCTCGGCCCCGGCCGCTCCATCGAGCAGCGCCTGGGCCAGCCGCTCGAAGCGAATGTGGTAGCTCTGGATCTCGGTCGGCAGCCCATGGCCAAGCACGGCCAACGTGGTGGGCTTGCCCGCAGCCAGCGCCGCAGTCGTGGCGGCGAGAAACTCGCGGGCAACACTCTCCAGCGTCTGGTCGGCCGACTCCTTCTTGTAAATGGTCGAGTCACAGTCGTAGGCATCGGCGATGGCGAGCACCTCCCGCGGCCCGAGCCCCTGGGCCGGATCGAGCAGGCCGATCACCGTCCGGCCGGGGGCCAGCACAGGCCGGTCGCCAGAGGCCTTTCGTTTCGCGTCGATCAGCCTGGCAAAACCGACGAGCGCCGCCAGCCGCTGGTCGGCAGCGAGGGCCTCGAGCGGTTGGGCATGCTGCAGGGCCAGGTGATGCACCGCCGGGGCGATCTGCCGCCAGTGCTTCGCACTGCCGCCGAGCGTCGCTGCGACATCGCGGCCGATGCCCTCGTCGAACGCCACGAACGCCGGCGGGACGCCGATCGTGCCGCCCGGCGGAGCGACGGCCTCGGGCTCGGTCGCTCCGCCGGCCGCGGCCAAGCCGAACGCGACGAGCCAGCACCAGCCCGACGACACCGATCGAATGCCCACCACCATGGCTGGCCTCCTTCCGCCTGTCACACCCCGCAGCCAACGGGGTCGCAGGTGTTCATCACTATACTCTTCCCGGTCTTCCGACCTGATGCGTCCACTCCGGCGAGGCTTCTTCATGCGATCCATCCGTTGTATGCGAAGCGTGCGGTTCCTACTCGTGATCTCGTGGCTTCCGACGATGGCCTGCCTTCCCAACGCGACGGCCGCACCGCCAACAGCGGCTCCCGCGGTCCCGCCTGGCAAGGAAGCCGACATCAACGCCAAGTTCCTCGATCCGGCCCTCGATCCGGAAGACTGGGCCACGAAGTTCGAACTCGAGAGCCGCGAGGTCTATGCCGCTCGTGAGGCAATTGCGAAAGCTCTGGAACTCGGGCCCGGCAGCCGCGTGGCCGATGTCGGTTCCGGCACCGGCGCCTTCCTGCACACCTTCGCCGACGCCGTCGGCCCGACCGGCCGCGTGTACGCAGTCGACATCTCGCCCCGGTTCGTCGAATTTCTCCGCCAGCGGGTGCAGAACGAGAAACTGGCCAACGTGGCGGTCGTGCTCTCCGCCGCCGACTCGACGAAACTGCCGCCTGGCAGCGTGAGCCATGTGTTCGTCTGCGACACCTACCACCACTTCGAGCAGTATCCCGAGATGCTCGCCTCGATCCGCGCGGCCCTCGTGCCCGGCGGCCGATTCGTGATCGTCGATTTTGAGCGGATCCCCGGGGTCTCGACCGAGTGGACGCTCAATCACGTGCGAGCCGGCAAGGAGACCGTGCAGGCCGAAGTCGAGGCTGCCGGCTTCGACTTCGACAGCGAGATCGACGTGCCTGCCTTCAAGGAAAACTACCTGCTCCGATTTCGGAAGCCCACAGCGGCCGAAGCTCACTCGGGCGAACCCTCGGCGAAGCGGTGATCACACCCAACGAAAGGTCCGGCACCGGCCCAGAGCGAGCAGCATGACGAGGGCCGCGGCGGCCGCACTCCCGCCAGAGCCGGGCTCGGGCACGGCCGCTGCGGGGGGCGCGCTGGCTGCCGCCACGGGGAAGTAGCTGCCGACTCCATAGACCCCGGCCCCGCCTGCCATCACGAGGTCGAACACGTTGGTCGCCCCGTCGTAGTTGAAGTCGCCACGGCTCCAGTCCGACCCGCCAGCCGCACCGTAGGTGCCTGCCCCATTGATGCCGACGAGATCGAAGACGTCCGACGAGCCGTTCAAATCGACGTCCCCCGGCGCGGCGAAGGACACCCGCACCGCCCCGTCGGCGGCCACGGTGTAGCCGACCGCCCGCGTGCCGCCCGCCGCTGCAGCCAGCGACGACGTGATCCCGGCTGTCCCGCGCCAGTCCCCGCCGCTGCGGCCAGCGAGGATGTCGGCGCGAACGGCAGCCGCCGAGAGGCCGCCAGACGCCACTGCCACCTGGCCGGCTCCGAGATCGAGGCGGCCCCCACCGGGCGACTCGTCGACCGCAAGCGCGGTGACGCCGAGTTGGACGCGTCTGCCGGCTGCCAGCGACAGGAGACCTCCGTCGGCCACTGTCACCGACGGTGCACCCCCGAGCGTACCGTTCGCGACGACGAGTTCGGCGATGCCGTCACTGCGATCGACGACCAGGCTGCTCGCAATCAGCCGTCCGCCGTCGAGTCGCACGGCCGGCGATCGCACGGCGACCCCGGTGCCGATCGAAAGCGTGGCACCCGCGGCCACGCTGACCGAACTGCCAGAGACCGCCGAGGAATTCGTGATTCGCAGCGTGCCGGCGGAGACGGTCGTCGGCCCTGTGAACGAATTGGCCGCATCGAGCACCAACTGGCCAGGCCCGGTTTTGACCAGAGAAAATCCGCCTGCGATCAGCGGATACCCCGCGGCGGCCTGCGTCGAGGTCACGCCCGCCTGCAGGTCAACGACCGGCCCGTCGGGCCGGGCCGGCACGATCCGGAAGACATCCCCCGAGGTCGCGCTCAGGATGTAGAGATTGCCTGCTCCGTCCTCGGCGAACGACGCCACGCCGGAGAGATTCGTGCCGCTCGGCAGGCTCGCCCGGATCTCCGTCGTCCGGTTCTTGAGGTCTGAAAGCGTCCCGGTCGCCGCGTCATAGCGAAACGAACCGATCTGATTGCTGACGTAATCGGCGAACAGGTAGGTGCCGTCGAGGTCGATGCCGCCGTCGTGGAACCCGTCGCCGCGGTAGACGTAGCCCCCCGTGACCGACCGCCCCGAAAACGGCAACTGGCCGGTCGTGCCGTTCCGGACATAGTCGAATACGGGCTGGACGTTGTCGTAGCGAAGCTGTGCACTGCCCACGGTCGGGGTGGCGATCGCCCCTTCCCGCAGCCGCCATCCGAAATTGATCCCGTTGAGCGAGCCGGCCGTGCGATCGAGCGTGGCCGTGTTCACGCGGCCGACCGGGATGACGTTGATTTCCTCCCGCTCGCCCTGACCGACGTCGCCGATGTAGAGATCGCCGGTGAGCCGATCGAAGCTGTTTCGCCAGGGATTTCGTAGGCCGTAGGCGTAGATCTCCGGACGGACGGTGGTGGTCGGGGGAGCAGGGCTGGTGAGATTGCCGTTGGGGTTCAGCGTCATGTTGCCAGAGGGAATCGTGTAGCCGCCGGTCTGCCCGTCGAACGGCAATCCGGTCGCTCCCACGTCGATCCGCAGCATCTTGCCCAGGAGGCTGCCGGTGCTCTGGGAGTTGTTGGCCGGATCGTTGCCGCCGCCACCATCCCCGGTCGCGACATAGAGGGCCGTGCCACCGGTCGGGCTGAATCCGATCCAGCCGCCGTTGTGGTTCGTGTTGTTCGGATGGGGTATCGAGAGCACCGTCCGCCGAACGCCGGTCTGAACGACGCCGTTGACGGCCCGGAATTGGTCGATCCGTAGATCGTTGCCGGAGTTGGCCGTGGAGTAGGTGTAGAACAGCCCGTTCGACTGATACTCGGGGTGAAAGGCCAGCCCGAGCAGCCCCTGCTCGCCCCCCGTCGTCAGATTCGTATTCGGGAAGTTGGCGTTGGTGAGCGACAAAAAGTGTTGCGGAGCGGGGTTCGGTGAGGTCGTATCGATCCACCGAATCTGGCCCCCCTGCTCGACGACATAGAGCCGACTCGTGTCGCCCGGGGCCGACACGCCAAAGATCGGACCCGAAAACTTTGCGGTTCCTGTCGTGATGCGCTCGACGGCCAGCTGACCACTGGCAGAGGATCCCAGCACGCCCAAGGCGATCACAAGCCCAGCCAACCTGCCACGAGTGGTCATCGGCACGCCTCACCTGAAGCTTCGGGAACCCAAGCCCCCGACCGCATGGTATCCGAAAGAAATGGAAAAGGGGACGCGCCCGCCGGGAGGCGCGTCCCCTTTTCGTCAGACCCAATGGTCACTCAGGCAGAATCACCGCGTCGATCACGTGAATCACGCCGTTCGTGCAGGGAATGTCGGTCTTCACGACCTTCGCTCCATCGATCATCACGGTGCCGCCATCGACCTTGACCTTGACTGACTTGCCCTGAACCGTCTTGGCCTCGGTAACCTTGACGACGTCGGCCGCCGTCACCTTGCCGGGCACGACATGGTAGGTGAGGATCGCGACCAGTTTGTCCTTGTTCTCGGGCTTGAGCAGCGACTCGACGGTGCCGGCGGGAAGCTTCGCGAAGGCTGCATCCGTCGGCGCGAACACGGTAAATGGACCTTCACCCTTGAGGGTCTCGACCAGGCCAGCTGCCTTGACCGCAGCCACAAGCGTGGTGAAGTCTCCGGCCCCGACGGCCGTATCCACGATGTCCTTCTCGGCTGCCTGGCCGTTCGTGGCACCGATCACGCCGAAGGCCACAACCGCAGCCAAGAAACCACGGAAAACGTTGTTCAAACCCATTGCACACCTCCTAAAATCCGATCCAAGCAAGTGGCCCGAGCAGATCGGGCCGCCGCAGAGCGGGGAACACCCCCGCCTCGGGAATTGATAGACAGACGGCGTCTGGCGAACACCGCCGCCGATGTGAGAATCCAACGAGCCGAGGTGGATCCCCGGCCGTGCTCATGCCTTGCGGGGCTCAGGGGTGGTTCGATACCCTTTCGGGGGCGGTTGGCACCGCTCCCCTGCAACCTGCGAGTTCAAGCGACATGACGTTCAGGCGTCGTCCTAGGGTCCACTCCAGTCGGTTTCGGCCACGCTTGACGGGGACCGAACGGCTCGAATCGCGTCGGCTGCTCGCTCTCACGCCCTGGATGATCACAGCAGACGCCAACCCTGCGTCGTTCGACGATGTCATCCTCATTCGCGGAACCGCTGCCGACGCGACGCGACTCGAGGTGGTCATGAACGGCGTCGTGGTCGGCGAGCAGGCGATCGCCGATCCGAGGCCGATCGAGATTCATGCCGGGCTCGGCGACGACATCGTGCGGGTCGACCTACCGGGGTTGACCACTCCCCTGCGAATTTTCGCCGGCCCTGGTCACGACACGGTCATCGCCGGCGACGGCGACGACCTGATCGACGGCGGCACCGGCGATGACACGCTGATCGGCCGCGGGGGAAACGATCGCCTGCGTGGCCGCCTGGGCGACGACGTGCTGCTCGGCGACGACGGGGATGATCTCCTGCGGGGGGGAGGCGGGGCCGATACGATCGCCGCGGGCCCAGGACAGGACCGGCTGGGGGGCGGTGCCGACCTCGATCGGATGTTCGCCGCCCTGGGCCGCGATCGCCTCAACCAGGATGCGACCGACGTCGTCGTCGAGAGCAAACAGGCCAATCCGGTCTTCAAGGCCCGCGGCCCGGTCGAATACCAGCGATTCCTCCGGGCGTCGCGGGCGATGACGGCCACGGGCTCCAATCCGGTGTGGGCGGGTGGCCGGCCGGGAACCTCGCTCGCCTTCGAGACATTCCCAGCGACGGCGGCCGACGCCTCCGGCACCAACAACCAGGTCGCCGGTGTCGAAGAAGCCGATCTCGTCAAGACAGACGGCGTCTTCGTCTATGCGTTGGTCGATGGTGAACTGTTCGTGATCGACGCCGATCCAGCCAGCCTGGAGGTGCGGTCGCGGAGTCCAGTGCCCGGGGGTGCCGCGGGGTTGTTCATCCACGGCCACCGCGTGACGGTGGTCTCGACGGAATGGGTGCCGCTTCCCGAAGGGCAGCAGCAGATCGGCAGACCGTTCGCAAACGAGTTGGGCGTCAGTCTGATCGGCATCATGCCACCGGGAAACAGCCAGACGGTCGTGACCGTGTTTGATCTGGCCGATCCCGCTGCGCCGCGGGTGGTCGAGCAGACGAGATTGGAGGGCACGCTCCTGGCCGCTCGTTCGATCGGCGGGAATGTGTATGTCGTGGTCGAGGATTACGCCGACGTTGCGGCGACGGACACCTTCCTCGACGCGGCCGGAGCAGGAATCCTGATTCCGGCCGGCGGCGGCACCGGCGACCTCCTGACCGTGGCCAGGCTGTCCCCGAGCGACGACGTGGCCGGGATCGACCAGGCGGTCGTGATGGCCGGCGTGGGTGGCACCGTTTACGCGTCGGAGCAGACCGTGTACGTGGCTGCCCCGACCTGGGGCGGCGGCGTGACGACCACGACGATCACCGCCTTCTCGCTGACGGACACGATCGAACAGGTCGCCTCGGGCAGCATCGCCGGATACGTGCCCAACCAGTTTGCCATGGACGAGCATGCCGACGGCACGCTGCGGGTCGTGGCCCAGGAGGGCCTGTGGGGGACGAGTCGATCGACCGCGCTGGCCGTGCTGGAACGGCAGGGGGCAGATCTCGTCGTTCGCGGTCGCGTCTCGGGAATCGCGCCGGGCGAGGATCTGAAGTCGGTGCGGTTCCTCGACGACCAGGCCTTCCTCGTCACCTTTCTCCAGATCGACCCGCTGTTTGTCGTCGATCTCACCGACTCGACGGCGCCGCGGGTGGTCGGGGAACTCAAGGTGACCGGCTTTTCCTCGTATCTCCATCCGATGGGAGCCGATCGATTGTTCGGAGTCGGACAGGGCGATCGGCCCAACACCGGTCAACTCTCGCTGTTCGACGTCTCCATGCCGGGAGCACCGGCCCTTCTCGACGCCGTGACTCTGGGTGGGCCGGGCGGCTGGACCTCGTCGGCCGCCGCCTGGGATCACCGGGCGTTTTCCTGGTTCGCCGACGAGGGACTGCTGGCGGTGCCGGTCACCACCTGGAATCATCGCTGGGACGCGAGCGGTAGCCGTGACGACTATCTCGTGAGCGTGTTCGCCGTCGATCCCGCGACCGGCTTCAGTCATGCCTTCGACGTGCGGCACGACAGCCCGGTGCTCCGGAGCCTGCGGATCGCCGACCGGCTCTACACCGTGTCGAGCGCCGCTGTGGCCGTGCACGAACTCGGTGGCAGCCATGCCGAACTCGGCCGGGTCAGGATCGGCAACGGTGCGATCGATAGGCCGATCATCGTGATGGTGGATTCTCTGCCCCTCACTCAGAATGCCAGTCCCGCGTAGGCGGCGAGCGATGCGGCCAGTGGAATCAGCCAACGGCCCCACAGGCGGTGGCCACCGACGACCGCCGCCCCGAGCGTGGCCATGAGGATCGACGCAGCGACGGCGGCTTCCACGGCGAGCACCCCTGGGGTCGCCCGCTGGAGCAGGCGGATCAGCAGAAAGGCCCCGACGAGGCCCGCGCCGGCGGCGGCGGCTCGGGCGAACCCACGCGGCCAGAGCGTGACGACCACGTGCGCGGCCAGGTAGATCGCGTAGGGAAAGAACAGTTCACGATTGCCCGTCGCGGCCTGGGCGAAAGCCCAGAGCAGAGCGGGAACGAGCGGCAGGAGCGACGCTAGCCGGAAGTCGGCCATGATCTGGCCGAGGCAGGCCAGCACGCCCAGGATCACCCAAGGCGGCCCGCCGAACGCGTGAGCGGCCGCCAGAACAACCACCTGCACGGCCAGAAAACCGAAGGCCGAGCCCTGCGAGCGAGGTGGCGTGGTCGCAACGGGCGGCTGGAGCGAAGTCATCCCGGGTATTCTGCTGCGGCCCATCCCCTGCCACCAGTGCCCAGCGCCGCGTATGCCGCCATCGACCACCGCCGTCCTGCTCGAGCGGCTCGCCAACGCCTTCCCGGTCTGGGTCGCGGCGGCCTGCAGCCTGGCGCTCGTGGAACCGGGCCTGTTTGCCTGGTTCAAGGGTCAGGCGATCGTCGTCGGGCTCGCCGTGATCATGCTCGGGATGGGGATGACGCTGTCGCTGGCCGACTTCGGCCGCGTGGCCTCTCGTCCCCTGGCCGTCGTGGCGGGCGTCGTCGCCCAGTTTCTGATCATGCCCGCCGCGGGCTGGGCGATCGCGACGGGCCTGGGCCTGGAACGTCCGTTCGCCGTCGGGCTGATTCTCGTGGCCTGCTGCCCGGGAGGAACGGCGTCCAACGTGGTCAGCTTCATTGCCCGGGCCGACGTTGCCCTGTCCGTGGTGATGACCACCTGCTCGACGCTCGCGGCCGTGGTTCTCACCCCGCTGCTCACCGCCCTGCTCGCTGGCCGGTTCGTCGAGGTCGATACCTGGGGTCTGTTCTTTTCCACCCTCCAGGTGGTGATCCTGCCGGTGGCCGTTGGCGTGGCCCTCAACCGGTTTCTGCCCCGGGCCGTGGCGAGCGTCCTACCGATCGCGCCGCTGGTAAGCGTGCTCCTGATCGCGCTCATCTGTGGCAGTATCATCGCCCAGAACGCCGCGGCGGTGCGGGAGGCGGGCTCCCTGCTGCTCGTGGCGATCGTGCTGCTCCATGTCGCGGGCTTCGGCGTGGGCTATCTCTTCGCCCGCCTCCTGGGCTACCCGACCCAGATCGCCCGTACGATCTCGATCGAGACCGGCATGCAGAATTCCGGTCTCGGCGTGGTGCTGGCCCAGAAGCACTTCGCCGCGGAGCCCCTCACCGCCGTGCCGGGTGCCATCTCGGCGCTCACGCATTCCGTGATCGGCAGCATGCTCGCCGCCTGGTGGCGGTGGCGGACGAGCGGAGCTGGCAGCCCCGATGCCGTCGACGCCTCATGCCCCTGATCCCACCGCTGCGGAGAGCGCGTCGGGATCGAGGGTCACGGCCCTGCCGAAGCCAGCCACGAGCCGGCCGCTCTCCGGCACGAGCGCGACGATCGAGAAGTCGCCGAGTTGGAAGAGGGGAGCGGCCTCGGGAAACTTCCCCAGGTAGGCGGCCGCGAGTTCGGCCTGGTCGGGATGATCTGCGGCGATGAATGCGGCCCGGGCCGGAATCGACACGCGCGCGAGCGCCTGTGGCATCTCCGCGGTGTCATCGGCCGCGCTGATCAGCAGGCAGACCTCCGGGCAGCTCCGCATCTCGCGGGTGTGGGCCGCCAGCCCGCTGACGTGCGTCACCAGCCGCAGTCCTGCGGGGCCGATGTGAACGGCGAA
>CAMDDA010000072.1 GCA_945890755.1 Candidatus Kuenenia stuttgartensis
CGGCCTTCTCGCCGCTGGCCTTCGTCGACTGGTGGCTGGCCGTGGTGCCGCTGATCGGGATCGTGCTGGGATCGGTGGCACTGCGCGACATCGCCCGGCGGCCCAGCGAGCTCACGGGTCGGCCGCTCGCGATCGCCGCCATGGCCTGCTGTGCGCTGGCACTCGTCGGCGGGCTCGCGTACCAATCGCTGGTCTACGCGACGGAGTTGCCGCCCGGGTTTGCCCGGCTGAGCTACGCCGAGTTGCAGCCGGCCAACGGTGATCCGCCTGATGCGGTGCCGGACGCGGCCCGTATGCTCGACGGCCGCGACGTGCTGCTCAAAGGCTACATGTATCCCGGCAAGCAGCAGCAGGGCATCGTCCAGTTCCTGCTTGTTCGCGACCAGGGCGACTGCTGCTTCGGCGGCAACCCGAAGATCACCGATCGGGTGCTCGTGCATCTGGCAGATTCCGCGGGCATCGAGTTCTCGCCTCGCCTCAAGAAGCTCGCGGGTCGATTTCACGTGCGGCCGGTCGGCACCGACGCCCTCGCCGGCGGCGTGCTCTATCACCTCGAAAACGCATCGGTGCGGTGACCCGCCCCGGCTCCCGGCTCATGACATCGCACGGATCGCGACACCTCATCGCTGCGACGCTCGTCATGCTGACCGGCTGCGGCACGGCCGCGTCGCCCCCTGGGGCCCCAGCACCGTCCCCCGCTCCGCCCCCAGCATCGGTCGGCACCACCACGGGTCCGGCACGGGCCACCGTGCCCTCCGGCCCGGTGCGGGAGATCACGTTTGACGACATCAAGCTCGACATGGAAAAGGGGTCCCCGTTTACCAGCGACCTGCTCCCCAAGCGGGTCACGGCCCTGGAGCAGGAACGGGTGCGGATTCGCGGCTATATCCTCCCCAGTTTCCAGCAGGCAGGCCTGACCCAGTTCGTGCTCGTCCGCGACAACCAGGAATGCTGCTTCGGACCCGGTGCTGCCCTCCACGACTGCGTCGTCGTGCGGATGCTCCCGGGCCGGAGCACGAATTTCTCGATCCGCCCCGTGGCGGTGGCCGGCCGGTTCCGGGTGGAGGAGCTCCGGGGCCCCGACGGCAAGCACCTTGCGATCTACGCACTCGACGGCGAAGCTGTTGATTGAGAAGGGATGCCGATGTCGATCGACGACTTTTTTTGGCTGTACGACCTGCCGACCCACCAGCTGGCGCTGCTCTTCGTGGCGGTGTTCGTGGGCTTCTATTGGATCGGGTCGATCCTGCTCCGGCCGCTCCTGCGGCCCGTCGTGAAATACACGGCCGGCGCCAACGACATCGTCGGCTACGTGCTCTCCTGCTTCTGCGTCTTCTACGGCCTCTTGCTCGGCCTGATCGCCGTCACGGCCTATCAAAACGTGGCCGACGCCGGCGCCAACGTCACCCGCGAGGCGGCCGCGCTCTCGGCACTCTACGAAGACGCCTCCCGCTATCCCGAACCGTACGGCCAGAACCTGCGCTGGCTCCTCCGCGACTACACCCGCTACGTCATCAAATACGCCTGGCCGCTCCAGCAGAAAGGCGTCATGCCGGAGGAGGGCACGATCCGCGCGGCGGCCGTGCACGACCAACTGCTGGAGTTTCAACCCCACACGCCTGCCGAGCAGATCTTGCATGCCGAGGCCCTGCGGCAGTTCAATCACTTTCTGGAGTGCCGTCGCATGCGGCTCTACTCGGTGACGTCTTCACTGCCGGCCTCCATGTGGTTCGTGATGATCCTCGGTGCCGTGCTGAACATCGCGATCTGCTGGCTGTTCGACATGCGGTTCATCACGCAGCTCGTGCTGGGCGGAATCCTGGCTGCCTACCTCGGCACGATGATGTTCCTGATCTTCGACATGAATCAGCCGTTTCGGGGTGACGTCAGTATCAAGCCCGAGGCTTTCGAGGCACTCTACGAGCGAATGAACGAGGGCTGAGCATGCGCGACCCACACCCCGCCCCGCCGCCTTCGCCGCAGGTCGTCTCCCGCCGCCGCGCGCTGGTCGACGGCACGGCCACCACGCTCGCCGCCGCCCGCCTCCTGGCCCCGGCGTTGTTCACCGGCTGCTCGCTCGGCCTGCCGCCGCGGGCCCGCACCGTCAAGGTGGGCATGCTTCACTCCCAGACAGGCCCACTGGGAATCAGCGCCACGGGCCTTCGCGACATCGAGCTGCATGCCTTCGAGCGGATCAACGCCGCGGGAGGCCTCCTCGGCCACAGGATCGAGCCCCGGGCGCCCGATCCCCGCTCGCGGATCGACCTGTTCGTCCGCAAGGCCCGGGAACTGCTCGACGACGAGGTGGCCTGCGTCTTCGGCTGCTGGACGAGCGCCAGCCGCAAGGCCGTGCTGCCGCTGTTCGAGGAGGCGCGGAAGCTGCTGTTCTACTCGGTGCAATACGAAGGGAACGAGTCGTCGAAGTACGTGGTCTACGGCGGCATGGTGCCGAACCAGCAGATCGTGCCCGCGCTCGACTGGCTGATGAGCCCGGCCGGCGGTGAGAAGAAAAAAATCTTCCTCGTCGGCTCGGATTACGTGTTTCCGCGGACGGCCAACTACGTCACCAAGAAGTATCTCGCCGGCAAGCCGTTGGCCGTCGTGGGCGAAGCCTATCGCCCGCTCGGCGACCGCGACTTCGCCGCGATCGTGAAGCAGGTCCAGGAGTCGGAGGCCGACTGCGTGCTCAACACGGTGAACGGCACGTCGAACCTCGGCCTGTTTTCCGCGCTGGCCGCGGCCGGTGTCGATCCCGAGAAACTCCCCGTGTTCTCCACGAGCATCGCCGAGGAGGAGTTGCGGAGCCTCGTCCCGGCCCAGGTCCGCGGCCACTATGCCCTGTCCTGCTACTTCCAGAGCCTCGACACGCCGGCCAACCGCCGCTGGATCTCCGAATTCCGCGACGAATTCGGCTTCGACCGGGTCACGGACGACCCGATGGAGCCCGACTGGTGTCTCGTGCACCTGTGGAAGCAGGCGGTCGAGAAGGCAGGGTCGTTCGAGACCGAGGCCGTGCGGCAGGCGTTCCGCGACGGCCTCTCCTTCGCCGGCCCCGGCGGCATGGTGCGGCTCGATCCCAAGACGCAGCACACGTCGAAGTTTTTTCGCATCGGCCGCATCCGCGGCGACCGGCAGTTCGACGTCGTGCATTCCTCGGACGCGCCGCTCGCTCCCGATCCCTATCCGCAGATCGCGTTTCCCGGCTGGAGCGTCGACTGGACCACCGACGGCATCACCCGCGGCCCGGAGGTGAAGATCGATGGCGACGTTTGAGGTCGAACAGACCGAAGGGATGCGGTGGGTTCGCGTCGATCTTGAAGACGACGACATCCGCACGGAGAAGGGCGCGCTCAACCACATGCAGGGCGGGATCACGATGGACGTGCCCCTGCCGAGTCTGCATGCCTGGTGGGTCTCGCTGTTCTCCGACGAGTCCGTCCTCCGGCCGCGCTACTCGGGCACGGGCAGCGTGTGGCTCGATTCGACGCTCGGGGGCTACCACATCTTTACGCTCCGCCGGAAGGATCGATGGATTCTCGACACGAAGTGCTTCTGGGCGAGCGACGGCGAGGTGAAGCTGTCTGTGCATCGCGAGCCGGTCTGGACGAGCTATTGGGCCGACCAGGGCTTCTTCTGGTACAAGACCGCGCTCAACGGGGAAGGGCGAGTGGTGCTGTCGGTGGACGGCCCCGTGCAGGAGGTCACGCTCGAGAACGACCGGCTGGTGGCCGACGGGCCATTCGTCATCGCCCGCACGGCCGGCATCCGGCTCACCGTGAAGCGGCCTGCACGTTCGCTCCTGAGCTTCTGGCTGTCCGGCCAGAAGCGGGCCTTCGTCTACGAGGGCACGGGCAAGTTGCTTCTCTGCACCACGCCTTACTGGCGGCAGCGAATGCAGCGGGAACGGGTCGGTGCCGCCTACGGCTGACCACCCGCAGGCCCGTCTTCGTAGGCCCGTTGCTCCGCAACGGGCTGCCCGTCACGGAGTGACGGGCCTACGGTAGCCGAGTCACGGCGAGGCTGGCCTCCAGGCTTGCGGCCGTGCCGTTTCATGGGATATTTGCCGCGGCTCGGCAGCCAGTTCTCCCGCGAGGCCGTCATGAAAATTCACGAGTTCCAGGCCAAGGATCTTCTTCGCACCGCTGGCGTGCCGGTGCTCGCCGGCCGCGTGGCCCGCACGCCCGACGAGGCGGCGGCCGCGTTCACCGCGCTCGGCACGCCCGTCTGTGCGGTCAAGGCGCAGATTCACGCCGGAGGCCGCGGCAAGGGAAAGGTGCGGGGCTCCGAGCAACGGGGCGTGGAGCTCGCGAAGACCGCCGACGACGCCCGGCGCATCGCCGAGGGGTTGCTTGCCAAGACACTCGTCACGATCCAGACCGGCCCCGAGGGGCAGGTGGTGCGGCAGGTGTTCGTGGAGAGCGGCTGCGCGATCGACCGCGAGCTCTATTGCGCCGTGCTCGTCGATCGGCGCGTCGGCTCGCCCGTGCTCATCGCGAGCACCGCCGGCGGAATGGACATCGAGGAGGTGGCCGCCAAGACCCCCGAACTCATCCTGAGTGAGCCTTTCGATCCCGACCGTGGCCTCGGCGGCTGGCAGGCCCGGCTCCTGGCCTCGAAGCTCGGCCTGCCGACCGCGAGCTGGCGGCACGCCGAGACGTTCTTCAAGAAGCTCTGCGCCGCGTTCGTCAGCCTCGATGCCTCCCTGCTCGAAATCAATCCGCTCGTGCTCGCGAAGGATGGCACGCTCGTGGCCCTCGACGCCAAGATGACGTTCGACGACAACGCCCTCTTTCGCCACAAGGATCTCGCCGCCCTCCGCGACGAGGCCGAGGAAGAGCCGGCTGAAATCCGCGCCGCAGCGGCGGGCCTTTCCTACGTCAAGCTCAACGGCACGATCGGCTGCCTCGTCAACGGCGCCGGCCTGGCGATGAGCACCATGGACCTCGTGAAGCACCACGGCGGCGAGCCGGCCAACTTCCTCGACGTCGGCGGCGGTGCCGATGTCAATCAGGTGACCGAGGCCTTCCGGATCATCCTGTCCGACACCAACGTCAAGGCGATCCTGGTCAACATTTTCGGCGGCATCATGCGGTGCACGACGATCGCCACGGCCCTCGTCGAGGCCTCGAAAACCGTCGGATTCACCGTGCCGCTCGTCGTACGGCTGGAGGGCACGGAAGTGGAGGAGGGCAAGAAGATCCTCGCGGCCAGCGGCGCGAAGATCATCACCGCCGACGGCCTCACCGATGCCGCCAAAAAAGTCGTCGCCGCCGCGGGGAAGCCCGAGGCGTGAGCCGAGAGGTGAGTTGACCGTCCATGTCGCCCATCCCCGTACCTCGTCCCTGAATTTCGAGACGTCACACACATGAGCATCCTCGTCAATCGCGACACCCGGGTCATCTGCCAGGGCATCACCGGCAAGGTCGGTGAGTTTCACACCCGCGGCTGCCTCGACTACGGCACCCGGATGGTCGGCGGCGTCACGCCCGGCAAGGGGGGGGAGACGGTCGCCGGTCTCCCCGTGTTCAACACCGTGGCCGAGGCCCGCGATGCGACCGGTGCCAACGCCACGATGATCTTCGTGCCGCCGGCTTTCGCGGCCGATGCGATCCTGGAAGCGGTCGGCGCCGGGGTCGAGCTCGTGATCGCGATCACCGAGGGCATCCCGGTGATGGACATGGCACGCGTGCTGCCGGTGGTGCAGGCCTCGCAGAGCCGACTCATCGGCCCCAACTGCCCGGGCGTGATCACACCGGGCGAGTGCAAGATCGGGATCATGCCGGGCTACATCCACACGCCCGGTCACGTCGGCGTGATGAGCCGCTCCGGCACGCTCACCTACGAGGCCGTCTGGCAACTCACCCAGCTCGGCCATGGCCAGAGCACCTGCGTGGGCCTCGGCGGCGACCCGCTCGTGGGCTCCTCGTTCATCGACATCCTCGAGCTCTTCCAGAACGACCCCGACACCCACGCCATCCTCATGATGGGTGAGATCGGCGGCTCGGCCGAAGAAGAGGCCGCGGCCTACGTGAAGGCGCACGTGACGAAGCCCTGCGCCGCCTTCATCGCCGGCCGCACGGCCCCTCCGGGCAAGCGGATGGGCCATGCCGGTGCGATCATTTCCGGCGGTAAGGGCACGGCCGAGGCCAAGCTCGCCGCCTTGGCAGACGCCGGCATCGAAATCGCCGAAAGCCCGGCCGACATGGGCTCGGCCCTGGTGCGCGCGATCAAGCGGCATTCCTGACCGGTTGCGAGCAAATCGCCGGTATCCCCTCGCTGGCGCTCAGGGCTTGTATGAAACAGGAAGCCCCGGGCGCAAGCCGGGTGACTCGTCTCATAAAAGCCCCCAGGCGCAAGCCTCTCATAAAAGCCCCCAGGCGCAAGCCGGGGGATCCTGAAGCGCAATCGGCATCGGAGCGAGCGAAGAACAGGGATGCCCGGAGCGTGCGTCCGGCTCTCGCGGCACGGGCAGCCCCGCCCCCCACCATCCGGACCGACTACACTGACGGCATGAACGTCGATCTCTTCATTCCCTGCTTCGTCGATCAGATGACGCCGCAGGTGGGCATGGCGGTGGCGACGGTGCTCGAGCGGCTCGGGCACACGTGTACGTTCCGCGCGGGGCAGACCTGCTGCGGCCAGCCGAGCTTCAATGCGGGCTACTGGGACGAGGCCCGGCAGGTGGCGATCCGGGCGCTCGAGGTGTTCGCGGGAGCGGAGGCGGTGGTGGGCCCGAGCGGCTCGTGCGTGGCGATGATGAAGGTCTTCTATCCGGAGTTGCTGGCAGGCACCGCGCATGAGACGGCGGCGCTCGATCTGGCGGCCCGCACGTTCGAGTTCGGCGAGTTCCTGGTGAAGCGGCTCGGCGTGACCGACGTGGGAGCCCGGTTCCCATATCGCGTCACCTATCACGACGGCTGCCACGGGCTCCGCGAGCTGCGGATCAAGGACGAGCCGCGGCAGCTGCTCCGCGCCGTGAAGGATCTCGAGCTCGTGGAATGCGACGAGGCTGAGAGCTGCTGCGGGTTCGGCGGCCTCTTCAGCGTGAAGTTCCCGATGATCTCCACGGCGATGGCCGAGGTGAAGGGGGGCTCGCTCGTGCGCACGGGCTGCGACTACATCGTGTCGAGCGACCCGAGCTGCCAGCTGCAGCTCGACGGCTGGATTTCACGCTGTCACGCGAATGGGTCACTCGGTAGGTCCGGCGTCCGCCCCCGCACCGTCCATCTGGCCGAGATCCTCGCCGGCGCCGTCTCCTGACGGCTCGGCGGCAGCCCGACGCGCCGATCGCCAGTCTCCCTCGCGGTAGCAGTCGAGCAGGCCGCGGGTCGCGGCCGCAGGGTCGCCCCCCATGAGCGCCGCCCGTCGCTCGGGATCCGACTCCACGCAGCGGCCGAACGTCGCCACGAGCCGCGAGCCCGCGTCGAGCTTGAGGCTCGGCACCTCCAGCCGAAACGACTCCGGCATCGCGAGCAACGACCAGCCGACGAGCAGGCTGCCCGCGAGCAGGAAGCCTGCGAAGGTGCCCACGCAGGCGCCCCCCACGTGATCGATGATGGGTGCGAATCGGGCCGCACCATCCGGCACGAACCCGCCCACGACCAGACGCGTGATGAGCAGGCTGCCCAGGAACGTGCCCCAGTAGGCCGCGCCGAGCGCGTGAGCCTGGGGACAGTCAAGTGCCTCCATGGCGGCCGCCACCATGGGGGTGCAGGCCAAGGCCGCGACGAACGACCCCAGTATTTGGAGACCCGCGATCACGGAGAGAAACAGGCCGTGCTGCCAGCCGTACATCGCCAATCCAGCTAGCGGCATCGCAACGAGCAGATCGCCGCACAGGTGGGCCAGGTGCGACGAAGCCAGAATGGTCATACTCATCGATCTGCAAACCCCCGGCGATTCATTGGGTCACACGCTCCGCTTCGCTGATGCTCGTCAGGCCCTCGCAGGCCTTGACGAGGGCGGATCGCAGCAGCGTGCGCATGCCCTTCCGCCGCGCCGTCTCGCGAATGGTTTCAATCGACGGCCGACCCACGAGTAGGTTGCGGATCCCCGTGTCGAATAGCATCAGTTCGTATACACCCGTTCGGCCGCGGAAGCCTGTTCCGTGGCACTTCGCGCAGCCCGTCTCCTTGTAGAGCACTGGCACCTTGTCGGCGGGAAGCCCGAGCCGGCCGAGGAGGCTCGCAGGCGGCCGATAGGCCTCCTTGCAAGCCGGACAGAGCAGCCGCACGAGCCGCTGGGCGAGAACGGCCGTCACGGCTGACTGGATCAGCGTGGCATCGATACCGATATCGAGCAGCCGGGTGACCGTGGTGGCCGTATCGTTGGCATGGAGCGTGGTGAACACGAAGTGGCCGGTGAGCGCCGCCTGCATGGCGATCTCGGCAGTCTCCTTGTCCCGTACTTCCCCTACGAGAATCACGTCGGGATCCTGCCGCAGTGTCGATCGCAGGATTTTGGCGAACGTCAAGTCAGCAGCGTTGTTGACCGCAGTCTGGGAGATGTTGTCGAGACGGTATTCGATCGGGTCCTCGATCGTGACGATGTTTCGCGTGAGCACATCGATCTCACTCAGAGCGCCATAGACGGTCGTCGTCTTGCCCGAGCCAGTCGGCCCACAGACGATCAGCATGCCATGCGCCCGGTGAATGATGCCCCGGAGGGCATGCACCATCGACGGCCGCATGCCGAGGCCGGCCAGCCCGCCGGTCAGGATTCCGCCATCAGCATCGAGGAGGCGCAAGGCTATTTTCTCGCCGAAGTTCGTCGGCCCGGAAGCAGCTCGGACGTCGAACTTGCGACCCTCGGCGAGCACGGCGAATGTGCCGTCTTGTGGTCGGCGCTTTTCCGCGATGTCCATGTCGCAGAGCACTTTCACCGCGGAGATGATGGCGCGGCCTGAGTCACCCGGTAGCACGTGCATGGTCTGCAGCATGCCGTCGATGCGATACCGAACCTGGATCTCGCGATCGGTCTTCGGCTCGAAGTGCATGTCAGTCGCTCGCCTCGCAACCGCGTCGCCCAGGAGTCCCTGCGCTGCGATGATGGCCCGAGATAGATCACGGTCCGCACCCCGGTCACTCGTTCCGTGAGGACTCCCGTCTTTTTTGAGGAGCACAACCGATGTTCCGTTTTTCGGTCCCGATGTCGCCGAGCCGCCTGAGCGACGCAGCCGCATGACCGCGGATTCAAGACCGGTCTTGTGAATCACCCACCTCGCCCACTCTCCGACCGCCGCCACCGGGATCAGCCGTTGATCGGCGCCGGCCACTGCGTCGCGAACCAGCACATAGGTGACCATCGCCAGCCCGAGCAACGTCGTCACAAGCGGGAGCGCAGGTGCACCGACCTGGTAGGTGCCGAGCAGAAGCGCGGCGCCGATCGACACCGCCATCGCCTTCCACGGCAGCGAACGGCCGAAGACGGTGCGGGCGTCCCTCTCGATCCAGACACTCACGCCGCCCCAGACCAACACCGTTGCCAGCCAGAGTCCGCCGCGGACGCCGCATTGTTCGAGTCTGATGGCTTCAAGGGGAAGCATCTGGACGCTTTTCTGGGCCGCTGGAATCAAAGGCTGCGAACGAGACTGTATCCCGAATGGACTTGTCCGCCAAGAGAGGGGGTCTGGTTTGGGGAGCCGCTTTCGAGCCTGCGTGCACGCTGCACGCCCCGAGCGACTATCCTGTAGACATGCTCGCCAAGAAACAGTTTCTCGCAGACGCCGCCGTCCGGACCCGCGACACGGGCCACCGGGCCTTCGTCCGCAAGGCCCTCGGCGGCTACTACACGAATCGCGACCTGCAGAAGGCGCGGTATCGCGACTGGGAGCACGCCCGCGACGCGGCGAGCCTCGCCAAGTGGTCGGCCGTGAACCGGCTCGACGAACTCTTGCCCCGATTCGTGGCCAACTTCGAGGCCAACGGCGGGCAGGTGCACTGGGCCCGCGACGCCGAGGAGGCCCGCACGATCATCCTCGGCCTGCTCCGGGCGGCCAAGGCGAAGGCGATCATCAAGAGCAAGTGCATGACGAGCGAGGAGATTCACCTCAACGCCGCCATGGAAAACGACGGCTACGGCGTCGTGGAGAGCGATCTCGGGGAGTTCATCCAGCAGCTCCGCGGCGAGCCGCCGTACCATTTCGTCTTCCCATGCATGCACGTGCGGCGCGACGAAATCAGCGACCTTTTCGGCAAGCACCTGGGCTCGGCCCCGACCGACAGCCCAGAAGAATTGACGATGATCGCCCGGCGGCACATGCGGCGGCTGTATGTGGACGCCGACGTCGGGATCACCGGGGCCAACTTTCTCGTCGCCGAAACCGGCCAGATCTCGATCACGGAGAACGAAGGCAACGCCCGGCTCACGGCGGCACTGCCACGGGTGCACATCTCGATCTCGGGTATCGAGAAGGTCATCGAAAACCTCGACGACCTCTCGGTGCTCCTGCCGATGCTGGCGACGGCCGGGGCCGGCCAGCCGATGACCTGCTACAACACGCTCTATTCCGGCCCACGACAACCCGGTGAGTGCGACGGTCCCGAGGAGATGCACCTCGTGCTCCTCGACAACCAGCGGACGGCGATCCTCGCCGACCCTGAGCAGCGGGACAGCCTCCACTGCATCCGCTGCGGCGCCTGCCTCAACGTCTGCCCGATCTTCAAGAACGTGGGCGGCTTCACCTACGGCACCACCTACCAGGGGCCGATCGGCTCGGTGATCACGCCGCACCTCCGCGGCCTGGCCGACTGGAACCATCTTTCCGGGGCGAGTTCGCTGTGCGGCGCCTGCACCGACGCCTGCCCCGTCAGGATCGACATCCACCACCACCTGCTCCACAACCGCCGCAATGCCGCCCGCACGGCCCCGAGCCGGCTCGAGCGACTCGGCCACCGTCTGTTCGTGGTCGCGGCCACACGGCCTTGGCTCTTCGCAACTGGAGGGGCGATGTTTCGCCGGTCGCTGGGAGTGCTGAAGGCGCTCCGGCCGCCGCTCCTGAAGGACTGGCTTGCCAGCCGCGATCTGCCCGCGGCTCCGGCGCACAGTTTTCGCGCCCAGTGGTCGGCTCGCAGCCGCGGCCGTCATTCCAACTGACCAGGCATCATGATCGCTCCGGCCTCACCACCGCCGACCTCTGCCCGCGACACGATCCTGGCCCGGATCCGTGAAGCCCTGCGGGTACCCGCGCCCGTGCCACATCTGAAGTCGCACTCAGCCGAACAGGCCGTCGTACCGGCCGCGGCCAGCGGCCTGCCGGCGCTCACCGTGCTCCCGGCCGAAGTTGCCAAGCCGTGGCTGCCCGACGGTGGCGACACGCCTGCCGAACGGGTGCGGATCTTCACCGAGAACATCGAGAAGCTCCGCGCCGTGCCCTGCCGCGTGCCCGATCTCCCGGCGGCCGCAGAGGCGATCGGAGCCTTGGTCCGGGAGCGAGGCTGGCAACGCGTGGCCGGGCATGCGCATCCCCTCCTCGAGCCGGTCCTCGCAAACCTCCCGTGCAGCGTGCAGCGGGTCGATGGCTCGGCCGAATTCGACAAGAACGCCCTCGAGGCTTGTGACGCGGGGATCACGGCCTGCGAGGCCGCCGTGGCCCAGACCGGGTCGCTCCTCGTGTCGAGCCGCACCTGCGGCGGCCGCGGGCTTTCGATTCTGCCGCACGTGCACATTGCCGTGCTCACGGTGGATCAGGTCGTGGCCACCGTCGGCGACGCCCTGCATCTCACCCGCGAACGGGCCGCCGGCCGGATGCCGAGCATGCTGTCGTTCATTACCGGCCCGAGCCGAACGGGCGACATCGAACGGATCCTCGTGCTCGGGGCCCACGGGCCCAAGGAACTCTTCGTCTTTCTCGTGGGCTGAGCCGTCCATGTCGGCAACTCGCTGCCCGATCTGCCTCGGTGAGACGCACGAGATTCGCGCAAAGCTCGTCTGTCGGCAGTGCGGGATGATCCTCGAGACGTGCTGCGAAGGGGGTCCGATGGGTTCCGGCGACTGCCCGCGAACGGCCGCGCCACCGGCACCGGCGGAACAATCCGTCGATCACAAGCCGGGCTGAGTTTTTCGACCTGGGAAGCACGATCTTCTGACGAGAGTTTGCCGGCAGCGCAAACCCTTCCGGCTGCGGAAGCTCGTCATACGGGCGGCCGCATCCGAGGAGGCGTGCCGGCCCGCTCGCCCGTAACGCCGGCGCCGGACAAGCCACCGACTGGGATGGCCTCCACGCGGTCGCGGGGAACTGTTTCGCGAAACGTGCTGATATCCCTTTCCCTCTGGAGGTTTCTGTGAAGAAGCGATTGACATTCAGCTTCCTGCCCTGGGCCGCTGCCGCCGGCGTCTGCATCGGCGGTGGGTTTGCTCATGGTGAGGATGCCGCCGCAGCTGACGGCTCGGTGCTCGTCGGTGAGGCGGCTGCCGCCGCTCCCGTCGACGCCGCTCCGGCTGCGGCCGAGGCTGCCGCCGCCGAGGCCGGCCCGGCCATGCGGACGGTGAAGGTGTGGAAGATGGTGCCCGAGATCCGCGAGGTCGAGGCCACCGAGTGGACGACGGAGGTCCGCGAGCGGTCCTTCCAAGTCACGAAGAAGGTGCCGCGGATCGAGGAGAAGACGCGGACCTACACGGTGATGGTGCCGGAGCAGCGGTCGAAGACGGTCGAGTACACCGTCAACGTCAACGTGCCGGAAACGAAGACCGTGGAGTACAAGGTCAACGTCCCCTACACCGAGCAGGTCGAGAAGTCCTACACGGTGATGGTGCCCGTCAAGGAAGAGCGGACGCGGACGTGGAAGGTGAACGTGCCCTACACCGAGCAGGTCGAGAAGTCCTACACGGTGATGGTGCCCGTCAAGGAAGAGCGGTCGGCCACCTACACGGTGCGCGTGCCCTACACCGAGCAGGTCGAGCAGGCCTATACGGTGATGGTGCCCTACACCGAGGAGATGACCGGCACCCGCACGGTGTCGAAGCGCGTCGCCGTCAAGGGCACGAAGACCGTGACCTGCCGCGGCGGCCACTGGGTGACCGAGGCGAAGGAGATTTCGGCGAACGGCCAGTATGACGCCGCCGGCAATCCGTGCTGCCCGAAGGTCGTCTGCTGCCGCAAGTGGGTGCCCACGTGTGAGACCAAGGAGATCGAGGTCACGTCGTGGAAGACCGAGTGCGAGCAGGTGCCCTTCACCTACTGCGTGAAGAAGTGCCGTGCCGAGCAGCGGACGCGGACGATCTGCGTCCACAAGAGCCGTTGCGAGGAGCGGACCCGCACCTACTGTGTCACGAAGATGGTGCCGGAAACCCGCACCAAGACGGTCTGCGTGCACAAGAGCCGGTGTGAGGAGCGGTCGGGCACCTACTGCGTCACCAAGATGGTTCCGGAGACCCGGACCAAGACGGTGTGCGTCAACAAGTGCCGCGTCGAGACCCGCACCCGTGAGGTGACGGTGAACCGCTGCGTCGCGGAGAACCGGTCGAAGGAAGTGTGCTACACGGTGATGGTGCCGCAGCAGCGGACCAAGAGCTACACCGTGTGCGCCAGCGACTGCGTCACGGAGACGAAGACGGAGTCGTACGTGGTCCGCGTGCCGAAGAAGGTGACCAAGCAGCAGTGCGTCACGGTCCGCAAGTGCGTCGAGGAGCAGGTGCCGGCCGACGAACTGGGCGCCGGCAACTGCGGCGGCAACGGCGGCTGCGGCAAGGCTCGCAAGGGCTGCGGCCTCGGCTGCAAGAAGGGCTGCTAATTCCAGCTGGAGACGGCCGTCCACGGCCTGTTTCCAGCAGTGAGCAGCACTGAAACGATCGCGGCGGGTCGGGCGTCAGGGCGCCCGGCCCGCCGCATGTTGTTGCGCGGTGCGCGCGCACGCGCCGGCTTCGGGGGCGGTACAAGTCTCGTCGCGGGGACCTCGAAGACTCGGTCCAATGCTCCTCGAGCTTGCACCGACCCCCGAGCCTCCCCGCCTTTTCTCGGAGGCCCGTTGCGGAGCAACGGGCCTACGGCTCGCAATACGCCTGTGAGGGGCTGCCCGTGCCCCGGGAGCCGGCGTATGGCGGCAAGCGAAGGCAGG
>CAMDDA010000073.1 GCA_945890755.1 Candidatus Kuenenia stuttgartensis
AACCTCGCGCGTCCCGCGACCTCGATCGCAGGCCGCCAGCACCTCTCCGCGGAACTCTTTTGAGTACGGCTTCATGGACACCTCCTTGCAGGTGCCCACATTACCCAGCCTGCGCAGGGGGCGCTAGTCCTATTTCAGACGCGCTCTAGTGAGAGCCGCAATCCTTCTTGGCTAGTGAGAAAGGGGCGACGCGGGAGGTCGTCCAACACCTCGAGCAGAGCCACATCATCAAGCCGCGTTGGCAGTCGCGGGGAGGGCACAACTGACGATGGCGTTCCAGGCGGGGTCTTGGGTTCGATTATGGCACGAAATATCCCGATCGGGAAAGTTTTTTTGGTGTCGCTTTTTATAGGATTAATTCCGCTTTTGCATCGATGTTTACGAGTTTCTTGCCATTCCCATTTCGGTGTCGGATCGGGATCGCGTTCGACGCCGTTACGGTGCCGCGGGCTTCACGAAGCCGTCGAACCACGGCTTCACCTGCAGCGTCGCCGACACGTACGACGCGCGATGATCGGCCCGCTCGCCCGCCGAGACAAACTCCACCTGCGTGCTGCCGAGCAGCCGGCTGAAGTCGGCCGCCATCCGCGACACCGCCGGAGGGATCGCCTCGTCGGCGTCGCCGCCGTAGGCCCGCAGCGGCGTCTTGATCTTCCAGCGGTAGGCCTCGGCCTCCTCGAGCAGGTCCCAGAACCGCCCGGTGCCGGTCGCCGCCGAGGCCATGAAATCGGGCCGGAGGAGCGCCGCCACGCCGCCGCGTGTTGTGGCGTCGTATTCGGGCCAGGAAAGTTCGCCGTCGTAGAACTTCCGCGAGGCCGCAAGGTGTTCGGGCTTGATCGCGGATGACGCGAGCCCCGGCAGCCGGGCGTATTCCTCGTGGGCCCAGAGCATGTTGCTGATGCAGCCCTTGATCCACGCGGCATCCTGCGGCCGTGGACTCGTGATCGGCCGGCGGAATGCCGCGGTGAGGTCGACCGGCGCGCTGACCGTCGCCGCGGCCGTGACCGGGATGTCGAGCGCCTCCAGGCGGCGCAGGAACTGCATCGTGCTCCAGCCCCCCTGCGACCAGCCCCAGACGAAGAACTGGGGTGTCTTGTGGCCGAGCGAGTCGAGCACTGCCCGCGACGCGAGGTAGTGGTCGAGCATCGACTGCGTCGTGCCCCGCGGCACCATGAAGCAGTTGGCCACCCGCGACGGACCGAGGCCGAAATAGTCGGCCCCGATCACGACGTAGCCCTGGCTGGCGAAGGCCGCGAGAGCCAACTGCGTCTCGTACGAGTTGTCGGGACGCGACGGCACCTGGTTGCGGCCGAAGACGGTGCCGTGCTGGTAGCTCACGAGCGGATGCGACGTCGCCCCGTCGTCCGGAACGGCCAGCAGGCCGCTGCCCAGCGTGGGCTGGTTCTCCCACTCGGGGATGACGGAGTTGAACTGCACTTCATAAAGCGTCACGCCGTTCCGGGGCGCGGCGAACTTCGACTTGAAGTCGGTCGACTTCATGGTCGAGGCCTGCGCCGGGTCGAAGCCTCCCATGAACGTGTCGAGTTCGCTGTCGAGGATGGCGGCCAGCCGGGCCTTGTCGTAGACGCCGATCTTCCGGTAACCGACGCCGCTGGCGACGGGGGTGAACTCTTGCTGCGCCGAGGCGGTGCCCGCCAGGATGACCGCGGCGGTGACGAACGGGCAGACGGCGGCGATCGAAATCGGGCGCATCGGGATTCTCCGCAGGATGTGATCAGGATAGCCCGAGCAACGGCACTGCCGCCAACCCCGGCCGAACCGGGGCGGCGCGGCACACCCCCCGCAGGAGCGTCTCGGGGCCCATTTCGTGTACCCTGCTCCGTCATGCCGCTCGCCATTCGCTACGTGTCGCATCTCGAGGAGGTCGTCGCCCCGGCGGTCGAGTTTCTCGAACGCGACCGCGACCTCTTCGCCCAGCCGCGGATCGTGGTGCCGACGGCCGGCGCGAAGGCGTGGCTCTGGAGTGAACTCGCCCGCCGCTTGGGGCAGAGCGGCGGGTCGACAGGCCGCGGCGACGGCATCGTGGCCCACGTCGAACTGGCCTACCCCGGCACGATCCCCTCGCTCCTCCAGCCGCCGCGGGGCCGCGAGCCCGATCCCTGGTCGTTCGACCGGCTCACGTTCGCCGTGCTCCACGTGATCGCGCAGCCGGATGCCGACCAGCTCGGCATTCCGTTCGACGTGCATCGCGAGCCGCTCTCTGCGGCGCGGCGGATCGCCGGCCTCTTCGACGAATACCACGTCCGCCGGCCGGGCATGATCCTCGAGTGGGAACGCCCCGGCGAGAACCGCGTGCTCGCCCCCACGGCCAACGACGAGCAGCGGGACGGCATCCCGGTGCCCGCGCTGCTCCGCGACGCCGACCACTGGCAGTTCGATCTCTGGCGGGCGGTGCGGCGGCACATCGGCGCGACTTCCCCACCGGCCCGGCGGAGCGTCGAGCATCTGCTGCGCCGCGACCCGATCCTCGTGGCCGGCCTGCAGTCGCTGTCGCTGCCGCAACTCGAGTGCCTCCAGATGCTGGGCACGACATGCGAGGTGGACGTGCTGCTCGTGCATCCGTCGCCCGGCCTGCACGCCAGATGGTCGGCCACCGGCCAGCAGCCACTCGAGGCCAAACTCCGCGGCCGCCCGGTGCAGCGGCGGCTGGAGCCCGAGCTGCTCGACGGCGTGGATCAGCTGCTCCCCGTCTGGCTCGCGGGGGCCCGCGACCTGCAGGAACTGCTCACCGCCCAGGGGGTCGAGGTGGCCGCGCATGCGGCCGAGGCGAAGCCGCCGGCCGACACACTCCTCGCACGCATGCAGCACACCATCGCGGCGGGCGGTGAGGCGACGCATGCCCCCCACGATCTCGCCCGCGACCGCTCGGTCGTGATCCATCGCTGCCACAGTCTCTCCCGGCAGGCGGAGGTGCTCTTCGACGCGCTGCTCGAGGCCTTCGCCGAGATCGACGGCCTCGAGCCGCACGACGTGGCGATCGTGAGCCCGTGCATCGAGCAGGCGGCACCGCATCTCGAGGCTGTGTTTGCCCGCGCGATCACCGTGAAGGACTCCACCGGCCGGGTCGAGCGACAGATCGCACTGCCGCTCGTCGTGGCCGACCGCGGCATTCGCGAGGTGAGCGCAGGCGTCGACGTGCTCGAGGCGCTCCTCGCCCTGCCCGGCTCGCGGTGCCCGGTGGACGACGTGCTCGGCGTCGCCGGCCATCCGCTCGTGCGGCCGCGGTTCGGCGTCGACGACGACACCGTCGCCACGTGGGCCGACTTCGCCGAGCGCACGGCGATCCGCTGGGGCCTCGACGCCGGCCATCGCGCCCGCCACGGCCTCACGCTCGACGCCACTCCCGATGTACACACCTGGAAGCTCGGCCTCGAACGGATGCTGCTCGGGGCCGTGCTCCCCGACGCCGCCGCCCGGCCCGAGCTCGGCGGCGTCGTGCCACTGGCCGGCCTCGACCCGGCCGACATCGCCCCGATCACGAAGCTCGTCCGGATCCTCGACGTGGTCCGCACGCTCGATGCCGCGACCGCAAAGCCGCGACCCGTCGCCGCCTGGTGCGACGCGCTGGAAGCGGCGCTCGCCGACCTCTGCGGCCCCGAGTGCGGCGATCTCGCCGAGCCGCTCGGACACCTGCGGCGGCTGCGGCTGGCGGCGCAGGGCACGGCCGCGGCGGAGCAGCCGGTGCCGTTCGCCGACGTCCGCCACCTGCTCGGCGACTCCTTCGCGGAAAAGTCGGGCCGGCAGCGGCTCCACACCGGCGCGATCACGGCCACGTCGATGGTGCCACTGCGGGGCGTGCCCTTCCGCGTGGTATGCGTGATCGGCTACGACGACGGTGCGGTGGGGGTGTCGGAAGCCGATGGCGACGACCTCGTCTCGCGGCAGCAGCTCGTGGGCGACGGCGATCCGCGGGCCGATCAGCGGCGGTCGCTGCTCGACTGCCTGCTGGCCGCCCGCGACCGGCTCGTGATCACCTGCAACGGTCGGAGCGTGAAGACCAACGAGCCGCTGCCGCTCGTCACGCCGCTGGCCGAACTCGCCGATTTCGCCGTGCGGCATGGTGTCCGCCGCGACAAGCACGACAAGCCGTGCAGCATCGAGATCGAGCATCCGCGGCACCACCTCAGCCCCGACAACTTTATGCCGGATCGCGTGCAGCCCGGCGGCGTGTGGAGCCACGATCCCGTGGCCCTGGAGATCGCGAAGGTGGTCGGCGCCGACCTGCCGGCCGATGCTGCCGGAAGCGGACCGCTGCCGCCGCCCGCCACCACGCCGCCCGCCGCGGGCGAGCCGCTGCTGGAGCTCGCTGTCCTCGAAAAGCTCGTCCGCGATCCGCTGCTGCTGTTTCTCGAAGAGACGCTCGGCATCGACACCTGGCGGTCGTCCGCCGACACGACGCCGGCCACGCTGCCGCTGGTGCTCCGCAAAAAGCAGGTCCGCGAGCTGACGCTCGAACTCCTCGGCGTCTCCCTCGCCGATCCTGCGGGCATCGCCGCCTGGCGAGACGCCGTCCGCGCGAGCGGCCGGCTTCCCTTCGGGCCCCTCGGCGAATGGCAGCTCGCGGAGATCGTGCAGCTGGCGGCCGGACTCCTCGCCAAGGCGCGGCGGTCCGACGTGCCGCTCGTCGGTGCGGAGTCCCGTGAGCTGCGGCTCGCCGTCGGCGGCGAGCAGGTGATCGGCCACCTCACCGGCCTGCACGAGGCGGCGGGGCAGATCGTGACCGTCCGCGCCGGCAAGGGGGGCAAGGACGAATACGACCGCCCGCTCCACATGGCGGCGCTGCAACTGGTCGTGGCGCGGGCCGCGGGCCTGACGATCGACGAAGTGCAGGTCGTGGCCCGGCACGACAACTGGACTCCCGGCGCAACCACGAAGGCCAACCGGCCAGTTGACCCCTGCCAGATCCGCACGGTGGTGCTCGGCCCCGACGTCGATCCGCTGGCGCGGCTGGCCGACTGGTGCCGCCTCGCCCGCGAGGCGCTCTCCGGCCGCCGCGGCCTCTTCGATCTTGCCGGCGTCGAGCCGCAGAAGCGACCCGACGTGTTCGAGGCGTTCATCGCCAGCCGCCATCCCGAGACGGGTGAGTCGCTCTATCCCGGCACGACCGAGGCGATCGCCTACGGCCTCACGCCTGCCTTCGCCGACGTGTTTCACGAGGGTTCCCCCGAGCTCGCCTTCCTCGAACGCTACAGCCGCCTCTTCCACCTCACGGCCTCCAGCACCACCTACACGCTCACATGAACGTCCACTTCGACATCACCGCGCAGCCGCCGCCCAACGGCACGCTCGTCGAGGCGAGCGCCGGCACGGGCAAGACGCACATGGTGGCGGCCAGCATCGCCCGCGCGATCGCGACGACGGAAGACCTGCGCATCGGTGAGATCCTGGTCACCACGTTCACCCGCAACGCGTCCGCCGAACTGCGGGAGCGGATTCGCAGCCGGCTCGTCGTGGCGGCCCAGTTGCTGCGGGGCCGCCAGCCGCCGGCGGGCTACCGCGGCGACGAGCTTGATGACCACCTCGCAGGGATGCCCGACAAGCCGGCCATGGCCCGCCGGCTCGAACGCGCAGTCGCCGAGTTCGACACGGCCATCATCGGCACGATTCACTCGGTCTGCTCCCGCGTGCTGCGGCTGGCCGGAATCGAGGCGGCCGACACCGGCGAGGAGGAACTCCGCGACCGCGTGCTCGACGAGGTGGTGAACGACGCGGTGGCGGTGGAGGCGATGGCGGGCCGGGCGTGGGACGAGCGGAGGCTGCGGCCGCTCGTGCAGTGCTGCGTGGGCGACCCGTTCCTCGAGGCCTGGTCTGATGGGTCCGAGGCGAAGCCCGAGCAGGCCGAACTGCTTGCCCGGGCGCCCGATCTCGTGCAGGCCTGCGCCGCCCGGGTCCGCGAGCGGATGCGGTCCACGCCGAGCTTCGACGACCTGCTCGTGCGGGCCTGGGAGGAGGTGACGATTCTCCCCGCCGATCCCCCGGCCGTGGCCGCGAAGAAGCGCGACTTCCTCGCCACGCTCCAGGGCCGGTTCAAGCTCGCGATCGTCGACGAGGCGCAGGACACCAACCGCCTGCAGTGGGAGTTGCTGCATGCCCTGTTTCCACCGGACGGCCCGCGGCCGCTGATCGCGGTCGGCGATCCGAAGCAGGCTATATATAGGTTCCGGGGGGCCGACGTGACGGCCTACGTGCAGCACGCCCAGGATGGCGTGCCGCTCGAGAACGGCGCGGCCCCGCGCCGCACGCTCACGGTCAACCGCCGGTCTGACGGCCCCCTGCTCCACGGTCTCAACGCCCTGATGGCCGGCGCGGCGTTTGGCCCGGGCATCCGCTATGTGGAGGTGGAGCCGGCGCCGGGCCGCGAGACCCCGCGGGTGGACAGGCTCGCGCCGGTGGAGTTTCTGGATGTCGGTGCCAGTTCGCTCACGGCGGCGGCGGCCCGCAAGGTGCACGAACTGCTCACGGAGCCGGTCTTCCGGCCGACCGACGCCGGCGCTGCCCGTCCCTTCAAGCCGAATGAAGTCTGCGTGCTCGTGAAGTCGAACCGCATCGGCGCGGAGATCGCGAAGCGGCTCGTCAGCCTCAAGATTCCGGCCGTGACCACGGGCACGGCGAGCGTGATGGCAGGGCAGATGGCCGCCGACATCCGCAGCCTCTTGGCGGCGATGGAGCGGCCGAGCGACATCGGCCGCACGCGCCGGGCCGCGGCCACGGCCTTCTTCGGGGTGCCGCTCCCCGCGGTCGCGAGCCTCGGCGAGGCCGAGGAGCAGCGGATTCAGGGCATGATCGCCGAGTGGCACGGCACGCTGCAGACGCAAGGCATGGCCGCGTTGGCAACGGCGATCATGGGCGACGAGCAGGTCGCGAAGCGGGTGGCGGCCGGCGACGGCGGCGAACGCCGGATCGTCGATTTCTCGCACCTCTCCGAATTGCTGCACGACGCGGCCGCCGGCAAGGGGATTCATGCCCGGCAGATGCTCGAGCATGTCGACGCGCTGACGGCGACGGACGAGAAGGCCGAGCTCGTGAGCCGCCGGGTGGAGAGCGATGCCGCGGCGGTGCGGATCATGACGGTGCACGCCGCCAAGGGGCTGCAGTTTCCCGGGGTGGTCGTGGTGGACGGCTGGGGTCGCAAGCGTTCCGCCTCGCAGCCGGCCGTCTACTACGCCGACCGCAGCCGCCGGCTCGACGTGGGCTACGCCGTCGCCGACGTGGGCACGGCCGATGCATCGAAGGCGGCCGTGCTCGCCGCCGAGCACGAGGAGCTGCGGCGGCTGATCTACGTCGCCGTGACGCGGCCCGAGCACCACGTCTCGATCGTCCGCGATGCCCGCTGGCCGCAGTCGCTGCTGCCGGCGGTGATGCCTCAGGCACCCGAGTCGGCGGCGAGCATCGACGCGGCCCACGCCGCCTGGATCGCGGTGCGTGCCATCGACGAGCTGCCGGCGCCGCGGCGGTGGCAGCCCGCCGCCGAAACCGCCGACCCTCCGCCGCAGGCGCTCGCCCCGCTGCCCGCCCGCGTGGAACAGACCTATCGCCGCACGTCGTTCAGCGACATCGCGAGCCGGGCCGGCCGCACGGCGTTCGACGCCCACGCGCCGGTCGGCGGCGGCCACGACGAGAATCCCGCGCAGGACGCGGCAGCGGCTCAGGCGGCCGACGACGCCGCATCATCCGCGGCCGACACGCCCGACCTCGGGTCGTTGACGATCGCCGATCTTCCTGCCGGCACCGCCTTCGGCAGCACCGTCCACGAGATCTTCGAACGGATCGACACGGGGCCCGACGTGGATCCGCAGCGGCTCGCCGAGTCGGTCCGCGCGGCCGTCGCCGCGGTCGGCACGTCGCACCTGCTACAGCCGCATCAGGCAGCGCTGACGACGACGATCACCGCTGCGCTGGAGACGCCGTTCGGCGGGCCGGCCGGGGGGGTGTATTCCACGCTCCGGTTCGCCGACTTCGGCCCCGCCGACAGGCTCGCGGAGATGAACTTCGAGATGGGACTGGCCGTGCTCGACCGCGACGTGCGGGCCCGCGACATCGGCCGCGTGCTGCGGGAGTTTCTCGCCCCTGGTGATCGGCTCGCCGACTATGCCGACACGCTCGCGGGACGGGCGTTCGACGTGCCGCTCGCCGGTCTGATCAACGGCTCGATCGACGCCGTGCTGCGGGTGCCCGGCTTCGCGGCCGATCACCCGCGGCTCCTGATCGCCGACTACAAGACCAACCGCCTGCATCGTCGCGGCGACCCGCAGCCGCTGGCGGCCTATGCGCCGCCGCACCTCGATGCCGCGATGGCCCATCATCACTATCCGCTGCAGGCGCTCGTCTACGGCACGGCCGTGTGGCGGATGCTCCGCTGGCGGCTGGGTCGGCGTCATCCCGCCGACTGGGATCCGGGCGAGTGCATCGCCGGCATCGTCTACGGCTTCATCCGCGGCATGCAGGGCCCGACCACTCCCGTCGCCGCCGACGGCCGGCGGTATGGCGTGTTCACCTGGCAGCCGCCGGCGGGCATCTGGCGGCGGCTGAGCGACCTGTTCGCCGGTGATCTCACGGGAGTGCGGTCATGACGGCGCCTGCCGAACTCACGGCCTATGTCGAGGCGGGCGTGATCAGCGCCGACGACGTGGCCGCCGTCGCATTGCTCGTGGAGATCGCCAGCCGCGAGCCGGCGCCGCCCGTGCCCGACCTGCGGGCCTGGATCGCGCTCGGCCTGGCGCTCCGCGCGCCCCGCGACGGCCACACATGCGTGCCGCTCGAGGAGATCGCCGACTGGTCCGGCAGCATCGATCTCGCGCAGGCTGGTCACCTCGACTGGCCGACCGACGCGGAGAGCTGGCGGCAGTCGTTGGCCACGGCCGGACCGCTCGTGGGCGGCCCGGGCTCGCGGGCGCCGTTCATCCTCGACGGCAGTCGCCTCTATCTCGCCCGGTCGCTCCACGAGGAGTGTGAGATCGCACGGCGGCTCACGACCGACGGCGGCGGCATCGAAATCCTGCTCGGCGGTCCGGGCACCGGCAAGACGACGCAGGTGGCGAAGCGGCTCATCGAGGTGTATCGCGCCGCCCCCGACACGCGGATCGCCCTGGCCGCCCCGACGGGCAAGGCGGCGGCACGGATGCAGGAGGCGCTCCGCAATCGCCTGCACGACGACCACGCTCCCGACGAGGTGCGGCATGCGGCCCCTGAGGTGCGGGCCGCGGTGGAGGCGGCCCGGCCGGTGACGATCCACAAGCTGCTCGGCTATCGGCCGCACGGCACGCCGCGGTATCGCTTCTCGGCCGACAACCCGCTCCGCTACGACCTGGTCGTGGTGGACGAGGCCTCGATGCTCTCGAGCTCCCTGATGCACCACCTGCTCGCGGCGCTCGGCGCGGGCACGCGGCTGTTGCTCGTGGGGGATCCGCACCAGCTGGCGAGCGTGGATGCGGGGTCGGTGCTCGGCGACATCGCAGCCGCGGCCCGCGCTCCGGCCGCACCGCTCGCCGACCGCACGACCACGCTCACCGTCCGGCATCGGTTCGGGCCGCGGATCGGCGGGCTCGCCGATGCGATCCTGGCCGGTCCACCCGGCATCCCGCAGGCGCTCGAGATCCTCTCGGGCCGGTGGACGCCCACCGCCGATCAGCGGGCCGATTCGGGGGCTGGGTCAGGTGCCGCGCTGCCCGACGACGCGGCGGCGATCCGCTGGGTGCGGCCCGACTCAGGGGCCTTCGACGAACTCGTGGCGGAGGTGGTGAGGCATGCCCGCGCGGTGTGCGATCTCGCGGAGCGAGGCGAGGCCCGCGCCGCGCTCGATGCCCGGCAGCAGCTGCAGGTGCTCTGTGCGCATCGCGAGGGGCGGTTCGGCGTGGCGGGCTTCAACGCGCTCGTGGAGCGGCAGCTCGGCGTGAAGGCGGGTGAGTGGTGGTATGCAGGCCGGCCGCTGATGGTGACCCGCAACAATCCCGCGCTCGATCTGTTCAATGGCGACATGGGCGTGGTGGTGCCCGCGGTCGAGCCCGGCCGCAGCGACGCGGCCTTCCCGGCGGGCAAGGCCGTGCGGCTGGTGCCGGTGTCGCGGCTCGAGGACGTCGCCACCGTGCACGCCCTTACGATCCACAAGAGCCAGGGCTCGGAGTATGCCCACGTGATCGTGGTGCTGCCGGAGCAGCCGAGCCGGATCGTGACCCGCGAGCTGCTCTACACGGGCGTCACGCGGGCGACCCGGCGGGTGACGATCGTCGGCTCGGAAGACGTGATCCGCGCCGCGATCGCCCGCCCGATCCGCCGCGCCACCGGCCTCGCCGACCGCCTCACATGACGGCCCCCGATCGCACGCGACTGCCGAGGCGAGCATGACGACCGACCAGGTGGCGGAAATGCTGGGCGTGCAGCCGGGGCTGCTGCAGCCCTTCGCGGTGGCCGACCCGTTTCACGACGGCCTCCCGCTCGAGGGCTTTCTCTGCCATAAGACGGATCACCGCTACGGCGCGGTCGTGATCACCCGCGTGGGTGAAGAACCCTGTCCGCAGGTGATCCATGCCACGCCGAAGCTGCGGTATCCGTTTGACCGCGACGGCCGGTTTCGGTTTCCGCCGATCGCCCGGGCGCATGTCTACGAGAAGCTCGACGGCACGAACGTGCTCGCCTACCGCTACCGCGACGCCGCCGGGGTCGAGAGGACGACGTTCAAGCTCCGGCTGCATCCGGTGCTCCGCAACGGCACGTTCGGCGGCTTTCTCGACATGTGGCGAGAGCTGCTCGCGCGGTATCCAGAGGCCGCGGCGCTGCCGGACCGCAACGACTGCTCGATCTCCTTCGAGCTCTACGGCGGCCGCAACGCGCATCTGATCGCGTACGACGAGCCGCTCGCGCTGGCCGTGCTCTTCGGCGTCGATCCGGCGACGGCCCGGCTCGTCGCCCCCTTCGCGCTCGATCTCGGCGGCGTGCCGGCGGCGCCGCTCGTGGCCGAACTGCGGGCGGAGGAAGACCCTGTGGGCCGCTTTCAGCAACTCCGCGCGGAGCTCGAGGCCCGCAACGTCCGCGTCTCCGACGAGCAGCTTTCCGGCACGGAGGGGGCGGTGTGGTGCGTGACGGAGCCGTCGGGGCTGGTGAGCCTCTGGAAGTGCAAGCCCGAAAGCATCGAGGAGATCCACTGGGCGACCGGCATCAACAAGCAGGCCGTGCTCGCCACCTGCTGGAACGCGCTCGAGACGGTCGATGTGCTCTCCTTCGACACGGTGCGGCCGCTGTTGCTCGAGGAGTATCCGCCCGAGGATATCGATGCCTTTCGGCCGCATATCGAGGAATGCATCGCGGCGGTGCGTGCAGAGCTCGACTTCCGCGGGCGGGTCGTCGCCGCCTACGAGGCCATCAAGGCGGAGGGGCTGTCGTTTCCAGCCGACAAGGCCGCCGTGATGCGGCTCCTGGCCCCGCGGTTCACGAAGAACGAGATGCGCCGCGTGTACGCAGCCCTCGTCGCCGCGACGGCGTGACCGGTCGCCGCGAACAGTCTTCCCTATGACCGCCCGAGCGCGAGGCTTGCGAGGGCGATGGCGGGCATGACCCAGATCGTGGCCAGCCGCCACCGGCGCGGGATGTTTGCGATCGATGCAAACCACACAAGGCCGATCGCCACTGTGACGTCGAGCACCCACTGAAACGGCACCGCGCCCGACGCGCCGTTGATCCAGTCGACGAGCGGCGCCACCGCCATCCGCACGGGATCGTCGGCCGGCACGCCGATGAAGCAGGCCCCGAACACCCGCAGCCCGAAGGCCGCAAACGGGATCAGCCCGGCCACGAGCTCCACGTGGCGGGAGAGCTTCGGCAGCGGTGCCGCCCAGATCGCGGTCCAGAGCGTCGTGAAGAAGAGCAGGCGGAAAGTCTCCATGATCGCCGAGTGTAGCCCTTGCAGGCCGGCGGGGTGTGACGTGCCGGTCTGCACGCAGTTCTACGAGTCGATAAGATCCAGGCACTGAACGGCGAGCACCGGCCGTGCTTGCATCGTCAACTCACCCGACTCGGCGCGCACGCTGCTCAGCCCGGTACGCCCGCACGGCTTCGACCACTTCTTGCTCGACTTCCGGCGTGAGTTCCTCCTTCGGTAAGCGGTTCCATGCTTCCCGAAGTGTTTCGCCAGCCTGGCGTCTCAGTTGCTCGCGCAGCATGTCCTGAATTGCTTCTGCTGACAGAAGACCAGCCTTTGTGGCTTTTTGAGCCAGATCGTCAGGCAGCGAGAGCTGAATCGTTGTCATCGTGAAGTACCTCGAGTGATTGACGCTTGAAGAAGAGTATACGCCCGTACATTTTTCTGTCAAGCCTCTGATCTGGCTCCCTACCAGTCCGTTATGCCTTGCCGCGGCGCTCCGAGGGTAAGATGAACGGCGTCATCCTGGTTTCCGGAGGCTCGCGTCATGAATCTGCTGTGGTTTCTCCTGATCGGCCTCGCGGCCGGGTGGCTCGCGAGCCAGATCATGAAGGGGGGTGGCTCGGGGCTCGTCACCGATCTGATCATGGGCGTGATTGGCTCGATGCTGGGTGGATTTTTGTTTGGCCTGTTCGGGCTCTCGGCCGATGGTGCGCTCGGCAGCCTCGTCACAGCCACGGTCGGCGCGATCGTCCTGATCGCGGGCCTGCGGGCGATCAACCGCTCGCGGATCTGAGCGGCCGGGTCAAGGTGTCGCCGCTTCGGCGATCTGGCGGGGCGCCTCATCCCCGCCTGTCGCTCAGCCGACCGACGGCGTCCGCAGCTTGTACCCAAGGTCGACGACCGCCTCGGGCATGGGCTGGCTCTCTTCGTTCGGGATCATCACCTCGACGTAGGCCGCAGCGTCCTCCGCCGCGATCTTCGTGAGGACCGCGTCGAGCTCGGCGTTCGTGCCCACCTTCGCCACGATCCAGCCCTTGCATCCGAACGCCTCCGGCAGCAAGTGGTAGTTCACCTGCGCCAGGTCGTCGTACGGGTGGCCGCGCTCGCTGAGCACGTCCTCGACGCCGTACAGACCGTTGTTCAGGACGAAGATCCGCGGCTTGACCCCGTAGCGGCCCATGACCGCCAGTTCGTTCAGCGTCAGCTGGTGCGAGCCGTCGCCCGTCACCAGCCAGGTGCGGCCAGACGTCTTCGCCATCGCCACGCCCAGGCTGGCGGGCGTGGCCCAGCCGATCGAGCCCCAGAGCCCCTGTTCTTCCACACTCACTCCGGCGGGCAGCAGCATCCGGTTCGCATGCAGCATGCAGGTGCCGGTCTCGAGCACCAGCGTGTCGCCGCTCTGCAGCTGCCGCTGCAGCCGCGGGTAGAACGAGTCCGACGAGATCGCGTCGGCGGCGTCCCCGACGAGCGGCGCCTGCTCGACGCGCGGCACCTTCACCGCGGGCCGCGGCGTCGCCTTGGCGACCAGCGCTTCGAGCACGTCGTCGATCGCCGCGCCGACGAAGACCTTGCCGCCCGCCCGCACCCAGTTGTCCTGGATGCTGACCACCTTCGAGGGATCCAGCGTGGCGGTCCACAGGCCGGTGTTCAGCTCGCTCGTCACCACGCCGCCGATGTCGAGCACCAGGTCGGCCGCGGCCACCGCGTCGCTGATCTCCTTCGAGCTCGACCAGACGCCCGCGTAGAGCCCCATGAACTGCGGCATCGACTCGT
>CAMDDA010000074.1 GCA_945890755.1 Candidatus Kuenenia stuttgartensis
GGCCCATCATCCCACCGGCGAAGCTGTCGCCGGCGCCGGTCGGATCGACCACCTGCGGCGTCGGATAGGCGGGCATGACGTACATCTCATGCTCGCTGAAGAACATCGCGCCATGCTCCCCCTTCTTGATCACCACGAACTTCGGCCCCATCTTCCGCACGGCATGCCCAGCCCGCACGAGGTTCTCGTCCTCGGCGAGCAGTTTGGCCTCGGAGTCGTTGAGCACGAGGCCGTCGATCCGCTTGAGCAGCTCCTCGAGTTCGTCCCGCTGGATGTTGATCCAGAGGTCCATCGTGTCGGCGACGGTCAGGCTCGCCGCGGGCACCTGGTCGAGTACCGAGAGCTGCGTCGTCGGGGACGCATTGCCCAGAAACACGAACTTGCTGTCGCGGTGGCTGCCATTGAGCTTCGGCTTGAACTCCCCAAACACGTTCAAGTGTACCTCGAGCGTCTCGCGGTCGTTCATGTTGGGGAGGTAGCGACCCCGCCAGCGGAACGTCTTGCCCCCGGGGATCGTCTCGATCCCCGACGTATCGATGCCGCGATCGGCAAGCAACTGCGTGTGCTGCTGCGGCCAGTCTTCCCCGACGGTGCCGATCATGCGCACCGGCGAGAAGAAGCTGGCGGCGTAGGAAAAGAACACGGCCGAGCCGCCGAGCACGTCGTCCCGCTTGGCGGACGGGGTCTCGACGCAATCCAGGGCAACGCTGCCGACGACGAGCAGAGGCATGAGAAGAGTCCTACAGGTAAGTGTTGATGACGTTTTCGAACAGTTCCTGACGGCCGCTGATGTTGGCCGCCGCCTCGCCCTTGGCGAGCATCTCCCTTTCGAGCGACTTGAGCGACTCGCCGCCGGCCTCGATCCGCTTGCCGAGTGGACTCGACCACGAGGCATACCGCTCCTCGACGAGCTTCTGGATCGCCCCGTCGGCCCGCATCGCGGCGGCGATCTTGAGGCCACGGGCGAAGGCATCCATGCCGCCGATGTGGGCATGGAAGAGATCGACCGGCTCGAAGCTCTCGCGGCGCACCTTGGCGTCGAAGTTCACGCCGCCGGGCGCCAGGCCGCCGTACTTGAGGATCGAGTACATGATCTGCGTCGTCAGGTAGATGTTCGTGGGAAACTGGTCGGTGTCCCAGCCCACGAGCGTGTCGCCGGTATTGGCGTCGATCGACCCGAGGAAGCCCTGCATGCCGGCATACTCCAGTTCGTGCTGCATCTCGTGGCCGGCGAGCGTGGCGTGGTTGGTCTCGATGTTCATCTTTACGTGCTTTTCCAAACCATAGGCGCGCAGAAAATTAATGCAGGTCGCCGAGTCGAAGTCATATTGATGCTTCATCGGCTCGCGCGGCTTGGGCTCGAAGTAGAACTGGCCGGTGAACCCGATCTCCTTCGCGTAGTCCACCGCCATGTGCATGAACGCGGCGAGATGCTCGACCTCCCGCTTCATGTCGGTGTTCCACAGGCACTGGTAGCCCTCGCGGCCGCCCCAGAACACGTACCCGGCCCCGCCGAGCCGGTGCGTGACCTCCATCGCCTTCTTCACCTGGGCCGCCGCATAGGCGAACACCTCGGCATTGGGGCTCGTGGCCGCGCCATGCACGTAGCGGGGATGCGAGAACAGATTCGCCGTGCCCCAAAGCAACTTCTTGCCCGTCCGCTGCTGCGCCTTCTCGAGGGCGTCGGCCACGGCGTCGAAGTGCTTGTTGCTCTCGGCGAGCGTGGCCCCCTCGGGGGCCACGTCACGGTCGTGAAAGCAATAGAGGTCGCAGCCAAGCTTGTCGAGGAACTCGAACGCGACGTCCACGCGCTTCAGTGCCGCCTTCAGCGGATCGCTCTCCGTCTCCCACGGCCGCACCATCGTGCCCGGACCGAACGGATCGCCGCCGGTGCCCCGCATCGTGTGCCAGTAGGAGACGGCGAACCGCAGGTGGTCGCGCATCGGCTTGCCTTCCACGAGCGCGTCGGCGTCGTAGTGCTGGAAGGCCAGCATGTTCTTCGTGGACGGACCCTCGTAGCGAATCTTCCCGATGCCCGCGAACGCTTCCGCACCTGCCATGAACTCGTCTCCGATGTGAACGCCTCGTGACCGAAAGGTGCCACAGATATAACGGGATTCCAGCCGTTTGTCGCCGGGGGTGGCGAAAGCGGCAGGGCGACCTCCTGTGGTGCGGGTCGGGGTTGCCCGTACCATCTCGCCGGACGCTCGCTACGAACATCCTGTTCTTCGCTCGCTCGATGCTGACTGCGCTTCGCCATCCTGGCTGCGCTGGTCAGCAAACGCCGGCTCGATTGGCACGGGCAACCCCTCACTGTGTTGATGCTGCGCGAGTCAGCCGCAGAGCGGGAGGGCGTGGGCGATGCGGGCGAGCGAGCGGTCGCGGCCGAGGATGGCGAGGCAGTCGTAGAGGCCAGGGCCGACTGTCTTGCCCGTCACGGCCACCCGCACGGCGTGCACGAGGTCGCCGACCTTCACGCCGGCCTGCTCCACCACGCCCTTGAGCGCGGCCTCGAGGCCCGCCGGCTCGAAGGGCTCGACCGTTTCGATCGCCTTCCCGAAGGCCGCCAGAAGATCCTTCACCCCTGGCTTCGCGAGTCTCTGCTGCACCGCGGCGGCGTCGAGCGGCGGCTCGGCGACGAGGAAAGAGTCGGCGTAGGCGAGGATGTCGCCCGCCACCTTGAGCCGGTCGCCCGAGGCCTCGATCACACGCCGGACGGTCTCCACGGCGTCGGCCGCGGGCGGGTCGGCCACGAGCCCGGCCTTCACCAGGAACGGCAGCATGAGGGCGAGCTTCTCATTGGTCGAGAGCGCCGCCATGTAATGGTCCTGCACGGCCCAGAGCTTCTTGGGATCGAAGCTCGCCGGTGACGAGTTGATCCGCTCGAGCGTGAAGTGCTGGATCAGTTCGTCGCGGCTGAAAAACTCCGTCTTGTCGTCGTACGACCAGCCGAGCAGCGTGAGGTAGTTGTCGATCGCCCAGGGCAGATAGCCGACTTCGCGGTAGAAATCGACGATCACCGGATTGAAGGTGTCGGCTTCGGCCTTCACGCCCATCCGCTCGGCGATCTTCAGGCCGTGGTCCATCACCTGCTTGAAGTCGTTGTTCTTGAGATACTGGGCCAGCTTCCGCTTCGAGAGCTTCGTGCGGCTCCCCGGCTCGGCGACGAGCGGCAGGTGGGCATAGGCCGGCAGCGAATAGCCCAGCGACTGCGCGATGAAGGCCTGCCGCGGCGTGTTGGAGAGATGCTCCTCGGCCCGGATCACGTGCGTGATCGCAAGATCATGGTCGTCCACGACGCTGGCCAGGTGATAGAGACACGACCCATCGGCCCGCTGGATCACGTGGTCCTGCTCCCGCTCCCAGGCAAACTCGACCCGGCCGCGGACGGCGTCATCGATCACGAGCGCGCCCTCGCGAGGCATCTTGAGCCGCACGACGCTCGCCCGCCCCTCGGCCTCGAAGCGTCGCACCGTCTCCGGATCGAAGGCGGCGAACCGCCGGCTGTAGAGAAACGGCCTGCCCGCCGCCTGCGCGGCCTTCCGCTCCTCGTCGAGTTCCTCCGGGCGGGCGAAATCACGGTAGGCATGGCCCGCTGCCAAGAGCCGCTCGGCCGCTGCCCGGTGGCGATCGGCCCGCTGCGACTGGAAGTAGGGCGCATGCGGGCCGCCCACGCCCGGCCCCTCGTCCCAATCGATACCCAGCCACTTCAGGCCCGACAGGATCGGCTCGAGGGCCTCGTCCACGTTGCGGGCCACGTCGGTGTCGTCGATCCGCAGGATGAACTGGCCGCCGTGCTGCCGCGCGAACAACCAGTTGAAGAGCGCCGTTCGCACGCCTCCGATGTGCAGGTAGCCCGTCGGGCTCGGGGCGAATCGGGTTCGAACGGTCATGGGACGGCTCCTGCAGGACGAGACCTGCCGCGACTATCGCGGGCCGCGCGGCCCCGAGTCAATCCGCAGCCACCGGCTCAGGCGGCTGCTTCGCGCATCCGGGCCAACTTCTTGAGCCGCTTCCGCTCCGCCTTCGAGAGGTGGCGATGCTCGGACTCGCTGCCGTCGGTGAACGCCGTCTCGTCAGACTCCTCGTCAGTCGCCGTGAAATCGGGCGTCTCCACGTCTTCCGACTCCTCCACGTGCTCGTCGCGGCGGCGGTGGGCCGCGGCGGTCGGCTCGGCCCGCGCCGGCTTGGCAGCAGCACGATCGGCGGTCGGCTTGCGGACCGGCAGGCCGCGAATCTCGCGGATGACCGACCGGGCCGCCGTCAGCATCGCGATCACCGCGAACGCGGCGGCCAGTGACCACAGCGACGCACTGGCGACGGCATGCAGCGGCCAGCGTGAGCCGATCCACAGGGCAGCCGCCGATCCTGACCACGATGCGAGCGCGAAGGTGAGCCAGAAGGCCGTGCCGAGACGCTCATGCAGCGGCAACACCGCCCACAGGGCGACGAAGCCATACGCCGTGGCGGCCAGCGCGAACCACCAGCCGGCCCCGCCCGGGCCGAATGCGATCCCCGTGGCATCGGTGGCCAGAGCGGCCACGAGCGGCCCCACGGGCGCGATGCCGGCGCAGGCCGTGATGAGGAACAGTCCCGCGAGCCAGCCCCAGGCACGGTATCGGCCGTGGTAATCATCGCGCCGGTGCCGCCGCATCAGCCGCACGATGCAGGCGATGACAGCCGCCGCGAAGAGAAACAACTGGCCCAGCCACGCCTGCAACGAAGCGATCGACTGCGGATCGACGCAGGCCTCTACGGCGCGGAGCGTGCGGGCGAACCGGCCGGTCGCCGTGATCGGCTTCATGCCGAACGCCGCCTCGCAGGCTCCGAGGGCGATGCTCCCCGCGACCGGCAGGAGGATGGCGATGATGGCCAGCGTCAGCCCGGCGGCGGTCGTGGGCAGAAGTACGGCCGGCCCGCGCTGCCGCTCGGGCGCCGCGTCGGTGGCGTACTCAGCGGGCGCGCGGGCCGTCGTGCCCGAGGCGGATTCACCCGCCGCCGCCGACCTCTTCCATGACACGAGCATCCGCCGCCGCTGGTCGCGGCGCGGGGAACTGGCGATCGACATGCAAACCCCGAATCCATCCGTGGCATCTCGGGATGCTCGGCATCCCGCGCGGACGACGAGGGCTTCCTGCCCTGCGCAGTCACATCCGCTCTCTTGGTGTTCGGCCGATCACGCCGCGGAGATTCACGCCGCCGCCGCTCCACTGCCGCAGCAGGCATCCCGGGCACGGTCGGCACGGTCGCTGCCGTGGGAGCCGCCGGCAGCATCGGCATAAATGGCAGGGTCATGCACGGGTGTCGTGCGCGGCAGAGCTGATTTGCCGGTCAGTCGCGGGTGGGATACGATCCGGCGGCACATCCCCCGACCCGTTCCCCCGCCCTGCACGGAGAACTCCCATGGCCTACACACTGCCCCCGCTCCCCTACGCCTTCGACGCCCTCGAGCCGTCGATCGACGCCCGCACGATGGAGATCCACCACGACCGGCACCACAAGGCCTACGTCGACAACGTCAACAAGGCCCTCGAGGCCCACCCCGACCTCGCCGCTCTGCCGGTGGAAAAGCTGATCGCCGACCTCGAGAAGGTGCCCGAGGCGATCCGCACGGTCGTCCGCAACAACGGTGGCGGCCATGCCAACCACACGCTCTTCTGGGAGTCGCTCGGCAAGGGCAAGGGGGGCGAGCCGGCCGGCCATCTCGGCGAGGCGGTCCGCTCCGTGTTCACGAGCTTCGAGAACCTCAAGACGGCCCTCTCCGACGCAGCGATGAAGCGGTTCGGCAGCGGCTGGGCCTGGCTGTCGCTCGATCCCAAGGGGAAGATGCTCGTGGAGAGCACGGCCAACCAGGACAGCCCGATCATGCACGGCAACGTGCCCCTGTTCGGCATCGACGTCTGGGAGCATGCCTACTACCTGAAGTACCAGAACAAGCGGGCCGATTACGTCGCCGCCATCTATGACGTGATCGACTGGGACGCCGTCGGCAAGCGGTTTGCCGCCCACAAGAAGTAGGCCGCCTTCCCGGACCCCCTAGATTGACACCCCAGCGCCGCGGCAGTTCCGCTGCCGGGTGCTGGCGTTGACTCGACCTCCGGACGAACCCTATTTCCCCGCCTCGCGGAGGATGGTTTTCGTCCGGAGGCTTTTTTCATGAATGCGGTTCGCACGGTGCAGCGGAGTCTGGGCCACGGGGCGGTCTTGCTGGCGATCGCGCTGGCGGCGACCAGTGGCTGCAAGAGTGGTTCCTGGGGAGCCAAGCCGTCGTGGTGGACGCTCGGCGGCACGGGCACCACCGATCCCGCGAACCTCGCGGCGGCTCCTTCGTTTTCCGACGACGTGACCAAGCCCTCGGCCACGGCGAAGCCGTACCCCACGACATCCACGCCCGAGGGCTATGTGTTGGCCAATGCCGACACGGCTGGAGCCGCGTCTGCTGCCTCAGCCCCAGCCGCCACACAGCCTGCGGCCATCACGTATGGATCGACGCCGCCGCCGGCAGCTGCCGCCCCGACTGCGATTGCCGCCGGCTCGCCGGCCACTGCCACGCAGCCGGGCCTCACCCCGCCGTTGTCGCCGCTCTCGTCGATCGCGCCACAAGTCGGCCCCTACGCCGCCCCGGCGACCGCCGGCCCGCCCGAATCCGTCCTCCCGTCCACGCCGGGCGCCGGCCTGGCTGCGGTGCCTGCCGCTCAGGCGGCAGCACCGACCGCCTCGGCCTTCTCAGCGCCACCTGCATCCTTCGACCCGGCGGCCCGGGTGGCCGACGCTCGCGGCGGATCATCGTGGCCGGCCACCGCACCGGCGGCGACCGATCCAAACGCGTCGCGCTACAACGCGGCGACGGGCAGCCGCTTCTCCGGTGTGGCCGGTGCTGCCGATCCGCTGCCGACACAGCCGGCCCAGCCGACGTGGACGCCGTCGGCGATCGACGCAGCGCCCGCCGCCCCGGTCACTCCCGCACCGGCCGCGTTCACACCGCCGCCCGCTGCAGCCGCGCCATCGACCCCGCCCGCCCGCCGCCCCGACCCCGGCTATCGCCCGGGTGGCACATCGAGCTATCGGTCGAGCCGCGACATGCTCGGCGGCGAGGGCTCCATCCAGCCCGTCAGCTTCGACTCGCCCCCTCCAACCGCGCCCTGACAAAAGCTGCCCCAGCTGCCCAGCGCTTGACCCGAACCCACTCCAGAGGAGGCCAGAGCGCCTCGGCGTGGTACAACGCCAGAATGTCTCGCGGTCTCACAGCGGTCCTCCTGACGCTCACCCTCCACCTGCCGCCCACGCTGGCCGACGAGAAGGCGTTCCGGCTCGAACAGGCGGGCTCGCTGCGATTGCCAGCCGACGTCGAGACGAGCAAGGGCACGAACGCGCCGCTGACGGGCCTCAGTGGACTCGCCTGGCTTGGCGACGACCGCTGGGTGGCCGCGATCGACAATAGCGACCGCCTGGCGACGTTTCGGCTCGCGCTCGGACCGGACGGCGAGCCGACAGCCGTGACCGACGTAAAGCTGCGGCCGCTTCAGGCCCGCCACGACTACGAGGACGTGGCAGTCTGCCCGCCGCAACTGGGGGCCACGCTCGCGGCGCAGCCCCCCGCCCCGCCACCGCCGTGGCTGCTCCTATGCGAGGAAGACACGCCGGCGATTCGCATCGTCGCCTTGGCCGACGGCCGGGAACTGGGAAGCGTCGCCATTCCCACGGCGTTTCAATCTCGACGCCCCAACCGCGGTCTCGAAGCGGTCGCGGTCGATCCGGATGGCCGCTGTATCTGGACCGCCACCGAGGAGGCTCTGCCTCCCGATGGCCCGGCGGCAACGGAAACCGGTGGCACGGTCGTGCGGCTGACGCGAATCACGATCACGAGGATGCAGGCCTCGCCGTCGGCCGTGCGGCAGGTCGCCTACGCAGTCGATCCGCCACATGCGGCCATGCGGGCAGGGGCGGGCGACTCACTCTCCGGCATCGTCGCGATCGCGGCGATGGGGAACGAACGGCTGCTGGTTCTGGAACGCTCGTTCACCGCCGGCCTGCCACCATTCGAGAACCGGATCTATCTCGTCGACACGCGCGGCGCACCCGACGTCGCCAGAGTCGCTGGTGGGCTCGCCACACGGCCGGCGGCCAGCCGCGTCGCGAAGCAGTTGCTCTGGAAGGCGGCTGTCGGGGCAAACCTCGAAGGCCTGGCGGTCGGGGCACCACTGGCCAATGGCCGGCAGGGCTTGGTCGCGATCGCCGACAATGGAGGGACGAACGTGCCCTCCCTCCTCGTGACCTTCCGGCTCATGAGTCCGTGACGGCTCACCAGCCCATGACCATGTTCGATTCGATCACCTTGCGGGCGCGATCGAGATCGTCGCCCGTCTCGTGCATGTAGAGCCGGATTGCGTGCAGTTTGTCGCCCGAGGCCTTGGCGAGGCACTCGCGGGCCGTGCTGCAGGGATTGATGCGGGAGTCGGTCAGGCCGAGGGCCGACTTGGAGATCACCCATGTATCCCGGGGCCGGCGGGTGAGCCGCACGATATCCTCTTCTGGATACGCCTGCCGCACCACTGCCTCGGCGGCGGCATCGTCGGCGGCCCACGAGATGATGATGTGGCCGCTGGTCTCGATCTCGAAAAGCGGCATGGACTTCTCCTTGTGGGCTGGCGACCGGTTAGGATGAGGATACTGGACGTGGGAAACCCGCCACAAGCCGCCGTGCGTGCCGCATGAACTACGATCGCCTCGGATTTCCGATTCCTCCGGAGTTCACCCCGCCGGCTGATGAGCCGGACACACCCGGAGCGTCTCGTTCGCGGCACGCCCAGCCTGCAGTCGGCCCGCGGAAGCGGCTCGTCGTGGCTGTTGTCCTGCTCGGCCTCGTGGTGCCGGCGTTCTTCGCACCGGCGGTGATGCCGCTCGTGCGTGAGGCGGTGATCACGTGGTCACTCGAACGGGCCGTGGGCCGCGAAGCCCGTGGGCAGGTGTCCGCCGCGGTGGCCGAAGTGGGGCGGGCCGTGGAATGGTGCCCCGACGATGCGATGCTCCGCTGCCGCCTGCTGTGCTGGCGGGCGATGCTGCGGATCGAGAACCGCGACCCGCGTGGGGCCCTGACCGATGCGGCCGCCGGACTGGCAGCTGCGCCGACATCGACGCAGCCGCATCGCGTGCGGGCCCTCGCCCATGTGATGCTCGACGAGCCCGATGAGGCGATCGCCGCGGCCGAGGCTGCCGTGCAGGCGGCCGGGGCCGGCAACCCGGAGGCCCTCAACCACCGCGCCTACATTCGCGCGCTCGTCGGCCGTGATCTGCCGGCAGCACTCGCCGACATCGACACGGCCCTCGGCGGCAGTGACGGCGCAGCTGCCGAGCTGCTCGACACGCGGGGCTTCATCCTCCACCTGCTCGGTCGCCATCAGGAGGCCATCGATCAGCTCAATCTCGCGATCGACGGCGCCGTCCAGCAGCAGCGACGGCTGGCAGCCCTCGTCGGCCGGGCCGACACCGACGAAGTGGCCTCCCGCCTGCGGTCGCTCGATCACGGCCTGGCGGTGATGCACCAGCACCGCGGCCTCGCCTGCCGCGCCGCCGGCCTCGAAGGCCAGGCCCGCCAGGATCTCGAGATCGCCGCGAAGAAGGGCTTCGATCCCGCTCGCGGGATCTTTTAGTGGGAAGCGGTGAAGAGCAGCGCCGGGCTGTCGAAAAAGTCCTGCTCGACCAGCCCCCGCCACGTCGCAAGCCGCGTCCGGAATCGTTCGCCACGGCCTGCTGGAGTCGTGAGCAAGTGCTGCTCGAGATGCTCCCGATAGAACCCGGCGTACGTCGGCCGAGCCAAATAGAGCTTGTTCGGGCCGCAGGCGACACCCACGAGGGTGGGCCCCGATTCCATGAACACATTGACGGCGCGATTGACGCCGAGCGTCAGTGGATTGAGAAAGTCATCGACCGCCACGAGCCCACCGGCAGCAACCGCTGCGTCGGCAAGCCGCAGATCGTGCAGGACGTCGGCGTAGTCGTGCGAGCCATCGACGCTGATGAACCGCGCGGGCCTGCCGAGCATGGCCAGAAGTGACTCGGACGTGAGTTCCCGAGACGAGCCGGCATGCAGCGACAGGCCGGAGATCAGGTCTGGCATCAGGGCCGTCAGGCCGGATGTGACCGAAGCCAGATCCTTGAATTGAAACGTGTCGATGCCCAGCACCCGCGAGCGAGTGCGGTTGGCCGATGCCATGAGCAGCGACAGGTACTTGCCGCAGTAGACGCCGATTTCCACCAGCGGAGCGTCGCGCTCCGCCGTCTCCTGGAGCCGCAACAGGCCTGCAGTCACGGCGGCATCGTCGTCGGTGAGCCAGCCTTCCAGGCGGCGGGTGACCTGGCCGAGAAACTCGTCGTCGGCGTCAAACCCTGGCATCGCTGGCCTCGCTCCGGGCAACGGCACTCCCCGCAGCCACACCACCTGACTCGCGGAATCGGTAGGGTATGGTGCATCATGCCGGCCAACAAGCCGGAAAAGAGCCCGGGCTTGCGCACGCGGCGGGCGGCGATATACTTGGCGTCGACGACGTGGACGCCCGTCGTCGCGATGAAGCGGTTCCGGATCGGGGCCGGCAGCATCGCGACGCTCACGGGGGTGTAGCTCAGTTGGTTAGAGCGCCAGCCTGTCACGTTGGAGGCCGCGGGTTCGAGTCCCGTCACCCTCGCTTGTTCACTCGTCAGCTTCGGTGGCCGCAGGACGTTTCCGCCGCGTGATGCTCCTCCACCGCCCCCTTCGCCCCGGCCGTGCGATCGTGACCGGCGCTGCCAGCGGGCTGGGGAGGGCGATCACCGCCCGACTCGTCGTCGATGGCTGGCAGGTGGCCAAGCTCGATCTACCCGGGCCGAACTGGCCGCCGACCGATCGTCAATCGTCGTCGATTGCCATCGAGTTCGACGTCCGTGATGCCGCGGCGTGGGCCGACCTGCATGCCCGGCTCCGCCGTGAGTGGCCGAGCCTCGAACTGCTCGTCAACGCTGCCGGCGTCGGCGCGGCCGGCGAGGTGGGCACGCTGCCCGCGGAGGCGTGGCGGCGAGTGATCGACACGAACCTGATCGGCACGGCGCTGGGCTGCGAGACGTTTCTACCGTGGCTCCGCGAGCAGCCGCGGCGGACACACGTCGTCAACGTGGCCTCGATCGCCGGCTCGCTCGCGATCCCGGCGATGAGCGCCTACTCAGCGAGCAAGGCCGGCGTCGTGGCTCTCTCCGAGGCGATCGCCGCCGAGTGCCCCCGCGGCCGTCCGGGCGTCACGGTCGCCTGCCCCGGCTTCTTCCGCTCCGGGCTACTCGACACCTGGCACTTCACGTCGGCCACTGCCGCCCGCGAGGCGCGGCGGCGGATGGATGACACACGCTGGACGAGCGATCGCGTCGCCCGCCGCGTGCTCCACGCGGTGCACCGTAACCGCCGCTACGTCGTCGTCGGGCTGCGGGCCCGCTGGCTGTGGCGGCTCAAACGGCTCGCCCCGCGGGCCACGACCGCCCTCATGCGGATCGTCTACCGCCGCCTCGGGTGAATTCGTTCCCTCACCACGCCAGCTTCTTGCCCGGCGCACCTCGAAGACTAGGCTTGGCTCGATGAGCGATCATGGCGAAGGACGATTGCAGAGGTCCCGATTCGGATTTGAGGCGGTCGGTGGAGGCACATCATGGAGCGGTTGGTCGGACGCGCGGCGCGGGTCGTTGGGTCGCAATGGGCAACGCTCCGCCGCCGTCGCGGCGGCCGCCGGACAGGATGGGCTGCGGGGCTCGCCGGCCCCGAGCGACTCGAGGTGAAGACGCCGCTGGCGGTTGACGTCTCGCTGAGCGACTCCATCCTCACGCTGACGTACGCCGGCGATGCCGATGCCAGCGTGTTGGCCGTCGACGACGACGGCAACTATGCCGTCACCGGGCTTCGCGACACGGTGATCACCGGCAGCGCCGCATCGGGCAATTTTTTCGATGACGTCTGGGCGGTGGCCGTGGTCAACGCCAGCGGTGGCCGGCAGCAGGTGTTCAACTTCACGTCATCCACCTTTATCGGCTTGCTGGAGGCACCTGGGAGTCCGTTTGCCCTGGCGATCGGCTCTTCCACGAACCCGATCGCGACGGTCGATGTGTCCACCGCCGATTCCATCGACGTGAACGGGCAGGTCGCCATCTATGCCGGCGATGTCTCAATCACGGGTGGGATATCCGGACCGGGCGAGAACCTCGTCATCACGGCCACGGGCACGGTCACCATCGACTCCATCGACGAGTTCAGCGGCACGATCGCCATCTCGTGCCTGTCGTTCGCGATGTCCGGCTCGCTGCTCAACGACGGATGGAGCGAGAGCGGCCCCCTCCCCGACTCCGGCGGGCTTGCAGCTGGCGACGGGTTTCCGATTACGATCGACGCAACCGGTTCGATTTCCATTGCCGGCTCGGTGTCGTCGAACGGTGGCGGGATGCTGGCCACTGCCAGTGGCGCAGGGTACGCGCGGGCGGGCAACGGCGGCACGATCACGATGCAGGCCGGGAGCTCGCTCAGCCTGGGTGGTCTGTCCGTCGCCGGGGGCAGTGAACCGTGAGCTTCGGCGATGTCGTCGGTGGGGTCCGGCCGCTCGCCGGGATTCGCTTCGAGAGCGCCGGCTCTGTAACCACGGCCGGAAAGATCCACGTGGCAGGTGACACATCACGCGCATTCCGGCACGGCATCGAGATTCTCCCGGGAGCCGACAACGTCGACCTGCGCCGCGGCGGTACGATCCGCGACTTCGCCAGGGGCCAGGCAATCCATGTCGCCGCAGGGTCTTCCGGGTCACAGCTTCACGGGTTTCGCATCGTGAATTCGGGCAGCCCGTTCGTCGGCTGGAGTGGCCCTGGAAGAAATCCCTCGCTGGCGAACAACGTGATCGTCGCTCCCGTCGCGCGGGCAGCATCCGCGCAGATCACGTCAGGCAGGGCCACGACGACCGATCGCGCCCCGGCGATTTCGGGAACGGGCCGTTCCGGCGATCGGATCACGCTGTACGCCGACGGAACCCCCGTGGGTTCGACCATCGCGGTGCGAGGCAGATGGACGATCGTGCCGGCGAGGCTCGCCGATGGCGTGCATCGCCTGACGGTACGCGCGACGAGTAACGCCGGCGTCGCATCCGGCCGGTCGGCTCCGGTGCGGCTCACCGTCGCGGCGCCCAGCCTCTCTTCAGCGACCGGCTGACCGTCACTGTCGAGGGCGGTCTGAATCTGGCCGGGAACGTGTCATTCCAACTCTTCCAGCCAGGCGCGGACGTCGTTGTCGTATTCGCTGGCGAGGCCGCCGACAATGAGCTGCCGGTGAAAGCTCGCCGCGCCCCCCTTCTCGAGATCGGCATCCTCGGCGCTCGGGAACCGCTTCGCCGGATCGGCAGCGATGAGACCACGGCAGAAATCCATGAGCAGTTCGTTGCACGTCACCTCCGACGGCAAGAGCTGCGGCAGTCGATGCACGAGCGACCGCTTCGCCTCCAGGAGATCCGCGAAGGACTGCAGCCCCGCGAACGGCTGCTGACCGCCGAGCATCTCCACGAGCACGTAGCCCAGGCTGGCGAGATCGGACCGGGGCGTGTTGCCGCGGCCCTCGAGCAC
>CAMDDA010000075.1 GCA_945890755.1 Candidatus Kuenenia stuttgartensis
TGCCGCTGGTGCGACTGTCCGACGACGAAGAACCGGCGCCGAACCTCGCGCCGATGATCGACGTGATTCTGGTGCTCACGATCTTCTTCATGTGCGCAACCAAATTCTCGGGCGACGAGCGGAAGTTCGACCTCGATCTGCCCCCCGCCGACGCCGCGGCAGCCGTCGATGGGCCGCGGCCCGAGATCCTGGAGGTGGAGGCGGATGGCGACCTGCGGCTCGGCGGCGAGGATCTCGGGATCGATGACCTGCAATCGCAACTGACGACGATCCGCGAGGCGAACCCCGACGTGGCAGTGATGATCCGTGGCGAGCGGGCCGTGCCCCACGGTCGCATGGCCGAGATCTACGAGGCCTGCCGGGCCGCCGGCGTGAGGCGGGTGGCGATCTCCGTGCGGCCGCGATCGGAGGCGGTCCGCCAGTGACCGACGGCGCACGATGCAGGTCGCTTGGCTCGTCTGGGGAATGATCGCCGCGGCTTCGGCCGTCGGCATTGCCGTGTTGGTCCGCACCCGCTGGCTGCAGTCCCGTACCCTCGAGAAGTGCGTGGCCCTCTCGGTGGGCATCCATGTCGTGCTGGCGGCAGTCTGCGCCCTCGTGGGAGGCTTCTCGCCGGCCTCGTGGGGGACCCGCGACGACGGGCCGATGGCGATGACGGTGGTGATGTGCACTGAGCCGGAGGCGGATGCGACTCCCGCCGACGCTGCCGAGGTAGCGGAGCCGTCGGCAGACGTCGCGGCTGATGCCGCCACTGAGCCGTCGCCTCCGCCGGCGCTCGTGCCGATCGCCCAGGCCGAGCCCGCCGACCTCGTGCCGCTGCTCGATGTCGCAGCCGACGCCGAGCCGGCGGCCAGTGAGAAGGCGACGCAGCCCCCGGTCGCTGCACCCCCGGCTCCACAGCCGAAGGTGCCCGAAGTGTACGCCGATCGCACCGAGTCGCGGCGGGCTGCGGCGGCGGCCGAGCGGGGCGGCTCCGTGGAGACCGAGCAGGCGGTGCAGGCGGCACTCGCCTGGCTGGCGGCGGCGCAGGCGGCCGACGGCCGGTGGAATGCGGCGCGGCACGGCGCTGGCCGGGCTCGTCAGGTCGAAGGGCAGCATCACGCCAGTGTCGGTGCGCAGAGCGACCACGGCGTGACGGGCCTCGCGCTGCTCGCGTTTCTGGGCGCGGGCTCCACGCACCGCACCGGCGACCATGCCCAGCAGGTCGAGAGTGGCCTACGGTTCTTGCTCTCACGACAGCGTGCCGACGGCTCGCTCGCCGGCGATGCTGAGTTCTTCGCGGCGCTGTACTGTCATGGCATGGCGACACTCGCGCTCGCCGAATGCACGGCCCTCACGGCCGACGACTCGTTGCGGCCCGCGCTCGATCGCGCCGTGCGGCACACCCTCGCCATGCAGCATCCACTCACCGGCGGCTGGCGGTATGCGGCCGGCGACCGGGGCGACACGAGCCAACTCGGCTGGCAAGTGATGGTGCTTGCGAGCGCGCGGCAGGCGGGGATGGGCGGCCTGGAGCCGGCCGAGGCCCGGGCCCGCACGTTTCTCCAGAGTGTCTCGTCGGGTCAGGCCGGTGGGCTCGCCGCCTACCGCGCGGGCGAGCGGCCGAGCATGGCGATGACGGCCGAGGCGCTCGTCTGCCGGATGTTCCTCGGGATGCCGGTCGACCATCCGGCCGCCGCCGAGGCGTTGGCCATGATCGGCGGATCGCTGCCCGATCGGGCGCGGCCAAACGCCTATGCCTGGTATTACGCGACGCTGGCGTCGTTCCATGCCGGCGGGCCGCAATGGGAGCGTTGGAACGCCTCGCTTCAGGCCGCACTTCTGCCCCTGCAACGGCGCGACGCCGGCTCACTGGCCGGCAGTTGGGATCCTGACCCGGTCTGGGGCATGCATGGCGGCCGCGTCTATGCGACCGCGCTCGCGGCGATGACCCTCGAGGTCTATTACCGCTACCTGCCGATGCATCGGCAGCCGGGGCGGCTGGCGCAGGCACCGTGACGGGCATGGAGTCGTGGGACTGGTCGTGACGGTTGCGCGGGTTCCTCCACCGGCAGTTTGACCGCACACCCGCAAAAACTACACTTCATCTGTCTCGGCCGCGTTCGTCGGCCGGGCCGTCCTCGGCGGGCCAATCATCCCGTCGCCCTGATACGGAGATCGTCACGTGCACGCCTCGCCAGTTCTTGCCATGTTCGGTCTCGGCCCGATGGAGCTGCTGATCGTGGCAGGCATCGTGCTGCTGCTCTTCGGCTCGCGGCTGCCGAAGGTGATGCGGTCGCTCGGCGAAGGCATCGTCGAATTCAAGCGCGGCGTGCAGGGGGGCATCGAGGATGAATCGAGCCGCCCGCGTGATCCAGGCCGCGTCGAAAGTCACTGATCGCACGCGCCGGGGCCGTGCCATAGGGCTCTGCTCGTCGCTCTTTCTCTCGTGAGACTGTCGCATGTTCGGGCTCGGGCCGTTCGAGATCGTCGTGATCGGTGCCATTGCCGTCATGCTCTACGGCAAGCGTCTGCCTGAGGTGGGCCGCTCTGCCGGCAAGACGCTTGGCGAGCTACGGCGGCAGTGGACGACGCTGGCGAAGGAATTGGACGTGGCGGCGCATATCGAAGGCCGCACGCCCCGTCCGGCCGTGGCGACCCGCTACGCGAGTGACGACGCCGATGCCCACCAGGTGGCGGCCCCGCGATTCGACCCGCCGCCAGCCTCCGAAACACCCGTCTGACGCCGGCAGCCGACGAGCACCACGCTCGGTGGCGGGCGGCAACCGGCGTGCTACACTCTCGGCATCGGGCAGCTAGCTCAGTTGGTTAGAGCGCTACGTTCACACCGTAGAGGTCACAGGTTCGAATCCTGTGCTGCCCATTCGGTGGATGGTCTCACACGGCTGGCGAGCCAGAGACTCGCGAGCGTCGTCGTGGCGGCGAGAATGCCGACCGTCCCAAAATGACGGAGTGGCTCTCCGGGGCCCCCGTGCACGATCAGGCCGCCGCACATGGTGCCCAGGCCGCTGGCGATGTGCTGGACCGACGCATTGGCCGACATGAAGCCGCCACGGCGCCGCGGTTCGATGCTCGCCGTGATCAGCGACATCGCCGTCACCATCCGGCCGGCATTGGTTGCCATCAAGACGGCCGTCACCGGGGCCGCCCCGGCCAGACCGACCGCGGGCAGGTGGGTCATCACGAGGATCATGGCCGCGGACAACGGCACCACCCAGCGAAACACCCGCAGCGGGCCGTAGCGATCGACGAGCCTGCCGACGAGCGGCGTGCACACGAGTGTGAGCAGCCCGCCGGCGATGAAGATGACTGGCAGTTGAGCTTCCGTCACGCCCACGTTCGCTACGAACGCCGTGCTGATGTAGGGAATCACCGCGAACGCACCGAACATCAGCATCGCGATCAGGGCGAAGGCTCGCCGGTGGGCCGGAATGGTGAGCGTGTCGACGAGTTGGGTCACGGGATGCCGAGCTCCATCACCCGCGTGGCGGGCCAGCGGTGGAATCGTCCATGCAGCCATGCCGACCAGCGGAAGCCCGAGGGCAGCCAGCGCGAGAAACGGCACCTGCCAGCCGAAGCGAGTGCCCAGCACGATGCCGATCGGCACACCCACCACCGACGCAACGGCGAACGCCAGCATCAGCGCGGCCGTCGCGCGGCCACGGCGTTGATCGGGAAAGAGGTCCGCCACCATGGCCAGCGACAGCCCGCCATGCACGCCGCCGAATGCACCGGCCGCGCACCGGGCAGCGAGGAGCAGCGGGTAGCTCGTCGCGAGGCCACATGCCGCCGTGGCCACGAGCAAGCCGAACGAGAGGGTCAGGTAGGCGGCCTTCCGCCCAACCCGGTCGAGAAACGGTGCCGCCACGAACCCGGCGAGCCCCGCCGCGAGCGTGTAGGCCGACGCGACCCAACTGAACTCCCGCGCATCGATGGCCAGCGCCGCGAGCAGTTGTGGTCCGAGCGGCATGACGATCATGAAATCGACGACGCTGACGAACTGCAACGCCGCCAACGTGAACAGAACCCGGCCCTGACTGTGACGGGGCTCCGCACTCACAACTGCGGTGCCTGGTTGGTCATGGGGGGATTATCCGGGGCGGGCAGGCGGGAAAAGCCCGCCAGGCGGCTGTGTGTCACCCAGGCGGCTGGCAGCCGCATGGGAACCTCGAAACCCCGGTGTTGTGGGGATTGCCCCAGGATGATACAACCTACAGCGTTCGACTGACTCTCGTCCGCACTCCTGTCCGTTCGGGAACTGCGGTTTGTGCTTTGGCGATGGTCGATTGAGTCGATTTTGGTTTCTGGATCCAGTTCCCGAGTCCCAGAGGTTTTGTCAGCTATGTCCCGGAAGATTTACGTGGGGAACCTCCCTTGGTCCACCACGTCGACCGATCTCGAAGCGATGTTTGCTCCGCACGGCGCCGTGCGGAGCGCAGAAGTGATCTCCGATCGCGAAACCGGACGCTCGCGTGGTTTCGGTTTCGTTGAAATGGAGACCGACGACGGTCTGCAGGCTGCGATCAATGCCCTCAATGGGCAGGAAATCAATGGCCGTCCGCTGACGGTCAATGAAGCCCGTGAGCGCACGCCCCGCGCCGGTGGCGGTGGCGGTGGCGGCGGCGGTCGTGGCTACGGTGGCGGCGGCGGCGGTGGCCGCGGCGGTTACGGTGGCGGCGGCGGTGGTGGCTACGGTGGCGGCGGCGGCGGTGGCCGTGGCGGCTACGGTGGCGACCGCTACTAAACCTCTGGAAGTTTCAGTCGGACGCATACGTCCACGGCGCGGGAGCCGACCCTTTGTGTAGGCGGCTCCCGCGCTTTATTCTTGCAGACATAGGCATCATTCCCCCCTAACGGAACACGAGAGAGTCGAGATGAGTTTCGCAGGTCCCCGGGCGAAGGCGGCCAAGATGGCCCGCAAGAAGGCGAAGCCCCGTGCCAAGGTCAAGCGGAAGGATCCGATCTTCATCGACGGCGCCCGGCCGCGGCCGCTGTACGTCGACTACAAGGACCTCGAACTCCTCGGCAAACTCGTCAATCGGCAGGCCAAGATCAACGGCCGGCGAAAGAGTGGCTGCACAGCCGCCAGCCAGCATGCCGTGACCAGCGCGATCAAGCGGGCCCGGTTCATGGCCCTCCTGCCGTACGTCGGCGAGTAAGGCCGGTCCTTCCCGCCGTCGCGGCCGGAAACCATGCCCATGCCGTTCATGACCCGTCGCCGCGTCGAGTTCCGAGACACCGACGCCGCCGGGATCGCGCACTTCTCCGCCTTTTTCTTCTGGATGGAGTCGGTGGAGCATGAACTCATGCGGGCCGCCGAGATCGCGGTCGTGGAGCGGGATTCCTCGGGCGTCGAGGCGAGTTGGCCGCGGGTGTCGGCCACCTGTGACTACACCTCGGCCGTGCGGTTCGGCGACGAACTCGACGTCGTGGCCGGCGTGGCGGCCGTCGGCCGCTCGAGCGTGACATACGCATTTCGGTTCAGCCATCATGGCCGGCCGGTGGCCAACGGCCGCATCGTGGCGGTTCGCTGCCTGATGCATCCCGGCCGCAAGCCGGAGGCTGTGGCCATCCCCGCCGACATCCTCGCGAGGCTCGCCCCGTTTCGCCTGCCCGATGCCGCCGCGGCACCGGCCTGATGCCGGAGGCATGACGTGCTCGAGGTTGACCGCATCTCCAAGACTTTCGGCACTCCGGGCTCCGGCCTGCAGGTGCTCGATGACGTGTCGTTCACGGTCGAGCCTGGCCGGCGACTGGCGATCATGGGGCCGAGCGGCTCGGGAAAGAGCACGCTGCTCGCGATCATCGGCGGCCTCGAACGACCAACGAGCGGCGCGGTGCGACTCGATGGCGTCGATCCCTTCGCAGTCGATGCAGTGTGCCGCGCCAGGTTTCGCAACGAGCGAATCGGATTCGTGTTTCAGGATCACCACCTCGTGGCCGGCTGCACGGCCCTCGACAACGTGCTCGTACCCGCGCTCGCACGAGGCAGCGTGCCGCTCGCCGGCGTCGAGCGGGCGGCCGCCCTGCTCGCCCGTGTGGGGCTTGCCGACCGCTCTGGCCATCTCCCCGGCGAGCTCTCGGGGGGTGAGCGGCAACGCGTGGCCGTGGCCCGCGCCCTGCTGTTCCGCCCGCGTCTCGTGCTTGCCGACGAGCCGACGGGCCAGCTCGACTCCCGCGCGGCTGCCGCCGTGACCGACCTGCTCATCGAACTGACGGCGGAAGCTGGAGGCATGCTCGTCGTCGTGACGCACGATGCCGGAGTGGCCGGCCGAATGGGCGCCGTGCGACAGCTGGTCGATGGCCGGCTCGACGCATGAGCCACGACGCATGACGATGGAAACGCCTTCCATACCGGTGACGCAGGGCGTGCGGACCGCCACCGGCCTCGCATGGAAGCTCGCGCGGCAGTGGTGGCCGCAGGTGGCGGCATTGTCTCTGGCCTGCGGTGTCGTCACGGCGACGATCGTCGGCGCGCTGGGCGTGGGGGACGGCGTGCAGCGCGGGCTCGAGCAGCTGGCACGCGAACGGCTGGGCGGCATCCGGGCGGCCGTGCTCGCCGACGATCTGTTCACCGACCACCTCGCCACGCAGGTCGCAGCCGCACTTCGTGACCAGGCCGGAACGACGGCCGTACCGGCGATCGTGCTGGAGGTGACGGTCGAAGCCGGCACTGGCGGTCCACCAGCGCGGGCGACGCTCCTGGCCTGCGACGACGTCGCTGCCCTCGGCTTCGCAGCCACGGAAGCCGACCCGCCGCCGCACTCGAGCACGGGCTCGGGCGTGTCGATCAACCAGCCGCTCGCCGCTGCCCTCGCAGTCGGCACCGGTGATCCGATCGTGCTCCGAATCCCCCGCCGATCGGACGTGCCGGCCGACAGCCCGCTGGGCCGCCGCGACGCGGGCTCCGATGGCCGGCGGTTGCCCGTCACCGCGGTGCTGCCCGATGCCGGTCTCGGCCGCTTCGCGCTGCGACCAGTGCAGGCAACAACGCCGCTGATCGTCACGTCGCTCGCGACCGCTCGCGGCATCCTGCGGAGTGACGCCGTGGCGAATGCCGTCTTCATCTGCGGCGTGGCAGGTTCCGAACGGACGACCATGGACACCTCTCTGGCGACTCACCTGCAGCCGACGCTCGCGGATTACGGCCTGGCACTCGAGGCGGAGCCAGCGGGCGGCCCCGGTCTCCGGCTCACGAGTCGGCGGCTCATCCTGGCCCCCGAAGTCGATCGGGCAGCGGCGGCAGTGCTCGCGCCGGCTGGCGGCAGACGGTCGCTCGCATTCTTGGCCGTGTCGCTTGCAGCTCATGCCCCACGTCCGGACGCTGGTCCGAGTTCAGATGCCGCCTCGCCAACCGCATCCGTGCCCTACTCGACGATGCTCGGCATCGACACCACCTCGCTCCCTGTCGGCGACCTCATCGATGCGACCGGCGCACCCCTGCCCCGCCCTGGCCCCGACGAGATCATCGTGAACCAGTGGCTCGCCGACGACCTCGCCGCCCAGGGGCGGCCGATCGCCATCGGCGACCTGATCGACGTGCGGTGCTTCCTCCCCGAGACCCTCCACGGCCGCGTCGAGGAGACGACGGCCACGTTTCGTATCTGCGGCATCGCAGCCATGCGCGGTGCGGCCGTCGCGCGGGAGCTCGTGCCGGAAGTCGCCGGCATCACCGACGAGGCGTCGATCGCCGACTGGGATCCACCGTTTCCCTTCGAGCCGACACGCGTGCGCACGACACCGCCGCACGACGAGGACGACCGCTACTGGAAGGAATTCCGCGCCACGCCCAAGGCCTTCGTGTCGCTCGCCGCTGCCGAGCGGCTCGCGGGCAGCCGATTCGGCCGATCAACCGCCTGGCATGTGCCCACCGGTCCGAATCTCGACATCGACACCCTGCGGCAGCGGTTGCAGGCAGATCTGCGGCCCGAGCGGCTCGGCATCCGCATGGTGCCGCTGCGGGCTGCGTCATTGGCAGCGGCCCGTGGATCGACGCCCTTCGGCGGCCTCTTTCTCGCGCTGTCGAGCTTTGTGATCGCCGCCGGGCTCGTGCTCGTATGGCTGCTCTTCCGCCTGCTCGTTGCCGCGCAACGTCACGACATCGGCCTCTTGGCGGCGGTGGGCTGGCCACCCGGCCGGCTCACGCTGCTCCTCGTGCAGGTGGGCGCCGTAGCGGCCGTGATCGGTGCCGGCCTCGGCCTTCTGCTCGGCCCCGCATGGGCCGCAGCCCTCCGGAGCACGCTCGCCCGCGCGTGGACTGCCGACGTGGCTTCCGGCGCCACGGCCGTCTTCGCCCCGGGACCAGGGTCGCTGCAGCCGCTTATCGTCGGCGTGGCAGCGGCCTTCGTCGTATCGCTCGCCGCCCTCGCCGCTGCTGCCTGGCGGACTGCGCGACTCGCGCCGCTCACGGTGCTTCGTGGCGGCGACGCCGATGCCTCGACGACCGCGGGGCGGGCCGGCGGCAGGCGTGGCGTCACGCTTGGCCTGACGGTCGCCGCGGTCGTCGCCAGCCTGGCGATCGCGGTGGCCGGCGTGCGTGCCGAGGCGGCCGCTGCGACGGCCATGTTCTTCGGTTCGGGCGTGGCCGCGCTGGCAGCGATGCTGGCGGCCGTGCGGCTCTGGCTCGTCCACACCAGCCGCCACCGACCCGTGCGCACGCTCATGGAGTTTGCCCGCCGCGGACTCGCCCATCGTCCGGGCCGTGCACTCGCCGTGGCGACGATCGTGGGCATCGCCCAGTTCCTCATCGTGGCGGTGTCAGCCTTCGCCTTGCGGCCCCCCGCCGATCCGACCGATCGCCATTCGCCCACCGGTGGCTGGACGACGATCGCGACGTTCGGCGAACCGACGGCCGTGAATCCCGCCGCCCCGGAGATGCGAGACCGGCTGGGGCTCGCAACTGAAGCGGCCGACGCCATCGCCGCCTGCGACATCGCGCTGGTGCGCAGCAGCGGCGGTGACGATGCCAGTTGCACGAATCTCTACGCAGCCGCCCGCCCGACGGTGATCGGCGTCGGTCCGGGCTTCGTCGCTCGCGGCGGCTTCCGTTTTCTCGCCCATGCGGCGGACAGCGATGCCGCGACCGCGGCCAACCCCTGGCTGCTTCTGGATCGCGATCCGGAGGCCGGGCCGATTCCCGTGGTGCTCGACCAGGCCACGGCCCAGTGGGCGCTGCGGGTGGGTGGCGTCGGCTCCCGATTCGATTGTGCCGGCGACGATGGAGGGTCGATTCCGTGCGAAGTGGTGGGGCTGATCGACGGTGGCATCCTGCAGGGCTTCGTGATCGTCTCGGACCGCAGCTTCGCCCGAATGTTTCCCACACGCTCGGGCTACGGCCTCGCGCTCATCGACGACACGCGGGTCGCTGCCGCCCACCGGGCGAATGTCGGCCCCGCACTGGCCGCGGCCTGGGCCGATGCCTGCGTCACGACGGCGCCGGCCGGTGAACGCCTGCGGCGGCTCCAGGCGGTGCAGAACACATTCCTCGCCGGCTTTCAGACACTCGCCGCGATAGGGCTCCTGCTGGGCACGGTGGGCGTGGGAGCCGTCCAGGCTCAGGGACTTCTCGAACGGCTCGACGGCCTGGCCGTGCTCAAGGCCGTCGGCTTCGTGCCCGCGACCCTGCAGCGGCTGATCGTCGGTGAAACGCTGTTGACCGTTGGCCTCGGCCTCGCCGCCGGCAGCCTCGCAGGCTGCCTGGCGATCACACCGCTGCTGCTCTCCGGCACGGGCCGATTACCACTCGGATGGATGGCGGTCGCCGGCGGCCTGACGCTCGCGACGGCAGGTTGCATTGGACTCGTCACGGCAGCATCGCAGGCGATCCCGGATCGGCCACGGAAAAATTAGGGACGGCTGGTCACCCGGCCAGCAGTCCCGTGCGAATCTGCTGCCACACCGCTTCGGGCGTGATCGCCTCGAGGCACTCGTAGGCAGGTCCATCGGTCCGCCCGCACGTGTTCCTCTCGCACGGCCAGCAGGGGGGCGACGTCGAAATCACCTGCACGCGGCCCGGCCCCAACGGCCGCGTGTGCCGCGGATTGCCGGCGCCCCAGACGATTTGTACCGGTGAGCCGCAGAGCGCGGCCACGTGCGCCAGGCCGGAGTCGTTTGCCAGCGTGAACACCGCCCGCTCGAAGTGGCGGCGGAGAACGGGCACCGGGCCGCGGGCCGTGCAGTCGATGAGGCCGAGGCGGGGATCGGCACAGAGCGACTGCGCGAGCGCAGCATCGCTATCGCCTCCGACGATCACGCCACGCAAGCCTGTCTCCGCCACGATCCGCCTCGCCACCTCGGCAAACCGCTCCACCGGCCAGCGCCGCGAGTCGGCGACCGACCCTGGGGCCAGGATCCAAAACGGTTCTTCCGGCGCGGGCAGAACCGGAAAGCCACCCCACGCCTCATCCATCGGGAAGCGGCGCGGCTGGCCAGCGATGGGCTGCCAAAAGTCGGCGGCCGGCGTGGCGGAGCGCAGAAGCTCGGGCAGGATCTGCATGAAGGTGTCGGAACGATGCCGCGTCTGGCCGTCATTCGGCACCTGGCGCGTGAGCAGCCAGCGGCGGCCGTCGCCGGCATATCCCCAGCGGTCGGATGCGCCCGACCGGAAAATCTGCCAAGCCGCCGTGAGCGAGTTGGGCAGCGAGATGGCGATGTCCCACGGCCCGCGCATCCTGGCCACGTGACCGGCCGCCTCGAGTGACGTCCATTTCTCCCACAGGCTGCGGTGCAGCGGCACCGGCACCGCGATGATCTCGTCGACGAGATTGCGAAACTGGATGTGCTCGACCCACGGCACGCAGAATGCCGCTACGTGGGCATTGGGAAATGCCTCGCGGAGCCGGTGGAAAAACGGATAGGCCATCACTTGGTCCCCGATCCAGTTCGGGGTGCGAACCAAGATCCGGCGGCGAGTGGGTGAGGGGCGTACCATCGCGTACCTGCGGCGCATCCGAGGAACTTCCCCGGGAATGAGACCGAAACAGTACCCGTGTGGCGCAGGAGCGACAACCGGTCCCCGTCCCTGCGAGCGTGGTATCATTCGCCGCCGCGTCGGACGGCAGTCACGATTTGCAGGAGATGTGTCGATGATGCAGTTCCTCGGTATGCTGGCCGCGATCGGGCTTACGGCCCTCTGCTGGGGGGCTTACGGTCCGGTGCTCCACTTCGGCCGGGAGGCGATGCACTCGAGTCTGCGGCCCTTCGTCTGCGTGGGCGCCGCCTACTTCGTGATCGCCGTGCTCGTGCCGCTCGCGCTCCTCGCCCGTGGTGGCGAGCGGGGCAACTGGACGACCAAAGGTGTCGTCTGGAGCCTGCTGGCCGGAACGGCCGGCGCGCTCGGTGCGCTCGGCGTGATCCTGGCCCTCGGCTTCGGCGGCAAGCCGATCTACGTGATGCCGCTGGTATTCGGCGGCGCGCCCGTCGTCAACACGCTCTTGTCGGCGGCCCTGGGCAAGGCCTTCGATCAGCTCCGGGCGCCGTTTCTCGCCGGACTCATCCTCGTGATCCTCGGCGCCGTCACCGTGCTCGTGTTCAAGCCGCAGCCGGCTGCTGCCGCCCCGGCAGCGGCCGGAGCGGGGGCACCGGCGGTGGATGCCGATGCGGCGGCAGCCGCCGTCGCTCCTCGGCCCACCGAGCGGTTTGTCGAGGTGCTGCTGTCCGTCGCCCTGGCCCTCGTCTCGTGGGGCAGTTACGGCCCCGTGCTCCACCGGGGCCAGGCCGCGATGGGGGGCAGTCGGCTGCGGCCGCTCGTCTGCGTGGGCGCTGCGTACTTCGTGATCGCAGTCGTCGTGCCGCTGCTGCTCCTGACGCCGCTCGGCGATGCAGGCCAATGGAACATCGGCGGCTCGCTCTGGAGCCTGGCAGCCGGTTCGCTCGGTGCGCTCGGCGCGCTCGGCACGATCCTCGCCTTCACGTGTGGCGGCAAGCCGTTCACGGTGATGCCTGTCGTGTTTGGCTGCGCGCCCGTCATCAACACGCTCGTGACGCTCGCGCTGGCCCACACGCCGATCGGCGACGTGAGTCCATTCTTTCTCGCCGGCATGCTCGTGGTGGCGGCCGGCGCCGCGACGGTGCTCGCCTTCGGTCCCCGGGGCCACGCACCGGCCCCGAAGCCGGCGTAAACGCTGCCGCCGCAGCCGGGCAACTCACGTGCCGCGGGCGTGACCGAACCAGTCGATGTGATGCCGCGGGGCAAACCGAAAGCCGTGATCCCGGCAGGCCGTCTCGAGCCAGGCAGTCGTGCGTGCGAGTTCGGCAGCCGAGCGGCCCTGCGGCATCATGAACACGCTGCGGCGGTCGCGGCGCTCGATGCCCAGCGCCGCGATCCAGTCCACGGCCTCGGCAAGATCGGCCTGCGAGTCGACGACGAACTTCAGCTGCCAGCGGCCGGGCTGCATGAGCGCCCGCAGCACGTCGTCGCGGCGGCGTGCGGCCTCGTGCCGCCGGCCCCAGTGGCCCGGCGCATCGGCCGCCGGTGCCGACGAGGCGAGCTTGGGGCTGATCGACGTCAGATCGACGTCCACGCTCGCTCCCGCCGGCAGGACGGTGCCTGCCGTCTCGACGGTCACGTGGAGTCCAGCCGCCCGCAGCACCGCACTCAGCTCGACCGTTTCCTGGAAGAGCAGCGGCTCACCACCCGTAATGACCGCGTGTCCTATGCCGGTGGCCACGACGCGATCGATGATCCGCGGCACGCTCACGTCCTCTCCCTCCGGAGTCCATGACGTGAACGGCGTGTCGCACCAGATGCAGCGGAGGTTGCAGCCGCTCGTGCGGACGAACACGCTCGGCGTGCCGGCGAGCCGACCTTCCCCCTGAAGCGATGTATAGATCTCGGCGATGCGCACGCGCGGCCTGCCCTCGTCACTGCCAGCGGGCGGGGTCGCACCGCGGATCGGGCGCTTTCGCGGCAGCGAAGCCCGCGGCGCGAATCCGACAGGAATCACACTCGCCGCACGGGCGTCCGCCCGGCAGCGGGTCGTAGCAGCTCGTCGTGAGGCCGTAGTCGAGCCCGTAGGCGATGCCTGCGCGGATGATGTCGGCCTTCGTCATCGAGATGAGCGGCGCGAGAATCTCGATCGGCCGTCCCTCCACACCCGCCTTCGTCGCCAGACCGGCCAGCCGCGCGAAGGCCTCGATGAACTCGGGCCGGCAGTCTGGGTAGCCGCTGTAATCGACCGCGTTCACGCCGAGCACGATCGCATCGGCCCCCGACGCCTCCGCCATTCCGAGGGCGAGCGCGAGAAACACCGTGTTGCGGGCGGGCACGTAGGTCACCGGGATGCCCGCGGCCATCGCGGCTTCGGAGCGGCCCTTGGGCACGTCGGCCGTCGTGTCAACGAGCGCACTCCCGCCAAACGCGGCGAGGTCGAGCGGCACGACCACATGCCGCTCGATGCCCAGAGCCCGGGCCACCTCGCGGGCCGCATCGAGCTCGACGCGGTGCCGTTGGCCATACTCCACCGACAGGGCCGAGAGCCGGAAGCCCTGCGCCAGCGCCCAGGCGGCGGCAGTGGCCGAGTCGAGCCCGCCCGAAAGGAGCACGACCCCGGTGCGGCCCGAACGTGAGC
>CAMDDA010000076.1 GCA_945890755.1 Candidatus Kuenenia stuttgartensis
GTCAACCTCCACATCCCGGTGGCGGGGCAGGGCGGGGCGGCCGATCGGATCGCGAAGACGCCGATCGTCGAGATCAAGAACATGAATTCGTTCCGCTCCGTGGAGCGGGCCCTCACCTACGAGGCCGCACGGCAGTGGGAGGAGTGGCAGGCCACGGGCACCGAGATGGGCAAGATGCCCAAGCAGACCCGCGGTTGGGACGATCCCGCCGGCATCACGCGGCCGCAGCGGCAGAAGGAGGAGTCGAGCGACTACCGCTACTTCCCCGAGCCGGACCTCGTGCCCGTGACCGTGTCGGAGGCCGACATCGCGGCCGCCCGGGCCGCGATGGGTGAGCCGCCGGCGGTGCTACGGCAGGCGCTCGAATCGAAGTGGAAGATCTCGGCTTACGACGCCGACGTGCTCGTGAACCAGGGCCGCGACCTCGTGGCCTACTTCGAAGACCTCGCGACCCGGGTGGGCGAGGGCAAGGTGGCGAGCAACTGGATGCAGCAGGACGTGCTCCGCTGCTTGAACGAGCGTGGCGGCACGATCGCCGAGTTTCCCGTGCGGCCCGAGCACGTGGCCGACATCATCGCCCGGATCGCCGCCGGTGAGTTCGATACGCGCCGCGGCCGCGAGATCTTCGCCGAGGTGCTCGCCTCCGGAAAGCCGGTGGCCGACGTCGTGGCGGCGATGGGCATCGCCGCGGTGAGCGACGACGACCTCGTCACGCTCTGCAAGGAGTTGCTCGCCGCCAACCCCAAGATCGTCGCCGACGTGCAGGGGGGCAAGGAGCAGGCGGCCGCGGGGCTCATCGGCCAGGCCAAGAAGAAAAACCCCAACGTGAATCCCGGCAAGGTCCGGCAGATGTGCCTCGACCTGATCCGCGGGATGTAGCAAGCGACGGCGGTGCCCGCATGCCCCGCATCGTCACGCTCACGACCGACTTCGGCTCGGGCTCGGGCTACGTCGCGGAACTCAAGGGGCGGCTGCTCCACGCCCGCGCGCCGTTCACGCTCGTGGATCTCGCCCACGACCTTCCGCCGCACGACATCCGTGCCGCGGCCTGGCTCGTCGGCCAGGCCTGCCTCGCCTTCCCACCGGACACGCTCCACATCGTCGTCGTGGACCCGGGCGTGGGCACGGCCCGCCGGCTCGTCTGGGCACGGCTCGGGGAGCAGGAGTTTCTCTGCCCCGACAACGGCGTGCTCGGCCATGCGTTGCGACGATCGCCGCTCACCGAGGCACGCTCGCTCAGCGTTGCTGCCACTGCGTCGGCCACGTTCCACGGCCGCGACGTGCTCGCCCCCGCCGCCGTGCGGCTGCTGGATGGCGCAAGCCCCGACACCTTGGGGCCGCCGCTCGCGAGCCTCACCTCCATCGCGTGGCCGGAGCCGCGCGAGACGTCGGCTGGCATCGAGGGCGAAGTGATTCACATCGACACGTTCGGGAATCTCGTGACGAACCTGCCCGCCGCATGCTGGCCGCGAGTCGAGGCGGCGGGCGGACTCGTCATCGGGCCGCACCGGGTGACGACGCTCGTCCGCACCTACGGCGACGCCGCCTTCGGCAGCGTCGTCGCCCTCGTCGGCTCCCAGGGCTTCGTCGAAGCGGCCGTCGTCGAAGGCCGCGCGTCCGACCGGCTTGCCGCCCGTGTCGGGATGCGCGTGGGTGTCGAATCACCATACAAGCCCTGAGCGCGAGCGAGGGGATGCCGCGTCGGAACCGATCGCGATCCCCCGGCTTGCGCCTGGGGGCTTTTATTTGGGCAGACATGATCCCCCGGCTTGCGCCTGGGGGCTTTTATGGGACGCTCGGCCTCGCGGTACACTCCCGGCATGTTATCGCCCGAGGAACTGCGGCATTGGGATCGCCACCATGTGTGGCACGCGTTCACGCAGATGCACGAGTACGAACCGCTCCTGATCGAGCGGGGCGAGGGCACGTGGCTCGTCGATTCCGACGGCACCCGCTACCTCGACGGGTCGGCGAGCATGTGGTGCGCCGTCCACGGCCACCGCCATCCGCGGCTCGACTCGGCCCTGCAGGCACAGCTCGCCAAGGTGGCCCACACCACGAACCTGGGCCTCTCGAACCCGACGACGGTCGAGTTCGCCCGCCGGCTCGCCGAGGTCGCACCGCCGGGGCTCGACCGGGTGTTCTTCAGCGGCGACGGCTCGAGCGCCATCGAGACGGCGCTCAAGATGGCGTTTCAATACTGGCTGCAGGCCGCACCGCCGCGGCCGGGCCGCACGCGATTCATCGCGATCGGCGAGGCCTATCACGGCGATACGCTGGGTGCGATCGGCGTGGGCGGCGTCGATCGTTTCACGGCGATGTTCGCACCGCTGACGTTCGAGGCGGTCAGGCTGCCGTCGCCGGGCGGGCCATGCCCCGCCACGGGCCGGCCGGCGCCGCCGCTGGGCGAGGCGCTGGCAAACGTGGAGCAGGCGCTCGTCTCCCACGCCGGCGAGGTGGCAGCCATCATCATGGAACCGCTCATGCAGGCGGCGGCCGGGATCTACGTTCATCCACCCGGGTTCCTGCGAGGTGTGGCCGAGCTCGCGCGGCGGCACGACGTGCTCCTCATCCTCGACGAAGTGGCCGTCGGCTTCGGCCGCACGGGCACGATGTTCGCCTGCCAGCAGGAGGACGTGACGCCCGACTTCCTCTGCCTCGCGAAGGGGCTGACAGCGGGCTACCTGCCGATGGCCGCCACGCTCACCACCGAGCGCGTCTGGAACGCATTCCTCGGCAGCCACACCGACCGCCGCACGTTCTTCCACGGCCACACGTATGGCGGCAATCCGCTGGCCGCCGCCGTCGGCATCGCCTCGCTCGACATCTTCCGCGACGAGCGCACACTCGAGTCACTGCCGCCGAAGATCGAACGGCTACGCGAGCATGCGACGCGGATCGCCGCACTGCCGCACGTCGGGGCGGTGCGGCAATGCGGGCTGGCGGCCGGCTTCGACCTCGTTGCCGACAAGGCGTCCGGCACGGCCTATCCCTGGCAGGAGAGGCGGGGCATGCGGGCCTGCCTCGCGGCCCGGTCGCACGGCGCGCTGCTGCGGCCGCTCGGCGACGTGGTCGTGGCCTGGCCGCCGCTCTCGATCACGCTCGAAGAGCTCGATCACCTGCTCGCCGCCACCGCAGCCGGCATCCGCGCCGTGACCGAGGTGTGATCACGTGCGATCGACGATCCCGAGCCGCTCCAGCCAGGGCAGACTCTGGGAACGAAACGCGGTGCAGGCGGTCTCGACCAACGTGAGCCGCTCCGCGGGATCGGTCACGGCCTTTCCGTCGCGCTGCAGCGCACGGCCGCTGGCAGTGAGCCGACCTGCCACCCGGCCCGCGAGGCCATCGACGCCGCGCTCGATCAGTTCGTGGAGGATGGCTGCGTCGAGATCGCCGACGGTGTGACCGGTGCCCGTGAGCGGACTGGCCAACGCCAACGACCGGCCTCCCAGCGACTCCGCGCTGATGACCGCGCGATTGAAAGCATGCGGCACCGACACGCCCTGCAGCTGATCGGCCGTCACCTCTCGCACCGCGCTGGTGGCAATGTCGAACAGCCCCATCGCCACGCCGGCATCCACCGCCCGCACGAGATCGGCCGGGGGCGTGCCCGCCAGCCGCGAGTCGGCGAGAATCTCCGACATCCGCAGACTCCTCCCGCCGACCACGTCGAGCAGCGCCTGATAGAGCGGCCCCTGTACGGTGCTCGTCACCACGCCGAGATTCGCCTGATAAGGGAGCGTCGTGCCGGGACGGGCCACACGGAAGTGAATGTCGTCGGTCTCGCGGAGCCGATCGGCCACGTCGGGCATCGGCCGCGGGCTGCGGGCGTACACATCCCAGCGAAAGGCCGTGTTGGCACAGAAGTCCTTGTGGGCCTCGGTCACCAACCGATTCGTGGTGGTCCGAAACAGCTCCTGAAACTCGGGCCGCACGCAGAGGTCCCAGAAGTTCGTGAACACCGGCAGGCTGCCGATGAACGTCAGGCCGGCCGAGCCGAACATGCCGGCGACGTCGGCGAAGTAGAAGCTCGTCCAATCTTCGTTGAGGTATTCGTGGGCGAGGTAGCGAACGTCTTGCTTGAGCAGGGCATCGACGTAGGCCGCCGCCCGCGGATTGTCCTCGAAGTATTTCGCATGCCGATCGCGAATGAACACGAGATAGGCGAGGGCGTCGCGAATCCGCTGCAGGCTGTCACCGGATCGCAGGGCCGCATACTGGCGAAGGATGCCCCGGATCGGCTGCAGATGGGCCCAGCCCGGCATCGCGTTGTAGCTCACCAGCAGCAGGCCGCCGGCGGCCAACTGGCCGCGGGCCACGGCCAGGATCTCGTCCCGCACCTGCTGCGACACCCAGCTGAACACACCGTGCAGGGCCACGAAGTCGAACGTGCCGAGATCCGCCGGCAGGTGCCCGAAGTCCGACGTGATGACTCGGGCATTCGCGAGGCCTCCCGCAGCGATGTCGCGTTCGGCGGCGGCGGTGTGGTCCGGATTGAAGTCCACTCCGACGAACTCGGCCTGCGGATTGGCGGCAGCGAGCGTCGTGAGCGATCGGCCGAGGCCGCAGCCGAGCTCGAGGTACCGATACCCGGTCGCCCGCGGCGGCGTCACGCGATTGAGCGCCGCGACGTAGCGAAGCGCCACGGGCGCCATGTTGGGATAGAAGCCCGGGATGTACGACACGTCGGTCAGATATCCGGTCGCCGCAGCCATGCGCAATTCCTCGTCATGCAATGTGTGGAGGGGTCAGACCCCTAGAGCCTACTGCACGACGGACTTGCTGCCTTCCGTCGAGCCGCCGATCGGGGCGCCGGCGGGCATCGGGCGGCCGGCCGTCGGAATGTCGAGCCGGTGCAGTTCCTCACGGACCTGCCGGTAGGCGGCGAAGCTGTCGGGGTAGCACCAGAGCGTGATCGTCGTCTCCGGCTTCGCCCCCGAGAGTACGCGGCGGAACCGCGAGCCCGACTGCAACGCCTCGTCGATCGTCTCGCCATAGGCGTCGTCGGCGGGCCGTACCACCCACTCCCGCGAGCGGATCAGCACCTGGCCGCGGGCCTGATCGATCTTGGCCTCGATCACGTAGTCGAGCGTGAAGCCCTGCTCGGGGCCGACGGTTTCGATCCGCGAGGCCAGCTGGGCGATCGGTCCGGAATGTCGTTGGGTGTGCTGCTTCGCGAGCTGAAACAGCTCTTCGAGCGGGATGTAGGCAATCCGCCCCCCGGCGATCCGAAAGTGCATTTCCTCGCCGTTGACCGTCCGGCCGATCGGCGTGGGATAGGCCAGGATCTCATGGGCATCCGCCGGCGCCGTGGCCAGCGCCTCGGCCTCCCGTCGTACGCGGTCGATCTCATCCTCGAGGGCCTCACGCCGCGCCCGCTGTTCCGCGGCGGCGACGCCGGCCGCCTCGCCTTCCTGCTTGCGGCGCTCGAGCACGGCCTTCGCTGCGGAGACCGCCGTGGTGAGCTGGAGCCGGGCGTCGGCCGCATAGGCCGCCGCCGTCGCCACCGTGCGGGCCTGGGCCTGCAGTTCATCGATCTCGCTCTCGGTCGAAGCGACCGTCTCGGCCAGCTTCCGCACCTCGCGCTCGAGCGGCTCGTTGTCGACGACGGCCGGCGGCGGGGCGAGCACGATCTGCTGCACGCGGCCACCGATCACCATCACGAGGATGATCAGGATGCCGACGATGTTGGTGACGACGTCGAGGAACGAGTCCTGCCCCTCGTCACTCGGTGCGGCCGGCTTGTAGCGTGCCATCTCGTGCGCTCCGTGATTGCGAAATCTGGCTGGGCCGTGTCATCACCGCAGCGGTATCACCGCCGCCGCCTGCCGCACCGGCGGCAGCGGGCGGACGAGGTTCGGCTCGCCCTTCCGCCGGGTGTCGAGGCCGCTGTCGGCGAGCAGCCGCTCGAGGTCCTCGCGACGGCCGCGGCCGTCGGGGGTCTCCGAGAGGACGAGTTCCGGCCGCCAATACATCCGGTCGCCCGCGATGCCCCAGCCGCTCACCCGCGCATGCACGGCTCGCACGAGCAGATCGATCGAGTCCTCCGTATGCACGCCGACCGGAATCCGGGTCTCCACGCGATTGCTGCCATCGGCCAGGATCCGAAACTCGTCGGCACTGCACTCCAACAGGATCGGCCGCGTGATCGGGATCGGGCGGTCGTGAGTGGCCAGACTCGCCCAGTTGCTGCCACGCCGGCCGGCCAGCGAGCCGCCGGCAGACGAGCCTGCCGACACCGATGGGCCGCCGCCCCCCTGAGGCAGCCCTGGCATCGACGGCCCCGAGCCTCCACCTCCGGTGGCTGCCGAAGCGGACGATCCCTCGCCGCCTCCTCCGGCCCCGTTGCGGCCGGCAGTCGCGAGACCCGCGTTGCCAGCAGCTCCCCCCTGACCGTTCGCCGTCGCGGAACCGGATGCGGATGCACCGTCGGCCTGCCCGCCACCGGGCCCTTCGCCAGTGCGACCGGTCGCAGCTGCCGCGTCGCTTGCCGCCACCGCGCCGTTTGCCGGAGCCTGTTGTCCAGCACCGCCCGCGGGGCCGCCGGAACCAGCGCCGGCCGAACCCCCGCCACCAGCCGCGCCGCCAGCGCCAGCCGCACCGCCGGCAGCGGCTTCAGGAGCCGCCGCATAGAACTTCGACGGCCCGGAGTAGCGATCGCCGACCGTGGACGTCGTGTCAGTCGGACCGCCGCTGGGCCCACCACCAAACGTGCCGCCAGAGCCGGGCCGGCCGGTGCCCAGGCCCATGGAGCCTTCGCCGCTACCGCCAGCTACGAAGCCCCGGCCGGGCTGGGCATCGCCCGGATCGCCACTCCCACCTCCGCTGCCACCAGCACCGCCACCCCCCCCGGCACCTCCTCGGCCCCCCGACGCCTGGGCCTCAGTCCAGTCGAACCGCGACTGGTCACCAAGCACACTGGGCCCACCGTTGGCGACCACGCCGCCGCGAGTGGTCGCCGCGCGATACTGTGTCGGTGGCTTCGCGGGCCGAGCGGGCCGCACCTGCTGGAGCCAGGCCAGCCGCCGCCGCGACTCCTCGACGGCCCGCCGCTCCACCTCGGCGAGCGCCGGATCGGCCGGCGGGTAGGCAAGCTGCCATTCCTCGTCGATGAACTGGTAGCCGAACTCGCTGCCCCACGACTGAATCGCCTCGCGGGCGGCGTAGTAGGCCATCACGCCGGACGGCCGCACGAGCAGCAGGGGATACGGCTGCATCTGTGGTGCGCCCGTCTCGCCCGGCTGTGATGCGATGTGCTCCCGGGCCGCCCGCAGGGCGCTGGCCAGCGGATTGCCGGGGCCGGGCGGCCCCTCGAAGTCGGCCGGCCCGAGCCGCACCCCTTCCGGCTGCAGAAACACGCCGTCGATGCAGCATTCGATGTAGAGCGGTCGCCGCTGGGTGCCGTGCGCTCCGACATACGGCACGACGGCGAAGGCCGCCGGCTTCTTCGCCTTCTCGTCCCGCTCGGCGTCGAGCAAAGCCCGGGCATCGACCAGCGACTGTTCGAGCTTCGCCACGACCTCGGCATCCGCGGCGTCGGGCTGGATGCCGGCCGCCAGCGCCTCCGCCGTACGTTCGAGCGAGTCGAGTTCGTCGGTGATCCGGCGGGCATCTTCCTCGATCCCCGCCAGCTGGAGTCGGGCGCGGGACAGGTCGTCGGCCGTGCGGCCGCGGATCGACTGCAACTGCTGGAGTCGCCAGGCCAGTTCGTCCTTCGCCGCCGCCAGCTCGTCGGCCCGCGCGGCGGAGGCTTTCGCCGCCGTCTCGTCACCGGCCGGCTGCTGGGCCGCGCGGCTGAAGAGCACGAGCAGCACGAGCAGGGCCCCCATCGTGCACAACAGCACGGCGAGGAACGGAAACAGCGATATGGAGGGTCCGGAACTCGGACGAATGCGGCTCATGCAGCCTTTCCGGTGGCCCGGGCCGCGTGCAGATCGATCCGCCGGGCATCGCCCGCCACGTCACCGGCGCGGGCGGCCAACAGCTGCACGGCTGCGGCCAGCGTCGCCAGCGTCTCCTCGAACCGGCCCGTCGTCGCCAGCCGCGAGAGATTGGCATCGAGGCTCCGCTCGAGCGTGCTGATGTCGCGAGTGGCATCGACCACGCTGCCGAGCACGGCCGTCTGATCGGCGAGCGCCCGCTGATGCCGCTCCAGGCCGCGCACCGCCTCGGCCAGCGACTCCGCCGCCCCGGTCCACCGTTCCTCGCGGCGCGACGCCAGCTCGTCGTGGGCCCGCGCGAGCGACTCACCCCAGCGGCCTAGGCTCGCATCGAGCGAGCCACCGATCGCAGCCGTCATCCGTTCACCGGCCTCGTCGAGCAGCTGGCGAATGCCGCCGACCGCCGTCTGCTCGAGCGATCGCCAGGCCTGCTCCTGGGCATCGAGCAATTGGGCGGAACTCCGAGCCATCGTCTCGCCCAGCCGCGCGACGGCCAGCGCCGCGCCGTCGCCGCCGGCGAACGACTGAAACCGCCCGGCCAGCGCGGCCCAGGCTGTCTCGTCCACCCGCGCGAGCAACGCCTGCTCGCCACGATCGACGACGAACTGGAGAAACATCAGCACCATCGACAGGCCGAGCGCGGTGGCCGTCGTATCGAAGGCCGTGCCAAGCCCGGCCACGACGCCGGAGATGTTTTCAAGCTGTGTGGGCGAGAGGTTCGCGATGGCAACCGTGATCCCGATCACCGTGCCGAGAAAGCCCATGATCGGAATCGCCCAGATCACGAACCGCACGAGGCCGTAGCCATGGGCGGCCCGGGCCGCATCGACGTCGGCGAGATACTTGAGATGGTCGCCGAGGCCGTCGGAATCGCCCGTCCGCACGACGAAGTCCACCGCCTCGCGCAGCCGGCGGGGGAGGTAGCCTGTGGCCATGGATGCATCGGGCAGCGTTGCCGCCAGAGCCACGGCCTCAGCCGGCGACTGCCCCCCCTCGGGAATCGGCTCCAGTGGCGACTCACCGGCCGTCTGCATCTGCCGCCAGACATCAGCGGCCTTGATCGTCAGCGCGGCAAGCCCGACGCAAAACATGGCGACTTCGACATACTCCACCCAGTGGCCGGCGAGATACCGCACCACGGTGGCGTCGCTGATCACCCCGGCATGAATCAGACCGAAGAAGCAGAACGCGAGCGCGCCGCCCCACAGCAGAGGCGACCGCAGCAACATCCCGGACAAGGCATTGAGTTTCGACACCGGTTCGGACCTCCGAGGCGGGCAGGACAACGCCGGACGACCGCTCGGGTCGATGGCATTTTCCCTACCATCGGAACGACCGGCCGGGTCGATTGAATCGAAAGAGTCATGCAGCCGGAACAGCAAATGACACGACGGCAGCCTGGCAAGCTGCGCAAGGCAGGCAGGCGGCAAGCCCGCGCTGGCGACGTGCTTCCCCACCACACCATGCCCAACTCCCCGTCGGCGTGTGCCTCGGGATTCCTCCGGTGGCTTCAGGCTTGTGGCCGTCGCGCCGCGATTGCTACACCTCGCCCCAGCCCTCCCGAACGCCGGAGCCTGCCACATGCGGTCTCGAACCCTGATCTGTCTTGCCGTCCTGGTGCTGCTCTGCGGACTCGTCACCGCGGGTGAACTCGCGGTTCAGCGGCCGCTCCCGGCCGCAACGTCGGGCTCGCTCTGGGTGTCGGATTCCCCGCTCGAGGACGGCCGCCGACTGTTGATCGTGGTCGATCAGGCCACCCGGCACGCCGCGGTCTACCACGTCGATCCGCAGTCGGGCAGCCTCACGCTCAAAAGCGCCCGCGATATCTCCTCCGACCTGCAACTCGACGAATTCAACGTGCAGGAGCCCAAGCCTGCCGCCCTCCGAAGACTCCTCGACCAGGCTCGGTGAGCCGCCCACCGATCCCCTCGCTCGCGCTCAGGGCTTGTATGAGATGGCCACCGAAGCCCCCAGGCGCAAGCCGGGTGAGCCGCCCACCGATCCCCTCGCGCTCAGGGCTTGTATGCGACACGGCATCCGTACCGGTGGTGCCGGCTGCGCCCGGGTGGATGGGCCGCGGTAGAATGGAGGGGTCGGTGCGACGAAAGAAGAACTGAAAGGTGCCGCGCCGACGATCCCCACGGACAGCAGGACACGCAGGATGGCCGGAAAATTCCTGTCGATCGAAGAAGCAGCGCGGCAGCTCAACGTGAGCACTGAAGAGGTGCAGCGGCTCGTCGACCGCAAGAAGCTGTTCCCGATGCGGGACGGCGCGACGCTGAAGTTCAAGGCCGACGAGATCGAGCGAGTCGCGGGCGACCTCGCCGGTGGCGGCTCTGATTCCGATGCATTGGCGGTCGACCTCGACGCTCCGGCCGCCGACAAGGCTGATGACATGGCGATCGGCGGCTCGCTGGACGATGGGGATTGGGTCTTCGCGGCCTCCGACGTGCACGCCGGATCGCAGACGATCGTCCGCGCCGGGCAGGCGGATGCCGCTGCCGCCGACGCATCGGGCCTCTCGTTCGCGTCGGACGTAGGGGGCGGCCCGGCCTCAGCGGCCAAACCTACGTTTGAAGACGACCTGCTCCTCGATTCAATCGCCGCGGGCTCTGCAATCTCAGCTGGCGCGGAGATCTCAGGGCTGGATTTGAGACCACCCGCGGCTGCGGACGCTGGCGGCATGACGCTCGACCTCGGACAGGCGATCGGCGGCTCGGCCGCGATCGGAGGCCTTTCCGGCCTCTCGGCAGTCGGCGGCGGGCCCGCGCCGGCAACCGGCGCGGCCGCCGGGTCGGGGACGGGCGTCGCGCTCTCGGGCCCGCTCGACAGCGGGCTTTCGCTGGAAGACGGCGACATCAACATATCGGGCATCGACCTTGCCGCTGCCTCGGGCATCGCGTCGTCCATCGATGCCGGTGGATCACTGGCCGGGGGATCGATCGCGGGGGGGTCGCTCGCGGGCGATGCCTTCGACCTGGGCGACGTGGGCGAGGATGAGAGCGCCTCCGTCGTCATCGCCACCGAAGAGACGGGCGATTCCAGCTTCTTTGGCGCGGCGACCGAAGACTCGGCGTCGGTCTCGCTCGAGGAGAGCAGCGTCTCGGACAGCATGTCCGGCCTGAGCGCGGGCCTGCCGCTCGAGCATGTCGTCGACACGACGTTCAGTGTCTGGCAAGTGCTGGCGCTCGCCTGCTGCACGCTGCTCATGCTGACCGCCGGCCTCGTGATGTTCGATCTCACGTCCACCATCCGCTCGCCAAGCGGCACGCCGCTCTCGGCCCCGCTCCTCAACGCCCTGAGCGAGACGCTCGGCTGGCGATGAGGCCGTCGCGGGCGGAGGGCGATCGATCGGTCGCCACCGTCCGGCCGAAAACTGCGATCCCTTCACGCCATCGGCAGTGAGGTCGAGCGCGATCGCGCCAACTCCGCCGGTCCGCAATACCGCCGCGTCACGTCCAGATGCAGCCTGGTAAGCGGCCTGCACAGCCGGCCAACTGCGGCCTCCCGGACCGCTTACGAGCACCCACTCGGGCCGCGTCACGACACCGATGTCAGCCGGCAGCGTAGTCTGGCTTCCATGATGCGGGGCCACGAGCACATCGCAGACCTCGGGCCGCGACGCGACGAAGTCGGCCAGGGCTTCGCCTTCGATGTCGCCGGTCAGCAGGAGCCGGCGGCCGGCGGACTCGACAGCCAGCACGAGGCTCGACTCGTTGTCGTCGGTCCGGGGGGCGACCGCATGCTCGTTCGCCGCGGCATGCACCACCCGCACGCGGCAGAGCGGGTCGATCGCGAATGCCTCTCCCGCCCGCACGACCTGCATCGGCACGTCATTCGCGGCAGCCCGGCTGCGCACCTCGGCCACGCCCGCCGCCGCACTGGCGAGGAACGTCTCCGAGACGATGATCCGGCCCACACGAAACCGCGCGAGCAAATCGGGCACGGCGTTGAAGTGATCGGCGTCGGCATGCGAGATCACAAGCGTGTCGATCCGCGAGATTCCCTCCGACCACAGGAGTGATTCCATGCTCCGCCGCGCGGCTCCGGGGGCTCCGAGCCGCCCCGCGTCGTACACCATGCAGCCGCCACCGGGCGACCGCACGACGATGCCGCAGCCATGCCCCATGGCTGCGGCCACGACCCGCAGACCCGGGGCCTGGGGCCCCCACCAGGCCACCGCCGCGCAGCCCACGACGCCGAGGACGCACCATGCCCCGGCCACCCAAGCCCACGTGGCCGGCCGCCTCAGTCGCTGCGTCGGCAAGAGGCACGCGGCGGCCGCCAGGCAGGCATACCAGCCGATCACCCACCAGACAGGCGGTCCCGGCACCCAGACATGGCCCCACGGCACGGCCGCCCCCAGCTCGACGACGCGGGAGGTGGCTGCGAGGGCCGCATCGCAGCCGGCGCCACACACGGCCGCCAGTGACGCCGAGACGGTCGCGGCCAGCACACATGCGAAGCCGAGCGCCATCGCCAGCGGCACCAGCGGCGCGACGACGACGTTGAGCACGATCCCCACTGGGCTCACGACGTGAAACCGGGCGGCCACCATCGGTGCCGTCACGATCCAGACCGCCAGCCCGACGAAAAATAGCTCCCAGGCCTGGCGACCCAGCCGCCGCCCGGCCCGCTCCGCAGGCGAGCGACTGCGGTCGATGAGGCGGTCGATCGGATCGGCCGTGGGCCGCATGCGGAGCACCATCGAAGCCGTGCCCACGAGTACCGCCGTCGAGAGAAACGAGAGCTGGGCACCGGCAGACAGGACATCGCCCGGACGGCAGGCGAGGATCACGATTGCGGCGGCGGCAAGGGCGTTGATCGCTGCCGAGCGACGGGCCCACAGGCTGCCGAAGCAGGTGAGCCAGACCAAGAGCGTGGCCCGGACGACCGGGGTCTCGGCCCGCACCACGAACATGTAGAGCCCGAGTGCCATCGCGATGCAGACGAGCGCCGTCTGCCGCGGCACCCGCACCGCCCGCAGGCAGGTGGCGAGTGCGATCGCAAGCAGGCCCACGTGCAGGCCGGAGATCGAGAGGATGTGGATCGTGCCGGTGACGAGGAAGTCGTCGGCCTCTTCGCGGGGCAGCGCCTCGCGACTACCGAGGAGGAGCGCCGCAGCCAACGGCGCCCGGGACGGCGACAGATGCGCATGCAGCACGTCACTGCCCTTCCGGCGAACCGTGTCGAGCACCGCGGAGGGCCACCACCATGGTGGCTCCCACGTCGTCCGCAGGCAGGCGGGCGACTCGACCCGCACGATCGAAAGACACCGCTTGGCACGGGCGCGGGCACGAAAGTCGAACTCCCCAGGGTTGAGGGCCGGGGCCGGCCGCAGCCCGCGGCCGAGTGCGACGAGTCGCGTGCCCACCCGCAGGGCAGGAGGCGGCCCGTCGATGACGAGGGCCGCGCGGCCTGCTGCGGACTGCCAGAGGCTGCCGTCGCGGACCGCGTGCACCGCCACCAGGCTCTCGCTCGACGGTCCGCGGGCGGCCGGTTGGCCGCCCGCCGCTGCCGGAGGAGGGAGCAGCCGCGGCGATTCGAGCACGGTGCATTCAATTGCCACCGGCTGCGGCGAGTCACCCAGGCTCCAGGCCAGG
>CAMDDA010000077.1 GCA_945890755.1 Candidatus Kuenenia stuttgartensis
GAGCGCGGCGCCGACCGTGTCAAAGACTCCCGTGCCTTTGTCTTCCGGAAGTCCCTCCGCGGTCGTCTCGATGCCGAAGAGGTCACGAATCGTGTTGACGTACTCGCGACGATTCAGCCGCCGGAGCACGCCGATCCGACCCTGGTCGCCGATGCTCTTGCGGGCCACGACGAGGGCGTCGGACAGCTCGGCCAGCAGGTCGGTCTTGGCCTTTTCATCGGGCCGCGGCTCATCTTCGGGGGGCATCTCGCAAGAGTTCAGCACGCCGAGCACTTTCTGCCAGCGCTCCGCCGTCTCGACGTTCGTGATCTCGAACGGGAGATCGTCGAGCCGCACCTGCCCTTCCTGCCGGTCGGCGGCGTGGCATTTGAGGCAATTGGCCTGAAAAAAGGCCTCGTGGCTACGGCCGACTGCGGCCGTCGGAGCGGCCGCAGAAAGGGGCCATCCCGCCAGCCCGCAGGCCGCCGCCGCCGCCCATACCGTGACCCGCCTAGGCCAGTGGCACTGAAAAACGGGTCGCCTGGTGAGGGGTGCGAAAATCAAAGCTGCCGAAGCCTCCCCTGTCTACTCCACCCGACGCCCGTGGCTTACGGGCTCGAAAAGTCCACCGTGCCTGCTCGCTCTGTGTTGCAAGGCTCTGTTGCGCATGGAGTTGCGTTCGATGGGCTGTGGTCGGACTAATCGCAAATGTCTGTTGAAAACTGTCATTTTGTGACAGTATCATGCCTTTATGCAGCGTCTCACCGAGATTGCACTTGAGCACTCGCGAGCCGGCGTTTTCACGCGGTCCGAGGTGGCGGCCTGGGTCCGGGGGTCGCCCGATGCCGAGGCGGCGCTCGTAAAGCGGGCGCTGGCGGCAGGCGAGGTCGTCCGCATTCACCGCGGCCTGTACTGTCTCGGCACCCGCTACCGCAAGCGGCCGATCGACTCGCTGGCGATCGCCCAGCGGATCATGGGACCGAGCTACGTCAGCCTCGAAGCCGCGCTCGCGTTCCACGGCTGGCTGCCCGAGGCGGTGGAGACGGTCACGAGCGTCTGCGATGCGAGAAGCCGCTCGTTTCACACGCCGATCGGTCCGTTCCGTTTCAGTCGCGTCCCGCAGTCGCAATTGTTTGAGGACGTCAGCCGGGTGCCCAGGCCGGAAGGGCAGGTGGCCTTCATTGCAACGCCGCTGAAGGCGCTCGCGGACTACGTGGCGCTCCACCGGCTCGACTGGACAGGCATCGAGCCGCTCGTCGAAAGTCTGCGGATTGCGCCGCAGCAACTCGCCGAAATCGAGCCGGAGCGGTGTCGCTCCTTGGCGATGAACTATCGCTCCCGTCGGGTGCGGCGATTTCTCGAGGGACTAAGCCGGGAGGTGTATGCATGTCGGTCGCACTGATTCAGGAACGGCTCGCGGCCTACGGTAATGACATCGAATTCGTCGATCGGTCGCGGGTCGATCAGGCAGTCCGCACGGCGTTCCTCAAGGACGATTCGCTGGGCGACCTGCTGCAGTTGCGATATCGGCCGACCACCGGCCCAGCCCGGATGATTCGGATCAAGCTGGAAGTCGATACGAAACCGCCCGCCGGCGGCACGTTCGAGACGCGGTATCTCGATTTCCCGTTTCCGCAGGCGACGGTCGCTCACGACCCGCCCAGTCTGTTCGCCGGCAAACTCCACGCCGTGCTCTGCCGACGCTATCTTAAAGGCCGCGAATGGTTTGATTTCATTTGGTACACCGCCCGGCGGACGCCCGTGAACTACCAGCTGCTCGGCTCGGCACTCGCTCAGACTGGCCCGTGGGCAGGCAGTAGCGATCACGTCGATCGCGAGTGGTGCCTGCGGGCGCTCGAGTCCAAGATTCAGTCGATCGACTGGTCGCGAGCGCGTGAAGACGTGCGCGCGTTTGTGCGGACTGCCGAGCTGCCGTCGCTCGACGTATGGGGCCGCGAGCTTTTCCTGGGTCAGGCTTCGAAGCTGGCCGGATAAAACCGGGCGGCGGGCTGCGTGGGCTTCACGGGCACGAAAAACGTGGCCCTGCAGGTGGACACGAGCCGGATCGTGCTGCCGGAGCCGACGCGGTATCCAATTCTCGCCTGGACGGTGAACGGCGGCCCCGTGCAGACCCACCAACTGGTTGCAGGCGAGACATCCGTCCCGCTCTGTATCGACACGGCCAACCCCGTCATCGATCTCTACGTGAAGGGCATGTGTCCCTGGATCAACCGCTACGAGGGCGATCCGCCGCCAAACGCCTTCACGATGACCGGCTTCGCGGTTAACGACGGCAGACGGCGTGCACCCGACGGCCGCCGGCCACCAGACGATCTTTGAAAAGCTCCTCCCCGCGATCGAGCCGATCGTGAAAGCAGCGCATGTCGTAGCAGAGCCGGCTGCGACGCCGTAGTCGTTGCGCTGCCTGCGCCCCACAGTCAGCCAACTTCAGATCACGCATCAGGCCGGGCGACCACGTCGTATACGAATCGGCCCTGCGGGTTGCGGGATCGCTCGATCGTAAAGCCGCAGTTGAAAAGCGTTGACCGCGGCATGCCGCCAGGCATGCGAGCCTCGACGTAGCCGCTTGGGTCATGCCGCCAGATCGTGAACGAGATCGCAGCGCCGCGGGCATCGACGAGCCAGAATTCCTTGACGCCGGCGGCATGGTAGGCCGCGGGAAGTCGGCGGGTGTCTTTCGCCACCGATGAGTCGCTCACGATCTCAACCACGAGGTCAGGGCCTCCTTCCAGTTCCACGAACCGGTCGGGCTGTCCGCCTGACGAGGGCACAAGCCGCACGAGGCCCGCCTCGAACGACGCCTCCGACACGGCCACCACGTCGGGTTCGACCGACAGATTGGCTGCCGGGCTCGACACGCGTGTCTCCCCTGTGAACAGGTGCATTCCCCGCTCATTGGCCAGCGGCCAGAGTCTTGCGACGATCGCCGTTTTGAGCGTGCCGTGCGTGAAAATATCTTCGGGCGACATATCGACCTCGATCCGGGATGCCACCCAGTCGATGCGCCCCGTCGCCGGAAACTCGACCGACTGCGTCCAGCGGCGGAAATCGGCCAGCGTGGCGAGATCGCCCGGAATCGTGCACTGTTCGTCGAGGAGGATCGTGGCCACGGCGGCGGCTCAGGAAGACGCGGTTACCTGAGCACTTGTACACACTTTGGGCCGCCAAGTCAACCCGAGGTCTGTCGGCGGCGATCGGGGTCCCCTGGAGTGGGGGAGTAAGATTCCCGGCCCAGAGGGTGTTTATCTTTAGGTTGCGGTTTGTCCGGTCTCCTCCGCCCGTGGTGCGTCCATGCCGATCTCACGCGAGCAATTCATCACGCTGCTCACGAATTCGCACAAGCGGATCTACAACTTCATCGGCAGCATGGTGGTCGATCGCAACGACGCCGACGACATCATGCAGGAGACGAGCCTGGCCCTCTGGAAGCATGCCGATGAATTCCAGGAGGGCACTGACTTCGGCGCCTGGGCGTGCAGCTTCGCCTACTACCGCGTGATCAAGCTCCGGCGGGCCAAGCACTACCGGCTCAAGCTGGCCGACCGGGTTGTGGCACGACTCGCCTCGGACGCCCTGGGGGAGACGCAACTCGACAGGATGCTGGCCGCCGAGCAGTTCGAACTGCGGCGGCGGGCCCTCGTGGAGTGTCTCCAGGCAGTGCCCGATCGCAACCGAGGGCTCCTGCTCGACTACTACGCCAACGGCCGGTCGTTGGCCGACATCGGTCTCGGCATCGGCCGCAATGCGAACGCCGTAGCCCAATTGTTCCACCGGCTTCGCAGCCTGCTCCGCGACTGTATGGCGAAGCGGCTGCCGAGCCCGTCTGCCTGATTCCTTGCCACCCGACTGCCACCATGTCCGCCATTCACGACCTGCCATCGCCGCCGATCGACGAGCAGGAGCTCGAGCGGATGTTCTCGGCCTTGGTCGATGGCATGCTGTCGCAGGAGGAACGCGCTCGACTCGAAGAGCTGCTGATGGCCGATGCGGCTTCCCGCCGGCGGTATCTCGAGTTCATGCAGACGGAGTTTTTGCTGGCCTCGGAAGTAGGCTTCGGCGAGGTGACGGCGGATGCGGACGCGATCCCCGAGCACTGCTCGCTCTCCGACGGTGGCCGCCGCGGCGGTGTGCGGTGGCCCAGATTCCTCGGTGGTGCCGCGGCAGCCCTGCTCGTGGCGTTGGCCGCGTGGGCGTGGCGGGCAGATGGGCCAAACGCCCTGTTTGGCGAACGTCCCGCGGCCCGGATCACGGCCGTTCAGGATGCGGAGTGGGAAGCGGCAGAGCAGCCCGTCAAAGGCAAGGCGCTCGCGTCAGGTCCGGTCCGGCTCGTCCGCGGCTCGGCGCAGATCACGTTCGCGTCCGGGGCAGTCGTGGCAATCCACGCTCCGGCGTCGGTCGAGGTGTTGGGCGGCAACCGGATGTTCCTGCGGTCTGGCAGGGTCACGCCCTATGTGCCGCCGTCCGCAAAGGGATTCACGGTCGTCTCGCCGAGCGGCGAAGTGGTGGACTTCGGCACGGAGTTTTCGATCGACGTTGGCGACGACGGCAAGACCGACGTGTTCGTGATCGACGGCGAAGTGGCGGTGGCCGGTGGGCACGGGGCGGCCTCCAAGCCGATGCACCTCACGCAGGGCTTCGCGAGCAAGTTCGCCACCACCGAACGGCAGCCCGAGGTCACGCTCCGGCCGCTGGTGATCGACCACTTCGACGGCGATCGCGGCCCCCTGCTTCGACAGGACTTCGAGGCCAGTCACCCGAGCTTTGTCCGGGGCGGCAAGCTCTGGCTGCCGATCGACGGCCGGCCGAACCGGCGGGTGCCCACGGTCCATACGGTGCTCGACCATGATTTCAGTTCGATGGCCGGCCGCCGGAGCGTGATCTCGTTCAAGGCCACGCTGCCAAATATCGGCACCGCCCACTTCGGCCGCTGGGTGGCGTTGGTGATCGATGCGGGAGAAGGTGATCCGGCGCATGCTGCCGAGTCGGACGCAAACCTCGGCGTCATGCTCTCCCCCTTCTGGAAGGTGGGCATGCGGGTGGGGGGCACCGGAGTGGTGGGCCTGCCGTCCTCGGCGTTTCGCCGGTCGGAGGAGGCCGTCGGCCCCTTCCAGGTGGTGATGACAATCGACGACACGCCCGCGGCCCATACCGAGCATGGCACTGCGGTCGTGACCACGATGGTGAACGGCCTGGAATTCATTAGGAACTACCAGTTCCAGTTGCCCGCGCAGCCCCGGCTGTCGCTCCACACCCACGTGCGGGCCCGCGAGGGCGGCTCCGGCTTCGCCGTGATCGACGATTTCAGCGTCAGCGTCGCCGCGGACTGACTGTCTCGGCAGCTTGACCGCTCCAGCGCGCACGGCCCACCGCCGTCATCCCCGCCCCGCCAACCGTGGACCCCGTCGTGCCTGGAAGCCCGAGGCGCGAGCCGAGGGAATGGGCCCCGATGGCACACCCGTGCATCGCCCATGCACCACTGCCGCAAGAGTGCAGTAAACCCTTGCGTGCAAACGACTTGCGATCGCATCCCGTTTCTTGAGTAATTCCCGCGTAAGCATCACGGGCGGCGGGGAGTCAATGAAAGTGGGCGGTGGATCATCAGTTGCTCCGCCCGGTCGCTCTTCATTTTCATCGGTTCCGGCGTTCAGAGATGGCGGCCCGCAGTGAAGCGGGCGCGTTCGTACGCGGGGTGACGCATATGCCACGATCATCGCGGTTGTTTCCCCTGCTCTGCCTTGTTGGTTTTTTTGCCGTGTACGCCAGGGAAGCCTCGGCAGCTAGCTTCACCTGGGATTCGGCCCCAGGCACGGCGGGCATTACCGACGGCAGCGGCACCTGGAGCACGGGCACCAACACTTGGTGGAATGGCACGAGCAACGTGGCGTGGCCGACGAACTCGAGCGATACGGCGGTGTTCGGGTCCGGCAGCGCCGCATTGAATCCCAGCACGGTGACCGTAAGCGGCAGTGTTCGAGCCGGTGGGATCGCCTTCGGTCCGATCTCGACTGGGCGATGGGTGATTCTGGGCGGAACGATCGGGCTGACGGATGGCGCTGTCGTAAGCTTTGAAAACAGCTGGAATCCGGGAAACTTAGCGGGCCGAATCGACTCTGCCCTCGTCGGGGCCAATGTGACCTTCCGCCAAAATCAGAGTCCACCGAATGGCACTTCATTCGCCATCAATGGCGCGAACACACTGACGGGAACGACGACGATCGACGGCATGTTTATCCAGTCCACGATGGTTGGCATGGGAGGCGGCGGAGCGATCGATATCAAGCAAAACGGCATGATTGATTTTTCGGGAAGCGGAACCGTGTCAAGTCCACTGACGATCACGGGCACCGGTGTCGGGGGCCGGGGCGTGATCCGTATGGCGACATCAATTGGCGGGACAAACCAGACTCTTTCCGGGCCGATCACGCTGGCGGGAGATGCGACGATAACTGTAGGCACGCTGGCTGGCCCAGTCATCTCTGGGGTTATTGGAGAAACGCCTGGCGGCCCGAAGAGTCTTCGGCTTTCAACCACCGGGACTGTGCAACTGCGTAACGCATCCACCTACTCAGGCACCACCACGATTTCCGGCGGAAACGGGGCCGTTGTGCTCGATGGGGGAAACGATCGCCTGCCTGCCACCACGATCCTGGTAACGGAAAACTCGAACACGAAGCTCGTACTCGGCGGCACGTTTGGCGGCGCGATGAGCCAGACATTGGCTGGCTTTGGCACGATCAACAACACCACCGGAGTGGTTGGCGGTGCGGCGGGGATGAGTACTTTTGTCGCCAGCATTTCGTCGGGTGCAAGCACGTATGCCGGCATGATCGGCGGCGGCGGGGCAAACGAGAATAATGTCGCCTTTTCCAAGACCGGTTCAGGCCGACTCACGCTCACCGGCACGTCCTATACTTACACTGGCAACACGACGATCTCCGGAGGCACACTCGCCCTCGGGCTGTCTGCAGCGGCCCTGGCGAGCAGTCCTGTCGTTCGCGTCGGGAGCGCCGGCTCATCGGGCGCCGTCTTTGATCTCACTGCCCGGAGTGGTACCTACACGTTCGGCTCCAATCAGACCGTCGCCGGCATTGGCACGATCAACTTTGGGGCCGGCAAGACGGTAGCCTCGCAGGGTATCTGGGCACCGGGTAACTCGATCGGCTCGAATGCCGTCACGGGAAATCTCACGCTCTCCGGTACGAGCCAGTTCGAGCTCGGCACGCCGGGGGCGTCGCAGTCGTTACCGGGCCTGTCTGACTACACGGCCGTCTCCGGCACGCTCGCACTTGGTGGCACTCTTCAACTGGTGAACAACGCAGATGCCGACGGCAATGGCTCGATGGCCGCCGGCAGCTACCGCATCTTCACCTACGGCAACACCGTCACTGGGAGCTTCTCTTCGGTAACGAACCCTCTCTCAACGACGACGCGGACATCAGTTGTGACGGCCGGGTCAGGTACGTCCGCAGGCCAGGGTGTGTTCCTTAACGTCTACAACCTCGCACAGGCCAATGCCCAAACTGGCACGGTCAACCTGGGAACCGTGCTGCGGAATTCGACGCTCTCCGGAACCCTCGCGATCGCAAATATCGCCACGCCTGTGGCAGGCTACACAGAGGCACTCAATGCGGCCTTTGGCTCGGTGTCGGGAGACGCCAGTGGTATCGGCTCGGTGTCTGCTCTGGCTGCGGGCGGCACGAATGCGACAAGTATGGTTGCGTCGCTATCTACGAGTGCGGCCGGCGGCAAAGTCGGTACCACCCAATTAACGTTCGACTCCAATGGGGCTGGCACCAGCGGGCTTGCGCTCTACTCGTTGTCGCCTCAGACCGTGACACTGACGGGTACGGTGCTTGATCCAGCGGTTGCAAGCTTCACCACGGGCTCGACGACAACGGCGTGGGTGTTGGATTTTGGCGAGGTCAGCCAGAATGCGAGTGTGTCTGCACTCGGATTTAGTCTCGCCAATCTCGTGCAGACGAGCGACTTTACCGCGGCGCTCGCACTCTATGAAATCGATGTTAGCGGTGCGACGAGTCCGGAGCTCACCACGACGCTCTCAACATTCAACACGCTACTCGCCGGCAACGCGAACTCCTACACCGCATCATTCTCGACATCGTCCATTGGCTCGTTCGAAAACGTGTATGTGCTGAAGTTCAAGAGTTCGAACAACGGCGCGATCTATGACGGCGACACCACGCAAAACCTTACGCTGACGGTAAAGGGCGTCATCGCGGTGCCTGAACCAGCAGCCGTGGCCCTCGCCGGAATTGGCGTAACAGTCGCAGGCTGGGTGGCCGCTCGTCGGAGCCGTGTTCAAAGGCATGGCTAGCAGTCGCTTGCCTGAAAGGGCCCCTGTCGTGTGCCGTTCGCACAGGCATGCGTTTACGTTGATCGAGCTGCTCGTGGTCATCGCGATCCTGGGCCTGCTCGTGGCTTTGCTCCTCCCGGCTGTACAGGGTGTGCGGGAGTCGGCCCGTCGGAACGGCTGCCAGACGAACATGAGGCAAATCGGCCAGGGGGTGCTGGCCTATGAGAATTCCCGCGGTCACTTTCCGCCTCAGGGGTGGGCGCCCGAGGTGCTGTCGAAGGTGTTCGCCACGCTTCCGTTTAGGACAGACGAGCGATTCTACGGCGGGAGCTACAGCTTCCTGTTTGTGATGCTTCCGTTTGTCGAGCAGCAGGGTCTGTATGACTCCGTGATCTCGACGATCGTTTCGGGAAGCGGTGTCGCATCGCATGCCATTCCCCCGCTTCGTCGGCGGATTCCCACGTTTGAATGCCCGTCGGATCCCAAGGCCGTGGCCTTGCGAAGTGCGAGTGCGGCCCCGACAAACTATCACGGAGTCATGAGCGACCAGCTCCCTTGGTCATGGTCGACCCCAAGCGCCAACCGGAGCTTTTTTCGCGAGTCGTGGTCGATCGCTTTATCGCCGCGGCCTTCCTATCGCCAAGCCGCCCACGTACTCGACGGCCTTTCAAACACCATGGCGATAGCGGAGGCCGCTACTGCCAACGGCGGCGCGAGTGTGATCGGAGGGATTCAGATGGAGGTCGGCGGGTGGTCTACCACGGCTAAGCCGACTGTCTGCCTCTCGCAGGCTTTAGGGGGTGTCCTCACAAAGCCGCAGCCTGACGACAATCAGTTCATCCTCCTCGGAACCGGCATGGCCTGGTACCGCTCCCAGATGGCGTTCACGGGTCTGACCACCGCGGTGCCACCAAACGGCCCCACGTGCAGTTCGGCTTTGATTGGCAATCAGACAGGAGGCGGTGGAGACAATATCTCGATCCTCACATTTCCCGGCGCCAACAGCTTCCACCCCGGCGGCGTGAACGTCGTGATGGGGGACGGCTCGGTGAAGTTCATCGACGACATGATCGACTTCGATCCGAATTCGAATAGCACCTCGTCGTTGAACGCGCCGTCGTCCCGTGGGCTGTGGGGGCGCCTTTCGACCATCGCCGGCCAGGAAATCATCGACGACGGCAAGTTCGGCCGGTAATGGACGCACGGCTCTCATGACCTCTTTCTCGTGCCGCATCGCTGGTTGGCCACTCGTCTCGTGCGTCGCAATCGGCCTCTGTGTCGCGGTCGGCTGCGGCCGTCGCGGCCCGTCCGTCGAGATGGTGGAGGGGCTCGTGCTGATGGATGGCGAGCCACTCATCGGGGCGAGCGTGGGCTTTGCCCCGATCAGTCCCGACCAGGGGCTGCACGCCGTGGGGCTCACGGATGCCGCGGGAGAATTTCGGCTTACCGCGATGCGCGGCGGCGCGGCGGGGGCCGGCACCGCCATCGGCGACTACGGCGTGATCGTGAGCAAGATGCTCAGCCGCGACCCGGAGTCGAAGGAGCCGGTCGCTAAGCCGAAGCCCGGGGCCGTGGTGCCCAAACTCGTGAGGCCAGGGAACGGCATGATGGACTACATCGTGCTCGTGCCGGAGGCCTATGGTGACGCCACCACATCGGGCCTGACCGCCAGTGTCAAGAAGGGCGTCAACAAAGTGAAGTTCGAGCTCCGCTCGGATTTCGCGTTGCCGTCTGCCGGCACGCCAGCACAGCCCTCCGCGGCGCGTCGGCCGTAGGTCGGCTCCTCGCACGTCGGGCAGATGGTGACGTGGTATCCTCGGCTCCCGCGAGCGACGCGAAAGCTGCCGTGCTGCCGCTCGCATCTGCCTTGGAGACGCTCGTCGTGGTTCATTCTTTTTACCGGTTCGGTTGCATGCTTGCGTTGGCCGCTAGCATCGCCGGCGCGGCCGTTGTCAGAGCGGCTCCACCTGATTCGGTGACCTGGCAGGAAGGCATTGTATACGCCGCCCCCGGTGGCGAATCGCTGCGGCTGAACCTCGCCATGCCGCGAGAAGGAAGCGGACCGTTTCCTGCCGTTGTCTGCATCCATGGTGGTGGCTTTCGGGCTGGCAAGCGCGAGGGGCTCGACGCCCTCTGCAAGACGCTTGCCGAACGCGGCTACGTGGCGGTAACGGTGTCGTATCGGCTCGCCCCCACACACCCGTTTCCCGCGGCGGTCCATGACGTGAAGGCGGCCGTGCGGTGGCTGCGGGCCCATGCCGACACGCATCGGGTCGATCCCGCCCGGATTGGCGCCCTCGGCTACTCGGCAGGCGGCTCACTCGCGCAATTGCTCGGCGTGACAGCCCACGTGCCGCGGTTCGACGGCGACGGCGGCAACGCTGAGCAGCGGTCCGACGTGGCCTGCGTCGTGAATATCTACGGCGCAAATGACTTCACGAAATCCTATGGCCGGAGCAAAGACGCCCACGAGGTGCTGCCGCTGTGGTTCGGCGGCGACCTTTCCACACACCGCGGCCGTCACATCGAAGGCAGTCCGCTCTACTGGGTGACGCCCGACTCCGCGCCGACGCGGTGCATCCACGGCACCGTGGACGACCATGTCGCCCTCGAGCAGTCGCAGTGGCTCGTCGAACGCCTGCAGGCCGCGACGGTGCCTGCCGATCTCGTGGTCCTCGAAGGCGCCGGCCACGGGTTCAAGGGGCCGGATGCCGAGAAGGCCGAACGCGCGATCGTCGAGTTTCTCGATTCACGGCTGAAGGCCAGGTGAACGGTCTGGCCGTTGCATCGTCGTGACGTGTGCCGGCGTCAGCCGAGATCGGCGACGTAGAGGGCGATCGCGGCGGTCATGAGGGCGGCGGCGGCGAGGCGGCGGAGGAGCGTGCCGCGATCGACCTGCTCCTCGAGGTCATGCCAGCCGAGATGGGCGAGCACGGCGCCGAGGCCCACGGCGATGATGCCGCGGGTCGATTGCAGGATGTTGCCGAACACGGCCCCCACGAGGCCGAAGCAGGTGTAGAGCCCTGCCATACCCGCCAGCCAGGCGGCGGCGTATTGCACGGCGGCAGCGCAGTCGCGGCGATCGCGGGGCAGAGCCCGCGGCAGGAGCGTCGCCACCACAAGGCCGCAGAGCACGTAGGTGATCGTCAGCGCAAAACAGCCGGCGTGGAGCCGTGCGGCCTTGGGCCACCAGCCCGTGCCGCCGGCGTGCAGCGCGTTGATCAGCTGCACGATGCAGAGGTCGGAGAGCGCGAACATCAGGCAGGCGGTGAGCACCGCGGTGAGGACCGATGGTGGGGCGCTGCCACCGGCCCGCTGGAGCATCGCCGCGGCCGCCACACTCAGGCCGACGGCGAGCCACTGCACGGCATCGAGCCGCTCGCCCGGCATGAGCGACACGATTCCCGCGAGCATCACGATCTTGAGGCCGAGCAGCGGCGCGAGCCGTGAAGCGGGCATCCGCTTGAGCGTGGCGAACACGATCCCCTGCCCCGCGAGATAGCAGCCCGTCGAGCCGAGCAGCGGCGGCAGCCATCTGGCCAGTTCGGGCAGAGTGGCCGGCCGGATCACCCAGGCGACGGGCAGGCAGATCAGCCCCATCACCACATGGCCGAGCACGAGCAGACGCAGGCTCCCGCCCCCTGCCCGGTTCCCGTGATGCCGCGTGATCAGATAGCAGAGGGCGCTGAACGCGGCCGCGGCGAAGCCGGCAATGAGGCCGGGCAGGAGGGTATGCGTTGTAGAGGGCATCGGAGGGCAGCGTAGCCGATCGGGCGTGGCAGGGGCTTCGTGGCCGTTACCACCGGCACAACCGGAGCAGGCCCGTGGGCCGGGGGGCCGTGCCGCGACAGCCCCGCCACCAACCGGCCTGTAGAGTTGCGCTGGAACTCTCTTTCGTCAGGATCCAGCCATGTCCTTTGCCGACCGGTCCGTCGCCCGTTCGTTTCCCCCCGCCCGTGGTCGCGTGGCCGCGCCGGTGGTCGAGCAGCCTATGGCCGACGACGTGCTGCCGCGGAACCGCGTCCGCGATCTGACGGCCCTGGCCTTGCTGGCCGGCTGCGTGTTCCTGGTGGCGGCCCTGGCGACGTTCCACCCGGCAGACCCACCGGCTGCGCGGATGCTGCCGGCCCACCTGCGGGCCGTGAACGCCTGCGGCCTGATCGGCTCCACCGCGGCGGCGGCCTGCTTCGAATGGTTTGGCCTCGGCGCCTGGGGTGTCGCGGCCATGATCCTCGCCTTCACCGTCGCCCTGCTCCGCCGGCGGCCGATGCCCGACCTGCCCCTGCGGACGGCCGGCGCGATCCTGGCCATCGCCGGCGTCTGCACCCTGCTCACAATCTTCCTGCCCGACTGGGTCGATCGGCCGCTGTGGGGGGCCGGCGGCCGCGTGGGCGCGCTTGGTCGCCACTTCGCCGAGACCCACCTTGCCGCGACCGGCGCGGCGATCGTCGTCACGAGCCTCACCGCCGCCGGGCTTTTCCTGGCCTCCGACGCGGCCGTGCTCCGGCTCGTGAGCGGCGTCGGGGCGCTCGGCGGTGGAGTGATCGCGGCCGTCGCCGCGGCGGGTGGTCGGGTGTCGGCATGGCGTGCCGCTCGAGCGGCAACGGCCGCGCCTGCCGCCAGCGAGGCCTCGCTGGTCGACACGTTCCCCGGTCTCCGCGGTCGCCTGCGTGCGGCTGGTGATGCTGGCGACGACGACGACGACACCGACGACGACGGCGAGCCGACGATCCGCGTGAAGCGGCGCGAGCCGCCGGTGGCCGTCGAACCGGAGGCCGAGGACGACGACGAGGTCGTCGATGAGGCCGATGCCGACGACGAGCTGGAGGCCGAAGACGCGGCGCCGCAGCGGGCCGCCCCGGCCCGCCCGCTCGTGCCAATCAAGACGCGATCAACCCGCAAGCCGGCCGAGACCCTCACGATGGCTCCCGATCCGGTGGCCGACTACGAGGTGCCGAGCCTCGACCTCCTGCTCCCCACGGACTACCTCGAGCTCGACCAGC
>CAMDDA010000078.1 GCA_945890755.1 Candidatus Kuenenia stuttgartensis
GCCCCCAGGCGCAAGCCGGGGGATCGTGGGTGTGCCGACGTGAGATCCCCTCCCTCGCGCTCAGGGCTTCCATCGTGGGGCCCCTAAAAGCCCCCAGGCGCAAGCCGGGGGATCGTGGGTGTGCCGACGTGGGATCCCCTCGCTCGCGCTCAGGGCTTGGATCGGGTGCATCCAAGCCGCGAGCGCAAGCGAGCGGATCCCGCGGCAGGGTCGTTCACCGGTCGTCGTACACCCTGGTCACCTCTTCCTTCGTGATCGGTGCCGGGTGGTCTTCGCTCGTGAGCTGCACCTGCACCCGCTGATCGCCGGCGGTGCGGCCCTTCGCCCGCACGCGAAAGATCGCCTCCTCGGCGGGGGCGAGCTTGGCCAACGGCTCGAACGACACCGTGAGGTTGTCCACCCGATGCCCCGCCGGCCCGCGGGCCTCGACCGGCTCGAGATCGCCGAGCAGCGTGGCGGAGAGCCGCACACCCGTGGCCGGCTTCGTGCCCTGATTGCCGACGCGGACTACATATTCGGTCACGCCATCGACTTCGATCGGATCCTCGCTGTCGGTGACTTCGAAGAAGAGCGCGGCCAGTCCCTCGACCTCGCACACGTGCGTGACCTGATCGGCGAGGCCGTCGGCGCTGCGGGCCGCGGCCAGGATCTTTTGTGGGCCGAGCTCCACCGGCATCACCACCACCTCGACGGAGCCGGTCTCGCCCGGCGGCAGCTCCTCGAGGTTCCAGAGCACACGGTGCGTCCGCTCGTCGTGCCAGCCGGCATTGTTGGCCCGCACGAACCGCACGCCCGGCGGCAGCTGGGCGGCCAATTCGATCGACCGGGCCGTCGCCGTGCCGGCATTGACCATCGCGATCTCGCACGTGGCCGACCGCTGCAGGAACCGCCGCAGTGGCATGTCGATGGCGAGCTCGAGCGTGGGGGCTGTGACCTCGAGCTTCACCCCCTGCTCCGCGACGAGACCGCCATCGCCCCGCACGGTGAACCGGGCCTGATGCAGGCCGGGGCCGCGGGTGCCGAGCACCAGCTCGATCGTCCGCGCCTCGCCCGGCTTGAGCTGGCCGATGTCGAACTCCAGCTCACGGCCCGAGCGGTGCGAGACGTTCTCGGGAAGAAAGCCCTCGAGCACCACACCCGTGGCGATGCCCGTGCCCGGGTTGCTGACGGTGATCGTGATCGCGGCATCACGGCCGATGAGCGTCGGCTGCGGCTCGGAACAGGCGATCGCGACCGCCGGCTTCGTGGCTCGCGAACGCACCGAGGCCTCAGCGCGGAAGCTCACGCTCGCCACGCTCCCGATCTCACCTTCGGCCTGCGGCATGAGCTCGATCACCACTCGGGCCTGGCCCCCCGGGGGCAGTTGGCCGAGCGACCAGACGAGATCGCCGGCATCGACGCCGCCGGCGGCACTGGCCGGACTGGCCGGGGGCGTGGTCGTGATCAGCGTGGTGCCGAACGGGATCGCATCGCGGAGCACCACGTCGTTGGCGATGGCGCTGCCGACGTTTCGCACGAGCACCTCGTAGCGGGCCGGCTTGCCGACCTGGATCTCCCGGGGCCCACGCTTCTCGACGGCCAACTGCGGCGACTGCACGCCTTCCAGCTGGAGCGGGCCCGGCCGCCCTTGGCCGACGCCGTCGCTGACCGACTGGTCCGGCGTCGGCATGTTCTCGCCGCCGAACGAGGCTCGAGCACCGGCGTCAGCACCGGGCACGAGCGCCGGCGCGGCGGCGAACGGCGAGGCCACTGCGGCCACGGGTCGCGCCGGAGCCATTGGCTGCGGGGAAGAGAACGGGGGCACGAACGGCGGGGTGGCCGGCGGTGCGAACCGCGGTGCCGGCGCGGCGGCTGCGGGCGGCACGATGGCGGGCGCAGCAGCGAACGGCGCTACAGCTGGAGGGCTGACCGGAGGACTCGCAACGCGGGGCGTGGATGCCTCGCTGATTGGCGGCTGAGCGGCAGCCATCTGCGGCTTGAGGCTGGACTCTGCGTCGGCAGGTGCCGGTTCGGCGGCCCGGGCTTCTGCAGGTGGCGGTTCGGCATCGGAAGCGGGAGCCGCAGCGGCAGCGGCCGCAGATGCCGCTGGATCGGCGGGTGGTTCCGGCTCCGGCACAGCGACCGCGGCGTCGGGCTCGCGCGGCGGTGCCGCCGCAGCCTCGGGGAACGGCTGCGCATCCACGGTCGCATCGGCGACGGCTGGCTCGACCGACGGTGATGCTGCCGACACGGGAGATTCGGCCGCAGGCTCTGCGGAACTTACCGGCGCGACCAGATTCCGCGCTGGTGACGTCGGCGGTGAGCCTGTCGCCTCACCCGTCGACTCATCTTCCGACGACGCGGTTGCGGCAGGGACTTCAGGCGTCGTCGCTTCGTCGACGGGAGGCAGATCGGCCGACGAGAATCGGGAAAACCGCCGCGGCTCGGCGGCACTTTGCAGTGCGAGGTCGGTGGCCTCGAGGGATGCTGGCTGCACGCTTTCGGCGACAGGCTCGTCAGTCGCGCCGCGCGGCCGCCAGCGATCGCCGCGGCCAGGCGGCATTTCGGTGGCATCCGCACCCTGAAAGAGCTGCGGCTCGCGAGCGTCGCTCAGTGGCCGATCGACTGCCGTGGGGGCCGGGTCGGCGGCGGTGTCGTTCGCCGCGGCGGCGGCATCCAGTTCGGCCCGCGTCGTCGCATCGACCGACACCTGGGGGGCGGATCGCCGTCCGATGCCCAACACCCAGACGAGGGCGAAGCCGAGGCAGCCGCACGCGAGAGCGCCGACCGCCATGGGAAATCGTGATTGCGACGGAGGCACGACGAACTCCTGCCGCGACCTGCGTCCTTCCTGATTGTCCATCGCATCCGACATGGCCAGACCCTCGCGGGCACGCCCGCAGCCTGCCTCGGCCGCCGGACGATCGCCGGGAGAAATAGCAGGTTCAGAGAGCCGGGAGAAAGGCCAGTCGGTGTAGGCCAGTTGCTCCGCAACGGGCTGCCCGTCACGGAGTGACGGGCCTACGAGGCTGCCCGTCACGGAGTGACGGGCCTACGGGGTAGCCTGGAGAACTTCGTGAAGATGGAAATGGTGTTTGCCCAGCTTGCCACCGTAGTTGCCGGCTGAGATCGCGGGGATCTCGGGCCCGGCGGCGGCCCGGATGCCGACGGCCATCGCATCGGCCACCGCGTCGCGATCGACTCCGTCGATCACGATCTCGAGGCCGCAGGCGACGCCCGGGGCGAGCTCTGTCGGCACGCGGCCTACGAGCGCCGGCGAGAAGGCTTCGTTGGTCGAGGCCCGCAGCGTTTCGTACCGTGACCCCACCTTGCTGCCCGACCGCACGACGCCCCCCGGAAACGGCGTGATCGTGCCGGGCACGGCCGCGATCGCCGTGACCGCACGGCGGGCCGCCGCCAGCGCCGCATCGAGCGACGTGCCCTGAAGAATGAAATTGCCTCCGCCAACGCCCTTGGCAATCCCCATCGTTTCCTCGATCAGGAATTCGCCATCCATGACTGGCACCCGCCAGAACCGGCGGCCATCGAGAACCTTGCTCTTTTCAAAGCCGTCGCCGAAGAACCGCACATGACCGCCCAGCGGCACGCGGTCGGGGGCGGCAGGCAGGCCATCGAAGACGGCCGTCGTCGGGCACGTGAGAAGACACTGGGCCGCACGGTTGGCCACCGCCTTCGCGACGCCCTCGGCCGCAAACCCGAAGGCGAGGACGCTTGCTCCGGGGCGGCCGTCGGGCGATTCCGCCGGTGCAAGACGCGTCTCGACACCGATCTCGGCGTCGCAGCCGATCACGCTCGTGCCGTAGCCGCACGTGGCGGCGAGGGCGGCGTCGAGCCAGTGGTCGTCGTGGGCCGTGATCACCAGCCGCGCGAACCGAAGCCCGAAGGCCTCCGCGAACGTGGCGGCAATCTGTGTGGGGCCGATGAGCATCGCAGGTGAAAATCGAGGTTCCAGATGCGGGGAATTCGCCTATGCTATCGCGTGGGCGTTGATTGCCCCACTGCCATGCGCGGTTCAGCGTGGTTCTCAGCGCGGTTCATGGAGGATCCCTGCGATGTGCCCTGTTCGTTGCCCCTGGTTTTTGCCCCGCGTGTGCTGCGCCGCGGCGTTGGTCGCCGCGAGCGGTCTTGCCTGCTTCATTCCCACGGCCTTGGCCGCCGACGCGGGAGGGCTCGCCGGCAGCGGCGTGACGGTGGCGCCCGCCGACGCGGCATTCTTTTCCGCCACGCTGCGGTCGCGACAGCAGTTCGACGCCCTCGTCGCCAGCAACGCCTACAAGTCGATCCGCGCCCTGCCCGGCCTGAAGCGGGCCCTCGATTCGCTCGAGGAGCAGCGGACGATGCCGGGCAGCCCGCTGGCGATGATCGAAACCTTCATGCAGCTCCCGGAGAACGAGCAGGCCCTCGACCTGCTCCGCGACATGGTGTCGAGCGACACCTTCGTCTACGGCGAGCCGTCCTGCATCCCCCTGATCCGTCTGGTGCGGAAGCTGCAGCAGGCTCAGCAGGCGGCGGGACTGCTCGCGCCCGATGGCATCGGCGTTGATTTTGATTTCGAAGTCGAACTCGAGGATGTCGAGGAGGCCGACGATGCAGCTGCGCCGCGGGCGCCTGCCGGGATCGTGCCGGTGCGGCTGGCCGATGCGGCCGAGCAGCTCTCTCCCGAGCAGCTGCAGAAGCGGCTCGCGGCCGAGGCGCTCGTGGACAACGTCGAGCTGATCGTCGTGCCGGACGTCGTCTGGGGTTTCAAGACGACCAAGCCCGAGGCCGGCGTGTCGCAGCTCAAGCGGTTGGAGGTGCTCGCCAAGCTCGTCGTGCAGACCAATCCCGATCTCGCCGATTCGCTCGCCCGCAAGAAGATCGGCGACGGAGAATTCGTGACGTTCACGCTCGACGGCTCGCGGCTGCCGTGGAACGACCTGCGGGATCAGCTGGCCGACGATGTCGGCGATGTCGACGGCCTCGACGCGGTATTCGATCGGCTGGAGTCGCTCGAACTGGTCGTGGCCGTCGGCTTGATCGGCGACTGGGTCGTGCTCTCGCTGGGCGACTCCACCGACCACCTGCAGAAGCTCACGATCGCAAACGGCAAGCCGCCGATGGGCGGGAGCCTGCTCGACCAGAAGCCGTTCGCCCCGCTGCTCGCACACAAGGATCGGAAAATCACTGGCATCAATTTTCTCAGTGGTGAACTGATGGCCGCGATCAGTGCGGCCGCCGACGACTTCGATCCGCTGCTCGAGTCCCTGCCAAACGCGGCTGAAGCCGCCGGCTATCCGGCCGCCGCCGCGGAGGCGGCCCGGGGGTGGCTCGGCGATGCAGCCGTCGCATATGGCAAGCGGCTGCCGGTGCCCGGGCCGTGGATGTCGTACGCATTTCTCGGCGATCAGGGCTACGAAGGCTACGCCTGGGACTGGTCGCGGAATCAGCGGGTGGATGGCGCGAAGCGGCTCGACATCCTGGAGCATGCCGGCGGTGCCCCCCTGGCCGTGCTCGTCTCGCGGCTCAAGGCGGACCCCGCCCTCTTCGACGACCTCATGGGATTCGTGAGCGGCGGTCTCGATTTCATTCGCGACTGGGGGCTTCCCGACGAGAGTGACGAAGACGCCGAGGTGTTTGCGGCGTTCGACGAGCACGTCGTGCCGCTCGGCGAGAAATTCACAACCGCCCTTCGCGACAAGATCCTGCCCGCGCTTGCCGACGGCCAGGTGGGATTCGTGATCGACGCGAAATCGAAGACGAAGAAGCCGCAGCGCGACCTGCCGTCGTCGGCAGAGCCACTGCCGCTCGTGGAGTCGGCGATCGTCCTGCCGCTCGCCGATGCGAAGCTGTTTCGTGAGGGACTCAACGACCTGTTCGCGCTGTCCGACGAGCTGGTCGATGCGATCCGCGGAATGAGCCCCGATGCGGTGCCGGCCGGCTACCGCGTGCCCGACCCGGAGAAGTCGAAGGCCGAGGGGGGCACGGTCTGGTCGTTCGCGCTGCCGGAGTCGGGCATCGACGAGCAGATCCGGCCGTCGATCGGCGTCGGTGAGAAGGCGGCTGTGTTTTCGCTCGCGCCGAACCAAGCGGCGAGGATGCTGGTGGCGACGAAGCTGGAAACCGGCTCGGGCCTTTCCACATTCGAGGAGCCGCTCGCGGGTGCCGCCGTGCTCGACTTCGCCGGACTCGTGGACGCCGTCGCGCCCTGGATCACCTATGGCGCGCGGTATGCATGCGTGTCGGAGCGAGAGAGCGGCCAGGTGGATCCCGACGAGGAACTCGCGGCTGACGATGAGAACGAGCAGGCCAAGGAGGCGCTCGAGCACGCGGCCGTCGTGATCGAGGCGATCAAGTGCTTCCGTGCCGCCGTTGCCGAGACGTCGTTCATCGACGACGCCGCCGTCACCCACTGGCGCAACGTCATCCGCGACCTGCCGAAGTAGGCCCGTTGCTCCGCCAACGGGCTGCCCGTCACGGAGTGACGGGCCTACACGGGCTGCCCGTCACGGAGTGACGTGCCTACGTACCGCGACAGGCTGGGCGTATGCTGACGGTGTCACGCGAATCACCGCCGGTGCCATGATGCCGTTCTCCCCGTTCGATACTGCCGCGATGCGTCGGGCCGTTGACGTGGCCCGCCGGGGCGAGGGCTTCGTCGAACCGAATCCGCTGGTCGGAGCCGTGATCACCGCGGGCGAACGCATCGTCGCGGAGGGCTGGCACCAGCGATTCGGCGGCCCGCACGCCGAGATCGTGGCCCTCGACGCCGCCGGTGTGGCAGCTCGTGGGGCCACGCTCTACGTCACGCTCGAACCCTGTTGCCATCACGGCAAGACACCCCCCTGCACCGAAGCGGTGGTCGCCGCCGGGATCGGCCGCGTGGTGGTGGCCGCACGAGATCCGTTTCCGGCAGTGAACGGCGGCGGCATCGCCGCCCTCCGGGCGGCAGGCATCACCGTCGAGACGGGCCTGCTCGAGGCCGAGGCCCTGCGGCTGACCGCTGCGTTTCGTACGCTCGTCGTGACCGGACGGCCCTGGGTGATCGCCAAGTGGGCGATGAGCCGCGACCGCCGCGCCGCGGCGCCGCCCGGCGCCGGCCGCTGGATTTCGTCGCCCGAATCGCGGGCCCTCGTGCACGAGCTGCGGGGCCGCATGGATGCGATCCTCGTCGGCATCGGCACGGCGCTCGCCGACGACCCGCTGCTCACCGCCCGCCCCCCCGGCCCACGGGTGCCGCTCCGGATCGTGCTCGACTCGCGGGCGCGGCTGCCGCTCGAATCGGCGCTCGTGCAGTCGGTCGGCGAGGCGCCGCTTCTCGTCGCCGTGGGGCCCGATGCACCGGCCGCGCGGATCGCCGCCCTGCGGTCGGCCGGCTGCGAGGTCTGGCAGTCTGCGTCGCCATCACCGGCCGACCAGCTGCACGAACTGCTTCGCCTCCTCGGCAACCGCCGGCTCACGAACCTGCTCGTGGAGGGAGGCCCGCAGGTGCTCCAGGAGTTCTTCGCGGCCGGCCTCGTGGACGAGATCTGGCAGTTCACGGCGCCGTGCGACTACGCGTCGCATCCCGCGGCCGCACTGCTGCCGGTGTTCCCCGAGCCGCCCCCCTTCGACGTCGAGCGCGTCAGCCACCCCGGCGGCGACACGTTGGTGCAGGGCCTGCCATACAAGCCCTGAGCGCGAGCAAGGGGATCGGCGGATGGTGTCGTCCTACCAATCGCGATCCCCCGGCTTGCGCCTGGGGGCTTCTATGAGAGCGAGGGGCTCGGCGGATGGTGTCGTCCTACCACTCGCGATCCCCCGGCTTGCGCCTGGGGGCTTGTATGAGAGCAAGGGGATCGGCGGATGGTGTCGTCCTACCAATCGCGATCCCCCGGCTTGCGCCTGGGGGCTTGTATGAGAGCGAGGGGATCGGCGGATGGTGTCGTCCTCCCAATCGCGATCCCCCGGCTTGCGCCTGGGGGCTTGTATAGGGGCGGGTCGGTTGCGCGATACGATGCATTGCAATCCGTCCCCCCCTTGCGCGAGACGCCCGATGTTTCCTGCCACTGCCCCCGCTGCCGACCCTTCGCTCAACGCCCACTGCCGCCGCATCGCGGAGCGGGCCCGCCAGGCGGCGATCGACCTCGCCGGCGTGCCCGGCGACCGCAAGGCCGCGGCGCTGCGGGCCGCTGCCGCGCAGATCCGGGCCGATGTCGCCGAGATCCTCGCCGCCAATGCCCTGGATGTGGCGGCGGCTCCGGGCTACGGCCTCACGCCCGCTGCCGTCGATCGGCTGTTCCTCGACACGAAGCGGGTGGAGGGGATCGCCGCCGGTGTCGAGGCGGTTGCGACGCTGCCCGATCCCGTGGGGGAGGTGATCGAGGAAGAGGTGCGGCCCAACGGCCTCGTGGTGCGGAAGGTGCGGGTGCCGCTGGGCGTGGTGTTCTTCGTCTACGAGTCGCGGCCCAACGTCACGGCCGATGCAGCGGCCGTCGCGCTCGCGGCCGGCAATGCGATCATCCTGCGCGGCGGCAAGGAGGCGGCCCATTCGAGCGCCAGGATCGTGGCCAGCATGCGGCAGGCGATCGCGGCGGCCGGCCTGCCCGTCGATTGCGTGCAGCTCGTGGACGTGGCCGACCGGGCGGCCGTGGGGGAGTTTCTCATGCTCGACGATCTCATCGACATCGCGATTCCGCGCGGGGGCGAGGCCCTGATCCGTCGCGTCTGCTCCGAGGCGCGGATGCCCGTGCTCAAGCATTTCACCGGCAACTGCCACGTATACGTCGATCGGGCGGCCGACCTCGCGATGGCCGAGTCGATCACCGTGAATGCGAAGTGCCAGCGGATGGGCGTGTGCAACGCCGCCGAGTCGCTGCTCGTCCACCGCGACGTGGCCGACCGGTTCCTGCCCGGGATCGCGGCGGCGCTCGCGGCGCACGGCGTGGAGATCGTGGGCGACGCGGCCACGCGGCGGCTCGTGCCGACGGCCGGCGCGGCGACGGAGGCGGACTGGGCCACGGAATACCTTGGCCCGAAGATCTCGGTGGCCGTGATGGAGTCGCTCGACGCGGCCATCGACCACATCAATCGCTACGGCTCCCGGCATACCGATGCGATCGTGACCGCCGACACGGCAGCCGCTGATCGCTTCGCCGCCCGCGTGGATACGGCGGTGGCGATGGTCAACGCCAGCACGCGGTTCAACGACGGCGGTGAGCTGGGGCTGGGGGCCGAGATCGGCATCTCCACCGACAAGCTCCATGCCCGCGGGCCATGTGGCACGAAGGAGCTCACGACCTACAAGTACGTGGTGCACGGCACCGGGCAGGTTCGCGGATGAAGCCTCTGCCCGCGGTCTGCTCCATCCCCCTGCGTTCTGTCTTCACCTGCTGTCTGGGCCTCCTCATGACCTCCGCCGCCACTGCCGAGCCCGGCCACGACGCCGACCCGTATCTCTGGCTCGAAGATGTCGGCGGCGAGAAGCCGCTCGCCTGGGTGCGGGAGCGGAATGCCGAGAGCGTGGCGGCGGTCGGGCACGGAGAGGCGTTTGGCGAGCGCGAGCGGCGGCTACTCGCGATCCTCGACTCGAAGGCGAAGATTCCCTACGTCTCGAAGATCGGCGGCCAGTTTTACAACTTCTGGCGAGACGCCTCGCACCCCAAGGGGCTCTGGCGGCGGACGACGCTCGCCGAGTATCGCAAGCAGGAGCCCGTCTGGGAGACGGTGCTCGACCTCGACGCGCTGGCGGCTGCCGAGCAGGAGAATTGGGTCTGGCATGGGGCGACGGTGCTCGAGCCCGAGGGACGGCTCTGCCTCGTGTCGCTTTCGCGGGGCGGCGCCGATGCCGACGTGGTTCGCGAGTTCGATCTCTCGACGAGCGCCTTCGTATCCGGCGGCTTCACGCTGCCCGAGGCCAAGAGTCGCGTGGCCTGGCGGGGCCGCGAGAGTCTGTTCGTCGCGACCGACGTCGGCCCCGGCTCGCTCACCACCTCGGGCTACCCGCGGACGGTGCGGGAATGGACCCGCGGCACGCCTTTGGCCGAGGCACCGGTCGTGTACGAGGGCCGGCCCGACGACATGGTCGTGTCGGCCTGGCGGGATCTCACGCCCGGGTTCGAACGCGACTTCGTGATCAGGCAGAAGACCTTCTATACGAATGAATTGTTCGTCCGCCGCGACGGACAGCTCGTGAAGCTCGACAAGCCCGACGACGCGAATGCGTCGGCCCACCGCGAATGGCTGCTCATCGAACTGCGGTCGGACTGGACGGTGGGCGAGCGGGTGTTTGCGGCGGGCTCGCTGTTGGCTGCCGACTTCGACCGGTTTCTCGCCGGGGATCGCACGCTGCATGTGCTCTTCGCCCCTACGCTCCGGACGTCGCTCATCGCCTTTTCGGGCACCCGCAACCGGATCCTGCTCACCACGCTCGACAGCGTTCGCAGCCGGGTGACGGCGGCCAGCTTCCGCGACGGTGCGTGGCACTTCGAGCCGGTGGCCGGCGTGCCGGAGATCGGCACGGCGAGCGTGGCACCGGTCGATGAGTATGAGTCGGACGAATTCTTCCTGATCACGGCCGATCCGGTCGAGCCGACGACGCTCGCGCTCGGCACCGCGGCGGAGCCGGCCGGCGAGCCAGAGCGACTCAAGCGATCGCCCGCCTTCTTCAAGGCGGAGGGCATGAAGGTGAGCCAGCACGAGGCGGTGTCGGCCGACGGCACGCGGGTGCCCTACTTCCAGATCGGCCCGACCGACCTGCCGCTCGACGGCTCCACGCCCACGCTGCTCTACGGCTACGGCGGCTTCGAGATTCCGCTCGTGCCCGCCTACGATCCGCTCACGGGTGCGGCGTGGCTGGAGCGCGGGCGCGTCTACGTGGTCGCGAACATTCGCGGTGGCGGCGAGTTCGGCCCGACGTGGCATCAGGCGGCGCTCAAGGCCCACCGGCCGCGGGCCTACGAAGACTTCGCGGCCGTGGCCGAGGATCTCATCCGGCGGAAGATCACGTCACCGCGCCGGCTCGGGATCAAGGGGGGCAGCAACGGCGGGCTGCTCGTGGGCCACATGTACGTGCGGCGGCCGGAGCTGTTCGGGGCCGTGGTCTGCCAGGTGCCGCTGCTCGACATGCGGCGGTTCAACGCGCTGCTCGCCGGCGCGAGCTGGATGGGTGAATATGGCGATCCCGACGTGCCCGAGGAGTGGGCGTTTATTCGCGGCTTTTCGCCGTATCATCTCGTCGAGCGGGGCCGCACGTATCCACCGATCCTGATCACGACCTCGACCCGCGACGACCGCGTGCATCCGGCGCATGCCCGGAAGATGACGGCGCGGTTGCGGGAGTTCGGCCTGCCGGTGCTCTATTACGAGAACATCGATGGGGGCCACGGGGGCGCCGCCGACAACCGCCAGAAGGCGTTCATGGACGCGCTGGCCTACGCGTTCCTCGAACGCGAGCTGGCGAGATGAGCGATCGGCCGTAGGCCTGTTGCTCCGCAACGGGCTACCCGTCACCCTCGTAGGCCTGTTGCTCCGCAACGGGCTGCCCGTCACGGAGTGACGGGCCTACGGGGCCCACGAACGCTGGCTCACGCGGGCTCCCTGATCCAGGTCACCTCCGGCGAGCCGCCGCCGTTGACGGCCGAGCCCCGAAGGAACTCCGACACGTACCTGAGTGATTTGCCCGGGCGGTCCGGGTCGCGGAAGTTGTCCCCTTTCTGCAGGATCGGCAACTGGTCGGGCATGCCGCCGAAGGCCCGCGTGCCGGCCGCCTGGCAGGGAAACCACCAGCCGGCACCGGTGCCGTCGACGAGATAAAACTCGGGATAGCAGTGCCCCTCCACCCACACGGTGCGGGCCGGGATGCCTTCAGCCCGGCACATCGCGATGAAGAGACACGTCAGTTCCTCGCAGTCGCCCCAGCCATCGGCGAGCGCGCGGGCCGCCCCTTTGAGGTCGCCGTTGCGATACTCGACCTTCGCGCGGCAGGTGTCGTAGAGAGCCTCGACTTTCTTCCAGCCGTCGAGGCCGGCACCGGCATCCTTCGCGAGCTTCACGATCTTCGAGTGCCGCGATTCGATGTATGGGCTCGTACCGATGAACGGACGCAGGTCTCGGCCCGGCTTGTCGGGAATCCGCAGGCCGGCCGTCTCGGCCGGCGAGACGAGGGCCGACCGCTCCAGTTCGAACGTGATCACCGCGCGGGCCGTATCACCGGTCGCGAGCGCGGGGATCTCCACGATCATCTGCCGCACGCCGTTGTCGAGCATCCGATAGGTGGGGCCCTTCACGCTCGGCGAGACATCCTCTGCCACGACCCGCACCTTCTGCTCAGGCCAGTCGGTCGGCACGGGCAGCGACGCATAGATCCCACGGCACGGGCCGTCGGCCGCCGTCACCTCGACGCCGATGCGATACTTCAGCGTTCGCACGTCGCCGAGCGCGGGCCCCGACGCCGTCGCCGGCGGCGTGTCGAGAAACTGCCCCCACGCCGGTCCGGCGACCGCGACCGCGACGAGGATGAGCCAGGCTGTGAGCATCGACGACCTCTCCCTCAGGCATCGGCCATTGGGCCGGGCGGGGATGGCCGTGGCGACCGGCCTGCGGGTGGGGCAGGCTGGGGCGGCGGGGAAAACGGCCGCAATTGTTCGGGTTCGGGGCGGCTGCTACACTCCGGGGCTCGAATTTTTCGTGGCTCGCGCGTCCCCTTTCTCCAACCCCCGACTTTCCAGCCTCATCCCTGGGAATCCCCCCTCACGCATGGTCAACCGCAACCTCATCCGCGAACTTGAATTTGGCGACGAACTGGACCAGGAAATCGACCTCGCGATGGGCGCGACGGCGGTAGAGGACTACTCGGTCGGGGGCGGTGCGACGCTCGCGGTGAACGCGGTCATCGAGGGCAGGATCCTGCGGGTGGACGACGAGTTCGTGCTCGTCGACGTCGGCTACAAGAGCGAAGGCCACATCCCGCGGAACGAGTGGGACGAGACGGAGCCCCCGCCGCAGATCGGCGACGTCGTGAAGGTGCTGCTCGAGGAGTTCGAGGATGGCCAGATCGAGGAGCAGCGCGGCCTGATCACGCTCTCGAAGCGGAAGGCCCGCCGGATCGAGGACTGGCTCCGCGTGATGGAGAGCGTCCACGAGAACGACGTGGTCACCGGCTTCGTCACCCGCAAGATCAAGGGCGGCCTGCTGGTCGACATCTCGGGCGTCAACGTGTTCCTGCCCGCCAGCCAGGTCGACATCCGTCGTCCGGCCGACATCGGCGACTACTGCGGCCGCTGCATCCAGTGCCTCGTGCTCAAGATCGACGAGGCCCGCCGCAACATCGTGGTCTCCCG
>CAMDDA010000079.1 GCA_945890755.1 Candidatus Kuenenia stuttgartensis
CTCGGGGCAGCGGGAGCCCGAAGCCTTCCCGTTCATGGTTGAGGAGGTGGAGGCGCGTCGGGGACGGCGGCTCCGTATAGTGGCATGTGAGATGGATGCCGTTCCCCGCCATGCCTACGTGCACGTGCCCTTTTGCCGCCACCGCTGCGGCTACTGCGACTTCACGCTCGTCGCCGGGCGGGATGACCTGATCGATCGTTATTTCATGGCGCTTGGGCGGGAACTCGAGCGGGTGGAGCGGATGCTCGAACTCGACACGCTCTACCTCGGCGGCGGCACGCCGTCGCATCTGGGGTCCGACGGCCTGCGGCGGCTGTTCGATATCCTGCATGAACGGCTGCGGCCCGCTGCCGATGCGGAGGTGACGGTCGAGGCGAATCCGCTCGATGTCACGCCGGAGCTGGTGGCCGCGGCCCGCGACTGCGGTGTCACGCGGGTGAGCCTCGGCGGCCAGTCGCTCGACGTGGACACGCTGCGCAAGCTCGACCGCGAGCACGCGCCCGATGACGTGCGGGCGGCGGCGGCGAAGCTCCTCGACGCCGGCGTCGTCGTGAGCCTTGACCTCATGACGGCCGCGCCGGGCCAGTCGTTGGCCGGCGTGGAGGCCGATCTCGCCGCGGCCATTGCCCTCGGTGTGCAGCATGTGTCGGTCTACTGCCTCACGTGGGAGAAGGGCACGGCCTTCGAGTCGGCCCGCCTCCGGGGATCGCTGCAGCCGGCGGAGGAATCGATCGAGCGGGCGATGTTCGAGGCGGCGATCGACCGGCTCGAGGTGGCGGGCTACGAGCACTACGAGGTGAGCAACTTCGCCCGGCCCGGCTTCCGCTGCCGACACAACGAGGCCTACTGGGACTGCCGGCCGTGGGAGGCCTTTGGGCCCGGCGCGGCCCGATTCGACGGCCGTACGCGGATCACGAACCACCGCAGCACGACGAGCTGGATGAACAAGGTGCTCGCGGAGGACGACTTCGCAGGCGATGTCGAGCGCATGAGCGACGAGCAGGCGGCCCGCGAGCGGGTGGTCGTCGGCCTGCGGCGCCGCGACGGACTCGACCGGCAGGCATTCCGTGCGGCCGGCGGCTTCGATCTCGATGCGCTCGCCGGGCCCGCGATCGCCCGCTGGGTCGCAGCGGGGCTCGCCACCGACGAAGGCCGCCAGGTGCGGCTCACCCGCGCCGGCCTCCTCGTCTCCGACGCCCTCTGGGCCGACGTGCTGGGCTGATCGGCCTGCGGCCGGGTCGGTTCAGGGGCCACGTTGCCAACGCTCCCGCGTCGGGGGATCCCCCGGCTTGCGCCTGGGGGCTTCCATGGCGGGCTGTAGAAGCCCTGAGCGCGAGCGAGGGGATGTGGGATCCCCCGACTTGCGCCTGGGGGCTTCCGTGGCGGGCTGTAGAAGCCCTGAGCGCGAGCGAGGGGATGGGATCCCCCGGCTTGCGCCTGGGGGCTTCGTTTGGCTCGCACCGTCCCCCGGCTCGTCAGCCCTGCTGCAGGGCGGCGGTGAGGTCGAGAATCGCCTTCTTGCCGTCCGCGAAATACATGAGCGTGTTGTCGGCGGCGAAGAGGGGATTGGGGATGCCCGCGAAGCCCGGGGAGAGCGACCGTTTCACCACCACCACCGTCTTCGCCTTGTCGACGTCGAGGATCGGCATGCCGGCGATCGGGCTCTTGGGGTCGGTGCGGGCCGCCGGGTTCACCACGTCGTTGGCTCCGATCACGATCGCCACGTCGGTCTCGGGGAACGTGGGATTGATGTCGTCCATCTCCCGCAGCTTTTCATACGGGATGTCGGCCTCGGCCAAGAGCACGTTCATGTGGCCCGGCATCCGGCCGGCCACCGGGTGGATCGCGTATTCGACCGTCGTGCCCCGCTTCTCCAGGGCGTTGGCCAGTTCGCGCACGGCGTGCTGGGCCTGGGCCACGGCGAGACCGTAACCCGGCACGATCACCACGCGGTCGGCCCCCTCGAGCACCATCGCGATCTCCTCGGAACTCGCGCTCTTCACCTTGCCGGCGTAGATGTCGTCGCCCGACACGGTGGCGGTGGTGCCGAGGCCGCCGAAGAGCACGCCCACGAGCGAGCGGTTCATCGCCTGGCACATGATCGCCGTGAGGATCAGCCCCGAGGCCCCCACGAGCGAGCCGGCGATCACGAGCACGGAGTTGTCGATCACGAAGCCGGCGGCGGCCGCGGCGAGGCCCGAGTAGCTGTTGAGCAGGCAGATCACGACCGGCATGTCGGCCCCGCCGATCGGGAGCGTGAGCGTGCAGCCCAAGGCACTCCCCGCGACCACGAGCAGCCAGAAGAGCAGGTTCGACGACGGGTTGGCGCACACGCCCCAGATCAAGAGCAGCGTGGCAACGGCGAGCCCGATGTTGATCCAGTGGCGGTTGGGGTCGGTCCAGGCCTTCTTGAACTGAGGCAGCTCCTCGAGTTTGCCGAAGGCCACCAGGCTGCCCCAGAACGTGACGGCGCCGATCAGGCCGGTGAGGGCCGTGGCGATGGCGAACTGCGTCCAGGGAGCGAGCGGATCGGCCGGTGGCCGGGCGGCGGCGGAGGCGTTCCATAGTTCGGCCCCCGCCACGAACACCGAGGCGGCGCCGCCGAAGCCATTGAGCAGCGCCACCATCTGCGGCATGCCCGTCATCGGATACTTCAGCGCCATCGTGGCACCGATGCCGCCGCCGATCATTCCGCCGATGGCGAGCATGATCAGCGGCCACGAACCATTGGCCGTCATGCTCTCGACGACCGGCTTCTCGAAGCAGGCGGCGATGATCGCGATCGCCATCCCGACGGCGCCGAGGTAGTTGCCCTTCACGGCCGTCCGCGGGCCGGTCATGAGCTTGAAGGCCACGATGAACAGCATCGCGGCCAGGAGGTAGGCGAGATTGATCCAGGCTTGGCTCGACATATCGGTCTACTTCTTCCTGGGCTTACTTCTTTTTGGGCTGGAACATTTCGAGCATGCGGTGGGTGACGACGAAGCCCCCCGCAACGTTGATCATGGCGAGCACGACCGCGAGGAAGCCCAGGAGCGTGCCCCCCTTCGTGGCCAGGGCACCGGCGACGACGATCGCCCCGACCGCCGTGATTCCGGAGATGGCGTTGGATCCGCTCGTCAGCGGCGTGTGGAGCCGCTGCGGAACCTTCGTGATCACCTCGAAGCCCACCCACATGGCGAGCAGGAAGACGGTGAGCAGGCGGATGAACCGGGCCGCTGGATCCTCGGCGGCAATCGAATCGGCGATCAGCGGGAGAAACAAGCTCATGACGATGACATCCGGGGCTTCTGAGACGGATCAGCCGGCGAGGGAATCGAGCGGGGGCAGGCCGGCCCGTTCGCGGACCTTGGGGTGGACGATCTGGCCCCCCTTGGCCACGAGCGTGTCGCGGCAGATCTCGTCGTCGGCCGCCGTGTCGGGCAGACCGTGCTTCACGAGATGGGCGAGGAAGGTGGCGATGTTCTTGGCGTAGAGTTGGCTGGTGTGCACGGGCACGTCGGCCGCGAGATTCGTGGGGCCGAGGACCGTTACGCCGTCGAGGATGACGGTCTCGTCGGGCCTCGAGCCCTCGCAGTTGCCGCCTCGCTCGGCCGCCATGTCGACGATCACGCTGCCTGGCCGCATCCGCGTTACCATCTCCCGGGTGACGAGCACCGGGGCCTTCTGGCCCGGGATCAGTGCGGTGCAGACCACGATGTCGCTGTCGGCCACCACCTTGCCGAGCAGTTCCCGCTGCTTCGCGTAAAACTCCTCGCCCATCGCCTTGGCATAGCCGCCGGCCGCCTCGCTCGTGCCGGTTTCGAGCGGGAGTTCGACGAACTTCGCGCCGAGGCTCTGCACCTGTTCCTTCACGGCCGGCCGCACGTCGTAGGCGCTCACCTGGGCGCCGAGCCGCTTCGCGGTGGCGATCGCCTGGAGGCCGGCGACGCCGGCGCCGAGCACGAGCGCCTTCGCGGGCGTGACCGTGCCGGCGGCCGTGGTCATCATCGGCAGGATCCGGGGCAGGGTGGTGGCGGCGAGGAGCACGGCCCGGTAGCCGGCGATGTTGGCCTGGCTGGAGAGCACGTCCATGCTCTGGGCGCGGGTGATCCGCGGCACGAGTTCGAGTGAGAAGAGCGTCGCGCCCCGATCGGCCGCCTCGCGGCAGGCCTCGGGCGTGGAGAGCGGATCGCAGAGGCCGATCATCACGAGGCCGGGGCGGATGCGATCGCGATCCGAGCACCACGAGTCGCCACAGGCCCCGGCGGTGCGGACGGCCAGCACGCAGTCGGCGGCGAACGCTTCGTCGCGCGAAACGACGGCGGCTCCGGCGGAACGATACGCGTCGTCGGAGATGCCGGCAGCCGTGCCCGCCCCCGACTCGACAAGAATCTCGAGGCCCGCCTTCGTCAGCGGCGGGATGCTGGCGGGAACGAGGGCGACGCGACGCTCGCCTGGAAAGGTTTCCTTGAGAACGGCGACCTTCATTGGCGCGGCTGCCTCGATCGGGTGGTTGGGACGGCTGGGGATCGAGCCGGCGATTGGACGAGAGTGTGATTGGCGGGGCCGAACCTCGCAACCGTGCGCCCGCCGTCCCGCGGGCGGTCCGGACCCGGAGGGGCATTTTTCAGGCGATTCCGGGGGCGTGTCTTGCCCGCGGTCAGGGGCATTGATAGTCTCCGGGGCTCCGTTGGAGCGATGCTTCCAGGCACCGCCGCTTCCAGGCACCTGAGTTCCTCCCGGCAACCCACTCACGAATTTGAGCGATCGATGAAGACTTTCATGGCGAAGCCCGGCGAGGTGGAGCAGCGGTGGTGGCTCGTGGACGCGAGCGGCAAACGGGTGGGCAAGTTGGCCACCGAAATCGCCATGGTGCTGATGGGCAAGCATCGTCCCACCTACACGCCCCACGTCGACACCGGCGATCACGTCGTGGTGATCAATGCCGAAAAGATCGAGTTCGGCGGCAAGAAGTGGCAGCAGAAGGTGTACCGCTGGTACACGGGCTACATGGGTCTGCGAACCGAAACGGCCGAGCATCGCCGCGACCGCAAGCCCGAACTGATCATCGAAGAGGCCGTCCGCCGCATGCTGCCCAAGTCGCGGCTCGGCCGCGTGATGCTCGACAAACTCAAGGTCTATGCCGGCGGGGAGCACCCGCACCAGGCCCAGCAGCCACAGCCGATGAAGACACTCAACGCCTGATACCTGACCCCCTACCGACCGCCAGTTACCGACAGCGAGGATGATGGAGATGTCTGACGAGCAGCAGATCGTGAAGGAAAAGCCGGCGAAGTCGGCCCGCCGGGGAGACACCATCATCGCCACAGGGCGGCGGAAGACCGCCGTGGCCCGCGTGCGGCTCAAGAACGGTGGCGGCACGATTCGCGTGAACGGCCGCGACCTCGACGTCTACTTTCCGGCGATCAAGGACCGCAATCTGGTCTTCGGTGCCCTCGAGCATGTCGGCAAGCAGTCGGTCGTCGATGTGGACATCAGGGTGGACGGCGGCGGCCCGACTGGGCAGGCGGGTGCCTGCCGGCTCGGCATCGCCCGGGCCTTGAAGGCGTTCGACGGCGAACTCGCCGAGCCGCTGCGGCAGGGTGGCCTGCTCACCCGCGACGGACGCATGAAGGAGCGGAAGAAGTACGGCCTCCGCGGTGCCCGTCGTGGCACGCAGTTCAGCAAGCGGTAGTCCGGGACCGTACGTAGGCCCGTTGCTCCGCAACGGGCTGCCCGTCACGGAGTGACGGGCCTACGGCCGGAACGCCGCTCGCCCCTACAACCGGTGCGACCGGCAGCTGGGCCATATTTTGGCTGCGCGGAACCCGAAGGCATACTTCTGACAGGTCGTGCTTTCCTGTGGAGTCGCGCCGATGATGCGTCTGAATGTGTTGTTTGTGTGCTGCGCTGCAGTGCTGTCGGGTGCCGTCGCCGCCCGCGCCGTCGAGCCCTCGCTGGCCGCTGGCAAAAAGGCAGCGACAGCGGTCGCGGCCCATGACCTGTTCGCCGCCGAGCAGGCGGGAATGGTCGCCGTGAAGTTCACGCCCGACGACTCGCGGTCCGCCCAGATCGCCTTCACGAACAAGAGCGGCAAGCCGCTCACGATCCGGCTCCCGGCCGCGTTCGCCGGCGTGCCCGTTCTCGCCCAGATGGGTGGCATGGGCATGGGCGGCATGGGCGGCATGGGCATGGGGGGCATGGGCGGCATGGGCGGTGGGCAGGCGATGGGGGGTGGCATGGGCGGCATGGGGATGGGCATGGGTGGCGGCGGCATGGGCATGGGCGGCGGCGGCGGCGTGGGCGGTTTCTGCTGGGTGGCCCGCGAGGTGTATGGCCCGCATGACCCCCGCTGGGTCGCGTTTCGGCGGTGGCTGGGCAACGACGCCCCGCAGTGGCTGCACGATGCCTATGCCGTTCATGGCGAGTCGTTCGCCGATTGGCTTCACGACAAGCCGGTGGCGAAGTGGGGCGTGCGGCAGGTGATGGACGCGGCCATCGCGTCGCAGCCTGCGGCCACGCCAGCCGGCGGGCAGTTCACTGTGGCCACGCCGCCGAAACAGGGCCCCGAACTCATGCTCCATCCTGGGAAGACTCGCGTCTTCCGATTCACGACCGTGTGCCTGGAGCACGGGAAACCCGAGCCATCCGCCCGGATGCCTTACCGCATGATCGCCCTGGATACATGGTCGGACGAGCCGCGACTCGCCTTCGTGATGGAGTGCCTGGCCAGCGGCGTCATCACACAGAAGGTGGCTCAGGCGGCGGCCTGGCACATCGCCAACGGCCTCTCCTGGGAGCGGCTGGCCGCCGAAACGATCGACCACATCGGCGGCGTGCCCGACGAGCCGTTCTTCACGGCCGCCGAGTTGGGAGCAGCCCGGCAGGTCGTGGAGGTGGCCGAAAAGAGTCGGCCCCGCACGGTCACAGGTCCGACGGAATAGCGACCTCGTTGCTCCCGTTGGCACGGGTGCACAAGGCCTTGAACACGTCGGGCGACGTCTCCCCGGAGATCAGACGGCACGAGCCATCCATGTTGAGGAAGTTCGTGCCGGCGGAGTACGGGCCGATGAACCCGCCCGGACTTCCCTGCAGGCTCGGTGCGCTCGACTTTACGTGCACGAGGATTGCGGTGACTGCCGGCCGCCAGTTGTGGCTCGGCTCACTCGGCCGATACTGCGGAGACTCCGGGGCGTAGACGAGTTCCTGTCCCGGCACTACCCCGACCCAGCTGCTTCGGGTGTGGCGACTCATTCGCTCGCCGATGCCGATCGTCTTGCTCAAGCCGTCGGTGATCTCGGAAAACCTGATCTTGCTGTTGCGGTGAAAGACGCCGGTAAACGGCTGTTGTTCGTAGCTCAACGTCCCGAGCGATGCGGCATAGCTGCAGACGGCGGCCTGCGTGAGCACGGTCGGCGTGTTGGCCGGGGACGGGGGCGTGCCTGAGTCGGTGATGTCGATGAGCCGGGCCGCCGTATCGCCTGGATCGACGAATACCGCGACCGGCGTCTCCCGCGCCGCCTTGTTTTCGGCTGCAGTGATCGGAAGGTCGAAGCGGATCGTTTTGTGGAGGGCCGTCTCCTCGAGAAACGGCAGCAGAAACGCATACAGGCTCCAGCCGGGGCCCGATTCCGGCACTGCGTCGTTTGATCCTCCTGCCCACGTGCCGGTCGTCGTCGACCGAAATCCCGGGGGGAGGCTGCGGGTCGCATCGTGGTAGGTGTGCATTGCCAGGCCGATCTGCCGAAGGTTCGACAGACTTTTCGTTCTCCGGGCGGATTCGCGGGCGCTTTGCACCGCCGGCAGCAGAAGCCCGATGAGCGCTGCGATGATCGCGATGACGACCAGGAGTTCTACGAGCGTGAACGCCGGGCGGCGTCTTGCCGAATGAACAGCCATTTTGCTCATGCCTCGATGCGGAAAGGGCTGGGAGAAAATGAGACTCAGTCTCGTTATGCGTTTCAATCATAGCGAATGCCCAGGAGGCGTCAACCATCCTCGAGGCGAGTTTTTTCGCGGCCCTCTCCCAGCGAGTAGAGGCGGTTGTGGGCCGACCCAGGCCCCCCGGCTTCACTCCCCGCCGACTTGGGATACAACCGGGTAATTGGCCGCGTGTTCCGCGGGCAGGGCATGTGTCGGGGCTGCCGGGCACCGCGCCGGCCAGCAGGCCAGACCGCAGGAGTGAGGCGATGGTGAAGACGGGTGCTGCAACATCCCGGGGGGCTGCGGAGACGGACGTCGTCGTCGAGACCCGCAATCTCTCGAAGACCTACCGCGATTTCTGGGGCCGCCGCAAGAAGGTGGCGCTCAAGCCGCTCGACCTGGAGATCCGTCGCGGCGAGATTTTCGGGCTGCTCGGGCCGAACGGTTCGGGCAAGACCACGACCATGAAGCTGCTCTTGGGGTTGATCTTCCCGACGTCGGGCGAGGCTTTCGTCTTCGGCCGCGAGGCGACCGACGTCACGAAGAACGAACGCATCGGCTATCTGCCGGAGGAGTCGTATCTCTACAAGTTCCTCGATGCCGAAGAGACGCTCGACTTCTACGGCCGGCTGTTCGACATGCCCGCCGACGAACGCCGGCGGCGGGCGGCGGCCCTCATCGAAATGGTGGGGCTCACGCGGGATCGCAAGCGACAACTCCGCGAATACTCCAAGGGCATGACACGGCGAATCGGCGTCGCCCAGGCGTTGATCAACGATCCCGAACTCGTGCTCCTCGACGAGCCGACCAGCGGCCTCGACCCGATCGGCACCCGTGAAATGAAGGACCTGATCGTCGATCTCAAGGCCCGCGGCAAGACCGTCATCATGTGCTCGCACTTGCTGGCAGACGTCGAGGACGTCTGCGACCGCATCGCAGTGCTGCATCAGGGCGAGCTCAAGGAATTGGGCCGCGTCGACGACCTGCTCCGCGTGACGGGCGTCACGCAGATCCGGGCCAACGGGCTCTCCGCCGCCGCGCAGGACGAGATTCGATCCGTGCTCGCCCGCCACGGCGCAGCCGACGTGGAAATCGGCAACCCGCGGACCACGCTCGAAGACCTGTTCCTCGAGGTCGTGCGGGACTCCCAGGCCCGACCCGGCCGTCGGGCCCGCGCCTCCGACCGCGAGACGGGGTGAGGCCAGATCATGGTGCTCGAGGAAGAAATCCCGCGGTTCGCAGCCTGGATCGGTCCGGCCGTGATCCGTTACCTGTTCGCCGGCGGCCTCGTGGCCCTGTTCGCGGCCGCGATCGCCTGGTGCGTGCAGGCTGTGCTGCACGGTCCATTGGCGGCGGGCGATCGGGTCTACCGTGGCATCCTGGCCGGTTTCGCCGACCTGGCGGGGATGTCGCCGCGGCGTGTCTGGGCGCTGGCGCGGCTGGCCGTCCAGGAATCACTGCGGCGCAACGTGCTCGTCGTGCTCGCCGTGTTCGCCGTGCTCCTGCTCTTCGCCGGCTGGTTTCTCGACCCGGGGAGTGTGAATCCCGGCAAGCTCTATCTCGGCTTCATCCTCGGCGCCTCGAACCTGTTGGTCTGCTGCGTCACGCTCCTGCTGGCCGTCTTCAGCCTGCCGGCCGACATGAAATCGCGGGCCATCCAAACGGTGACCACGAAGCCCGTTCGCACCAGCGAGATCGTGCTGGGTCGAATCCTCGGCTTTGCCGGCGTAGGCACGGCGCTCGTGGCCCTGATGGGCCTCGCGGGCTGGGCGTTCGTCGTCCGGAGCGTGGCCCATTCCCACGACGTGGCGGCCGACGACATGGTCGAGGTGACCGACGAGTCGGGGGCCGTGACGGGCTTCACGGGCCGCACGAGCCTCGACCGCGGTCACCGCCATCGCGTCACGCTCGATGCGAACGGCCAGGGCGTGGCCGAGACGGGGCAGGGGCATCGCCACTCGATCACTCGGGTGGGCGAAGGCACGAAGGCGACCTACGACGTGGGCCCCGCGGACGGGCTCCTCGAGGCCCGCCGGCCGCTCCGCGGGAGCCTGCGATTTCTCGACCGCGACGGCCGACCGAGCACGAAGGGGATCAGCGTGGGGGCCGAGTGGTCCTATCGGCAGTACATCGAGGGGGGCACGCCCGCGGCGGCCATCTGGACCTTCACCGGCGTGACGCCGGAGGCGTTTTCCGACGGCCTCCCGCTGGAGATGATCGTGCGGGTGTTTCGCACCCACAAGGGGCGGATCGAAGAGGGCATCCACGGCACCGTTCAGCTGCGGAACCCGGCCACGAATCTCCGGAGCGAGGCGTTCCCGATCGTGGCCAAGGAGTTCACGATCGACACGCTCCTCGTGCCCCGGCGACTGGGCACGGTGCTGGCCGATGGCGAGGTCAAGGAGATCGACCTGTTTACCGATCTCATCGCCGACGGCCAGGTCGAGGTCTGGCTGCAGTGTCTGGAGCCAGGACAGTATTACGGCGTCGCCCAGGCGGACTTCTATCTGCGGGCCGGCGAGGGATCGTTCGCCTTCAACTACGCCAAGAGCTGCCTCGGCATCTGGTTCGCGATGCTCGTCGTGACGGCGCTCGGCGTGATGTTCAGCACGTTTTTGGCCGGGCCGGTCGCGCTGCTCGCGGCGCTCTCCGTCGTTCTCATCGGCCAGTTTCGCGAGTTCATCGCCCGGCTGTTCGAGAGCCAGGTGACCGGTGACGCCACGATCGTGCCGGGGGGCGGCCCGATCGAGTCGCTGTATCGCATCGCCACACAGACGAGCATCACGCTCGAACTCGACCCCACGCCGGCCGTGCAGGCGATGAAGGCGTTCGACACGGTGCTGTTGGCCCCGATGCGGCTGGCCGCCGGGATCTTCCCGTCGCTCTCGGCGCTCGGCACCGGCACGTTCGTCGCCGAGGGCTTCGAGATCCCCTTCGACCTCCTGGCCGCGCACGCGGCCGAGACCGCCGGCTTCGTGCTCGCCTTCCTGATCGCCGGCGCCTTCTTCCTCAAGGCCCGTGAGGTGGCGTCATGAGCGCCGGTTCCGCCCGCTCCCGGGGCTCGGCGACGCAGTGGCTCGGCCTGCGGCCGGCCACGCTCGTCACGCTGGTCGCCCTGGCCCTGTTGCTCGTGCCGCTCTCGATCCTCGCCCAGCCGGCCGACTCGGCAGGCCCCGGGGGCGTGCTCGCCCGACTGCGGTCGGCTGCCGGCCTGTCGCAGGCGAACCTCGGCGAGGTCGATCCCACCGGCGAGACGATCCGGTTCGCCACGCTCGGCCTCAAGAACATCGCCGTGACGCTGCTCTGGGATCGGGCCAACCACTACAAGAAGGTGGAAGACTGGACGAACCTCTCGGCCACGCTCGAGCAGATGACGAAGCTCCAGCCCAACTTCTATTCCGTGTGGGACTTCCAGGCCCACAATCTTTCCTACAACATTTCGGTCGAGTTCGATGACTTCCGCGATCGCTATGCCTGGGTCATGAAGGGGATCGAGTTTCTGCGACAGGGCATCGCACTCAACCTGCGGGAGCCGCGGCTGCTCGGTCGGATGGGCTGGTTCATCGGGCAGAAGATCGGCAAGTCGGACGAGAAGAAGCAGTTTCGGCGGCTGTTCAAGGCCGACGACGACTTCCATGACCGCGATCGGCCTGGCCGCACGCTCCCGGAACGTGACAACTGGCTCGTGGCCCGCGAGAAGTATCTCGCCGCCCAGCGGCTCGCCGACGCCGGCGCCCCGCTCAAAACCACCGCGCTCATCTTCCACAGCGAGCCGATGATGACCGCGATCAATCATGCCCGCGCGCTCGAGGACGATGGCACGTTTGGCACTACCGCCCGCGATGCCTGGAAGCTCGCCGGCGACGAGATGCGGCGGTTTGCGATGCGGGAGATCCCGACGAGTTGGGACGTGCCGATCCGCCTCGGCCTCCGCGAGGCGGAGGAGGAACGGGCCAAACGGATCGCAGCCGAACTCGAGGCGTTGCTGCCGGGACAGTTCGCGGCGCTGGCCGAGCGAAAGCGGTCGGCCCTGCCGGCCGACCAGAAGACGGCCCTCGACGTGCAGCCGTTCGAGCGGAATGAGCAACAGCAGCAGCTGGCAGCGGAGGCCGAGACGGCCCTCCGGGTGACCTGGCCGATGGTGGCCCGGGAGGCACCTCCCGAGGCCCGCGACAAGGCCAAGGAACTGGCTCGGCAGCACGTGGAGGCCACGGAAACGGCAACGATGATCGATCGCTATCGCGACATCGTGAACTTCGATTTCTGGCGGGCGACCTGCGAGGCCGAGGTGACGGAGCCGGCCCTGCGGGCTCGCGAGAAGACCTGGGAGGCGGAGCGGGAATTTGCCGACGCCAAACTGCAGCCCGCGAAGCAGGCCTTTGACGAGGCGTTCCAGGCCTGGCGCGAGGTGTTCGACGCCTCCCCGGTGCTCAGGGACGACCAGCTGACGGCCGACGACATCGCCGAGATCGTGGACCGCTACCGCAAGCTCCTCGAACAGCTCGACGAACCGTTCCCGTCTCCGTTCATCCTTCAGGACATCCTCGACAAGGCCGGCCCGCTCGATCAGTGAGGGTTGCGGCTGATACGACCCGTCCGCGGCTTGCGCCGCGGGATCCCCTCGCTCGCGCTCAGGGCTTGGATGCGGGGGCGAATAGAAGCCCCCAGGCGCAAGCCGGGGGATCCCGACGCGGAAGCGTCGGCAGGGTTGCGGCTGATACGACCCGTCCGCGCGGAAGAGTGATTGGAGGGGCACGGGCTGCCCGTCACGGAGTGACGGGCCTGCGAAAACGGCTCAGGTGCGTTTGACGAGCAGCTTGTCGATCCGCCTGCCGTCCATGTCGACCACTTCGATCTGGAGCCCCTGCCAGCGGACGATGTCGCCCGCGGAAGGGATGCGCTCGAGTTCGGCGAGCACCAGGCCGGAGATCGTCGAGTAGTCGCGGGGCAGGGCGTCGGTCTTGAGGCCGAAGGTCTGGGCGAGATCTTCGATGCCGGCGCCGCCATCCACCAGCCACGAGCCATCCTCCCGCTGAACGAACGGCGATGCTTCGTCGCGGCGATGCTCGTCGTGGATCTCGCCGACGAGCTCCTCGAGCACGTCTTCCATGGTCACGAGACCCTCCGTGCCGCCATATTCGTCGAGCACGATCGCGAGCTGGTTTCGCTCCTTCTGGAACAGCTCGAGCAGCCGGTCGAGCGGCATCGTCTCGGGTACGAAGAGGGCGCGGTGCATCATTTTCCGCAGCTCGAGCGGCCAGCCGAGCCAATTATTCCGGAGCACGTCCTTGAGGGAGACGTAGCCGAGGATGTGGTCAAGGGAGCCCTCGTAGACGGGCAGCCGGGAATAGCCGGCCATGGCGATG
>CAMDDA010000080.1 GCA_945890755.1 Candidatus Kuenenia stuttgartensis
GACGCATGGCGTCCGGCCCCCTCTGATTCACAACATGGAAGATGCCGCGTTGGGCTCAGCAGCCGCAGCGACGGCAGCCCTTGCGACGGCAGCCCTTCTTCGAGGCACCGCAATCGCCGCAGGCAGCCGCACCGGCGTCGCCGCAGGCACCAGCCGAGCCGCAGGCGCCGGCGTCACCGCAGGCACCGGCGTCACCGCAGGCACCGGCGTCACCAGCCGCACCACCGCAGGCACCCTCGACGGGCACCTCGACGGCGACGGTCACGCACTTCTGCACGGGCACTTCCTTCGTCACCGTGTGGGGAACGCGAACCGTGTAGGTCGCGGTCTTCGTCTCGGGGACGCAGTCGTACACCGTGACCGAGTACGTCTCGGTCTTCTGCTGCGGGACCATGACCGTGTAGGAAACTTCCTTGGTCATCGTCTCGGGCACGCACTTGGTGACCGTGTACTCGCGAGTCTTCGTCTCGCTCTTGTACTTGGTCACGTTGACCGTGCGGGTCTTCTGCTCCGGCACCATCTTCGTCACGGTGTAGGAACGGGTCCGCTCTTCCGGCACGCAGGTCGTGACGGTGTAGGTGCGGGTCCGCTCTTCCGGACGATACTTGGTGACGTTGACCGTGCGGGTCTTCGTCTCGGGCACGCACTTCGTCACCGTGTAGGTGCGGGTGCGCTCCTCCGACTTGTACTTGGTCACGTTGACCGAACGGGTCTTCTGCTCCGGCACCATCTTGGTGACGGTGTAGGTGCGGGTCCGCTCTTCGGGGCGGCAGGTCGTGACCGTGTAGGTCCGCTGACGCTCTTCTGTGCGGCACTTCGTCACGTTCACCATCCGGCTGCGCTGCTCCTGACGGCACTTGGTGACCGTGTAGGAGTAGGGCACTTCCTCCGAGACGCACTGGTAGGTCGTGCAGGGCACTTCCTTCGTCTCGCAGGTCGGAACCCAGACGCGCTTGCAGCAGACCTTCGGGGGGCACGGGCAGCCACAGGCGTCGGTGCCGCTCGACGGCATCTCAACCTGCTCGGTCGCCCAGTGACCGCCGCGGACCTGAACCGACTTCATGGTCGTCACCGGGACGCGCTTCTGCACGGTCCGGCTGCCGGTCATTTCCTCGGTGTAGGGAACGTTCACCGTGTAGGTCTGCTCGACCTGCTCGGTGTAGGGAACGCTGACGGAGTAGGTCGAGACCTTCTCCTCGCTGTGGGGCACCATCACCGTGTAGGTGGCGGTCTTCTCTTCCTGAACCGGCACATGCACCGTGTAGGTCTGCTCGACCGACTCGGTGTAGGGAACCTGGACCGTATAGGTCGAGGTCTTCTCCTCGGGCACGGAGGTCATGACCGTGTAGGTCTGCTCGACCGACTCGGTGTAGGGGACCTGAACCGTGTAGGTCGAGGTCTTCTCCTCCTGCTTCGGAACCATGACGGTGTAGGTCGAGGTCTTCTCCTCGCTCACCGGCACCATCACCGTGTAGGTCTGCTCGACCGACTCGGTGTAGGGGACCTGGACGGTGTACTCGGCCGTCTTGGTCTCGGTCACGTTCTTGTTGACCGTGTAGTTCACGGTCTTGGTCCGAGTCTCGGGAACCTGCACGGTGACCGTGCGGGTCCGCTCCTCGGTCCGCGGAACGCGCTTGTTGACCGTGTAGGTCCGCTCGCGCGTCTCGGTGGTGTATTCCGTGCTCGTGACCGTCTTCATCTCGGTCACGTACTGCCGCTGATACACCGTCTTGGTGCCGCCGCACGCTGCGCCGGCATCGCCACAACCACCACAGGCATCGCCGCTGACGACGGCGCCTTCACAGCCACCCTCGCAGCCGCCGCTGCAGGCGCCACAGTCCTTCGCCCACGTGCTGGTGCACATGGCGACGACGGCGACGGCCGGCAGGAGGCAAGAAAGAATTTTGCGGATCACGCAAACCTCCAATGGAAAAAACAGGGAACGAACTGAAAACCGAGCAGGTTGTCTCGAACGCGCCCGAAATCGGTCGGTCGAAGAGACCTTTCTCTTGCGACGACCGAACGACTCGGCCGCCTGATAAGTTGGATAGATTACGTTGACTTGCGCGGCATGCAAGTCGCGGCGGCCGGGAAATGCCCGAATTTTGCGAAACCGACACAAATCCCGCCATTGGCGGGGTTGGTCCGGCGGGGCCGAGGGCGTTTTTCCGTTGATAGACCGGCGTTTTTGGGGACACCTGGGCGCAGTGGGGCGGAGGCCATCGCCCGAGTCACTGCGGACGGGACGAAAACACGATCCCGGAAACCCGCGAGAGCAGCCAGAGGGTGGCCAGCGGCAGGACGATCGTCGAGACCGTGAAATAGATGGCGAGGTTCACGATCGATTCGCCGAGGCTGGCGAGCGTGTCGTAGAGTTGTTTCGCCCGGTCGCCGATCGCATCGACAGGGTTGTAGCGTTCATACCACGGCTTGTCGGCGTCGGCCTTCTCCACCTGCTCGATCCGAGCCGCCGTGTCGGCCACCATGGCCGTCGCGGTCTGGTAGTTCGCCTCCAGAAACGTCTCGGCCACGATGGAATCGATCCAGCCGGCAGCGGGGATCGCCAGCCGCACGAAGAGCGCGATTCCGAAGAGCCGTCGGCTCCAGGCCAGGCACGCCTCGCGGGATGGTCCGGCGCAGGCCGCCGCGGCCACTGCCGCGGCGAACGCAGGCAGAAACACCCACCACCCGAGCGCCCGCCCCACCCGCATGCCGAGCTGCTGCACGCCGAGCGCGGTCGTGCTCGTGAGCAGCACGGCCGCGTATTGCTCCACGAGGTCGTTCACGGGATCGAGGGCCTGCCCGATGCCGAGGCTGCCCCCGGGGCCGAAGCTGAAGCTCACTTCCGAGCTTTGGGCGAGCGAGATGGCACTGTCGAGGCCACGCGTCGCCGCCAGTGCGGCGAGCGTGCGAGCGAAGGTCGCGTCCAGCCAGGCCTCGCCCCGCGCGTCGATCAGCGGTGCGACGAGGAGCATAATGGCCGCGGCGGCCACGGCCTGGATCGCGACGCGGGCCAGAGGCGGCCGGAGTCGCGCGGGGAGAAACGACAGCCAGGCTCCGCGGCCGCACCACGCCAACCAGGTGTCGATGCCCCAGGTGCCGGTCTCCGCCCCGTGGCTGGCCGCGGGCGCCGTGCACGCACTGTCGTCCGGGCCGGGTGGATTGTTCCCGGTTGCATCTTTCATGGGGCGTCTCCTCCGACCGCCGGATCGTCGCTACCTGGACCGCGGCCGTCGGCGATCGGTAGAATGTCGCACGGGCAGGGGCAGGCGTCGAGGGTGAATTGCGACCACCGCGCTGGGAGGAAACGATCATGGAAACCGCGTTCGATCTTCTGCACGCAAAGTCTCCGAGCAGAATCGTCGCCGTGCCACCGGAGGCCACGGTCTGGGAGGCGACCACGCTCATGAACAAACAAGGGGTCGGCTCGGTGCTCGTCATCAGCGGCTCGCGGCTCGCCGGGATATTTACCGAGCGGGACGTGCTTCGCCGGATCATCGGCCTGGCGCGATCTCCAGTCGACACGCTCGTGGGCGAGGTGATGACCGCCGACGTGATCTGCTGCGGCCAGGAGATGCCCATCGACGAGGTCGCCGAACTGATGCGGAGTCATCGCGTGCGGCATCTGCCCGTGCTCGATGCCGGCGGCGACGTGATCGGCCTGGTGTCCATCGGCGACGTCAACGCCCATCGGTTCGCCAGCTGCGAGATCGCGCTGCACCAGGTCGAGGACTACATCTACCGTCGGGCTTGATCGTCCGCTGTCACTCCGCCAGCAGCCGCTCCAGGAGTGGTCGCATGATGGCGGCGCGGCGGGCGTTGCCGATCGTGCTGGGGTGCTGCTGATCGTCGAGGAAGCATTCCGGCGCGGGGGTGCCGTCCGGCCCGAGGAAGGCCTGATTGGCGTCGATGAAGGTGACGTCCGTACCCATGCTCTCGGACTCGATGGCCGCGCGGACGGCCGCATTCGCCGCGGCCTGCGTCTCCCGCTGATCCCAACGCTTGATCGTGGGCGAGATCGCCAGGAATGCCACCTTCACGTCGGGCAGTTCGCGCCGGAGGTTCGCCACGAGGCGGCCGAAGTCGGTCGCGATCTCGTCGGGCGTGCGCCCGGCGGCGAGATCGTTGGTGCCTGCTGAGACGACGACGAGTCGGGGCGCGAGCGCCGCCGCGATCACCGGCCCGAAGTCAGCCAGTTCGGCGAGCTGGCCGCCGTTCACGCCGCGGTTCACCAGGTTCATGCCCGGGAAGTCGTCGGCCAGCGTGTTCCACATGCGGATATTCGACGATCCCAGGAGGCAGACGCCGCCCGGCGCGGCGGGGGTCTCGCGATCGGCCCGGGCGAATGCGGCGAGCTCCTCGCCCCAGCGGGTCGGGGGTGGGCCGGGGGCAACTGGCGTTGGGGCGGCGGCCGGTGTCGCCGCGGACGATACCGGAGCTGCCTCCGCCGGCGTTGCCACGGACCGCTTCTCGAGCGGCCGGGCGAACACGCGCTTCCAGTCCGTCGCCATCCGCACCACCTGCCAGCCATATTCCTCGGCTGCCGTCAGCGACTCGTGCTGCGGCTCGCCGTAGGCCATCTCCCGCTCCGCATCGTCATGGAGCACGAGCACTTGGAGGCTGCGGCGGTCACCCGACTGCGACCAGCGGAGCATGTCGATGTCGCCGCCGGTGCCCACATTTCCGGCCGCGAAGATCGGCCGTCGCCCGATCATCTCGCCGATACTCACGGGCTTGCGGTCTTCGTCGTTGAGCACCTGCAACTCGGGCAGGACGACGAGATCCAGCCGCTTGTTCGGCGACTCGCCGGCCGCCAGGTCGAGGCCCTCGATTTCCCGCATCACGGCCCTGGGCCGCGAGGCGATCACCCGTTCCGGTGGCACGCCATACCACTCGCCGGCCGCCGGCCGCATGAAGTGCACCCCGCTGCCCGAGCAGATCCAGACCGAGAAGTCCCGCGAGCGCAGGAGCGAGATCAGCTCCTTCATCGGTGCGAACGTCGTCTCACCCAACGGCACGTCGAACACCGGGTGTCGGGCCGTGCGGATGAAGTCGCGGGCCTCGGCCTCGAGCTTCTCCTCCGGCACGCCGCCAAGGGCCGCGAACGACAGATCGGCGAAAAACTTCTTGCCCAGTCGCCGCACGAAGTCGAGGTCGCCCGTGAGTAGCGTCGTGAACGGCTCCTCATGGGCCAGCTCGGGTCGCCGCCCGACGAGCGCCTTCACGCGGTCGATGAGAAACAGGCCGTGCACGATCGGCTTCTCGCAGACGAGCGTGCCGTCGTTGTCGAACACGGCCACGCGTTCGGCGACGGGCACGAAGTCCTTGCTGCCGGGCGTGGTGACCGCGGCGACGAACTCCAGAATCGCCCGCTTCGTCGGCCCGTCGTTCCAGCTCGACAGCGGATCGGTGGCGATCGCCGCGGCAGTGGGGCCGGCCAATGCCGCGGGCGCGGGCGTCGGTGTCGGCGTCGACCCGAACCAGACTGCGGCGCCGAGCAGAGCGAGCGCGATCAGCGGCACGGCCACCGCCGACGCGACTGACGCGGAGGCTGGCTGATCACCGTGCCGCGGCTCGTCGCGGCCTGAGTCGTGCGGGGAATGGGAAGCGGCGTCGTCGGGGTCGAAATGCATGGCGGGCTCCTGACGGTGGGTGACCGTCACGATACCTGCCGAGCGGTCAAAGGCGAAAAACACCCCGGCGAACGCCTGCAGACCGTTTCGTTCGCGGGGGGCCGCGGCTATCCTCGGGGCTGCCGATTCGGGCTCAGAATCGGCGTCCCCCTCTGGAGATACCGTCCATGTTTCGCTCGCGTGTCACCCCCGCCTGGCTGGCCGTTGCGATCCTCGTCGCCGCACCCGCCGCCGCCGACGTGTCGCTCAACAACATGTTCGGCGACCACATGGTCTTGCAGCAGGGCATCAAGAACAAGGTCTGGGGCAAGGCCGATCCGGGCGAGGCGGTGACGGTCACGCTCGGCGGCCAAAGCCATACCACGACGGCCGCGGCCGACGGCATGTGGCACGTGTTCCTCGACCCGATCCAAGAGTACGGCGGTCCGCATACGCTGAAGGTGAAGGGCAAGAACGAGGTCGCGTTCAACGACGTGCTCATCGGCGAGGTCTGGGTCTGTGCCGGCCAATCGAACATGCAGTGGAGCGTCAACCAGGCCAACGATCCCGATATCGAGAAGGCGGCCGCGAAGTTCCCGAACATCCGCTTCATCTCGGTGCCGCAGGTCGGCACGCAGGAGCCCCAGTGGAACTTCAACGGGAACTGGGCGGCCTGCTCCCCCGAGACGGTCGGCGACTTCTCGGCCGTCGGCTACTTCTTCGGCCGGCAACTCCATCAGACGCTCGGCGTGCCCGTAGGCCTCATCGACAACGCCTGGGGTGGAAGCGCCGCCGATGCCTGGGTGAAGCGCGAGAAGCTCGCCGCCCACCCCACGCTCAAGGCGATCCACGAGCGGTGGCTGAAGACGGAGGAGGCGCTGCCGGCCGCCATGGCCGAGTTCGAGAAGAAGCTCGCCGAATGGAAGGGCGAGGCCGACAAGGCGAAGGCGGAAGGCAAGCCGGCCCCGAAGCAGCCGCAGCGTCCCGACGGCCAGATGAAGGGCAATGCCCGTCCCGGCAACATCCACTCGGGCGTACTCACGCCCTCGATCGGCTACGGCATCAAGGGAGCGATCTGGTACCAGGGCGAATCGAATGCAGGTCGGGCCCATCAATACCGCGAGCTCTTCCCCTTCATGATCAAGAGCTGGCGGGAGGAGTGGGGCCTCGGTGAATTCCCCTTCTACTGGGTGCAGCTGGCCGACTTCAAACCCGAGAAGGCGGAGCCAGCCGAGAGCGACTGGGCCGAGCTGCGGGAGGCCCAGACGATGACGATGCAGGCGCTGCCCGCCACGGGTGAGGCGGTGATCATCGACATCGGCGAGGGCAAGGACATCCACCCCAAGAACAAGCAAGACGTCGCCAAGCGGCTCGCCCGCTGGGCGCTGGCCGAGACCTACAAGGTGCCCGGCATCGTCTGCCGCAGCCCGCTCTACAAGTCGATGGAAAAGCAGGGCGCGAAGATCGTGCTTTCGTTCGCCAACGTCTCGGGCGGCTGGCGGCCCTTCGACGTCGCCGAGCCGATCGGCTTCACGATCGCCGCCGCCGACCGGAAGTTCGTGGCCGCCAAGGCGACCATCCTGCCCGACGGCCGGATCGAGGTGTCGAGCCCGGCGGTGGCCGACCCCGTCGCGGTGCGCTACGCCTGGGCCGACAACCCGGTCTGCAACATGTATTCGGCAGCCGGCCTGCCGCTCACCCCATTCCGCACCGACGACTTCCCCGGGGTGACGATCGACGCGAAGTAAAGTGCGCGCCACGGGATCCCCGCGGTCGCGCTCAGGGCTTGGATGGCTGGAACGTTCGGTGGTGCGATTCCGAAGGAAGCCCCCAGGCGCAAGCCGGGGGATCGTGACGCTGAATCGTCGGCGGGCCGGGGTACGGTGTCGAGGCTGTCTTCCGGTGCAACGCGTCCGCGGCTCGCGCCGCGGGATCCCCTCGCTCGCGCTCAGGGCTTGGATGACGGGATCCCCGCGGTCGCCTTTTGATTCGTCACGTTTCGTTCCGCCCGGTATCATGCGACCGGGCGTTCCAGGCTGCATCTACGGAGGGTGAGATCATGCGGTGGACGAGTCTGCTTGCGGTAGTGGTGATGGCCGGCTGTTCGGCTGGGAAGACGGCCGAAAGGCTGCCGGTGGCGGCTCGTCCGGCGGTGCCCGTGCCCCAGGTGATTTCGCCGCCGCGGCCGTTTCGCGTCGCCGCTGCCGCGCCCGTGGCGGCCCGTTCCGCGGTGGCCGGCGATGTCGCCACCGAGATTCGCGCGATGCTCGACGGCTACCTGCGCGACTTCAACCGGCACGATTCGGTCGCCGTCGCGTCTCATTGGTCTGACCGTGGCGAGAGCGTGGATCTTGCGTCGGGCGAGGTGACCGCCGGACGGGCTGCCGTTCACGATGTGTTCGCGGCCCTGTTCGCCACGGATGCCGACGCCACGATCGACATCGACGTCGCCAGCGTGCGGTCCGTGCGACACGACGTGGCGGTGGTGGACGGCCAGACGCGGCTTGGGTTCACCGATGGTGGCAGCGCCGCCAGCCGGTTCTCGGCGGTGGTCGTCAAGCAGGACGGCCGGTGGCTACTCGAGAGTCTGCGTGAGTCGCCGCTGCCCGCTGCAGGCACGACAGCCGCAGCCGCTCAGCCGCTCGACGAACTCGCCTGGCTGCTTGGCGCCTGGGAAGACGTGGGCGAGGGCGTCACGGCGAGCACGCAGTGCTTCTGGAGCGCGGGGCGGGCGTTCATCGTCCGCAGCCATGCGGTGCGGCCCGAGCGGGCACCTGAGAATCTGCCCACGGCCGGTGACACCCGCATTCCGGGTCTCCTGCCCACCGACGATTCGGGCCCTCGCGAGCTCACCGAGATCATCGGCTGGGATCCCGAACGGCAGGCCCTCCGCTCATGGATCTTCACCTCGACCGGCCGCTTTGCCGAAGCCACATGGACGAAGGCCGGCGACGCCTGGACGGTGCGGGTCGAGGGCCGCGGCCGTGACGAGGGATCTGGGTGTGAGTGCACGCTGGAACGGATCGGCGTCGATGGCCTCGTCGTACGCTGTTCGTCGGAAGTCCTGGCTGAACTCTTGCCTCCGCCCTGCGAATTCACCCGCACCGCCCGCAGCCAGTAGCCGGCCGGCCCCCGACACATGAAACGCACGCTCGATCTGTTGGCGAATGCGTTTCCTGTCTGGGTGCTCGTTGCCTGCGGGCTGGCGCTCGTCGAGCCGGCGTGGTTCGTCTGGTTTCGCGGGCCGGCGATCGTCGTCGGCCTCGCGGTGATCATGCTCGGCATGGGGATCACGCTCTCGTTCGCCGACTTCGCCCGCGTGGCCACGCGGCCGGGTGCGGTCGCCGTCGGTTTCATGGCGCAGTTCCTGATCATGCCGCTGGCCGGCTGGCTGGTGGCGACGGCGGCTGGACTGGAGACGCCGTTCGCAGTGGGCATCATGCTCGTGGCGGCCTGCCCCGGCGGCACGGCGTCGAACGTCGTCACCTACATCGCTCGGGCCGACGTCGCCCTCTCGGTTCTGATGACCACCTGCTCGACGCTCGGGGCGGTGGTGCTCACGCCGCTGCTCGTGAAGCTGCTCGCCGGCCGGCTCGTAGACGTCGATGCCCTCGGGCTCTTTCTCTCCACCCTCCAGGTGGTGGTGCTGCCAGTCGCGGCGGGTGTGGCGATCAACCGTTTCCTGCCCCGCGTCGTGCGGATGGTGCAGCCGGTGGCGCCGCTGGTGAGCGTGGTCACGATCGCGCTCGTCTGCGCCAGCATCGTGGGGCAGAATGCGGCCGCGATCCGGACGAGCGGCCTGCAGCTGCTCGCGGCCGTGGCCGCCGTCCACGGGCTCGGCTTCGGCGTGGGCTTGTTGTTTGCGCGGGCGTTTCGCTTCGACCGCCCCGTCTGCCGCACGATCTCGATCGAGGTCGGGATGCAGAACTCGGGCCTCGGCGTCGTGCTCGCGCAAAAGCATTTTTCAGCCGAGCCACTCACGGCTGTGCCATCCGCCATCTCGAGCGTCGTCCACTCGGCGATGGGCAGCCTCCTCGCCGGCTGGTGGCGGACGCGGTCGTGACTTTGGCCCCGGAGCTTCGTCATTCCGCGGGGCGGCGCCGCCGACGAATCCGCTTCACGATCCCCCGGCTTGCGCCTGGGGGCTTCCTTGGGGAGGCGGAGGGCTCGGTGCGAGGATCGCGAGCATGGCGGTCCTCCGCCCGCGAGCGAACTCGTGCCGGCCCGCCGCCGGTGCCTACCGCTTCGTGGGCCGTGACTGCTGCGTGGCCATCTGCGGCCGCTTGACGAAGTAGACCTTCGGGTCGTCGATCACCCAAGGCGTGCTCCAGGTGCGGCCGTCGTCGTGGGCACAGACATTGAAGAAGAAGGTCTTCAGCCATTCCGTGCGGTAGCCATAGGGATACTGCGACGTGATGTGGTCGTCCATCGTGAGGTCGTCCACGCCCTCGCTCGCGAAGTAGTGCACCATGCCGTCTGGCGAGAAGGACAAGCCGAGCGTCCACCAGCCGAGTTGCGGCTCGGTGATGGTGGGGCCGCGGATCTCGCCGCCGTTGCGGCCGCCACGGACACGGATATACGCCTGCCGCTCGGTCTTCTTCTTGGGATTGGCCTTCTCGTAGCAGACGAACATGCCTGGCCAATATTCCTCGAGGCCGAACTTCCCCTCGTCGGGATGGTCGTCTCCGGTGATGATCGCATGGGTGAAGCAGCCGGCCCGGAAGCCGAACGACGGGCCGGTGCGGTTTTCCCACTGGTCGAACGGCGGCATGTAGACCCGCGTCACCACGCTCGGGCTATCGGCCACCGAGAAGCCGCGACCGGCGGCCCGGCTCATGTTGAACACGAAGTCGTCCTGCTGCATCTGGTAGGTGACGCGGCCGGGAATGCCGGCATGCTGCGTGGCGAGGAGCAGGCCGTGGCTGCTGCCCTCGATCCCGGCGGTCGGCAGTTCGATGCGCTTGACCACGTCGGGCGTGCCGCGCTTCGGCCCCTCAAACCAGCGGCCGTTGGCGGATTTGCCCAGCGGGCCCCGCATCCGCTTGTCCTGCTCCTCCGAGCTCTTGGGGTGGTTGTAGTACCACTTCCACTTCTCGTCCTCGAAGTCGTCGTGGGCGTTCTTGGCCAGTGTGCCTGTGCCCGGCACCAGTACCGGCTTTTTCTCCGCCGGCGGCGAAGCCGCCTTCTCGGCCCCCCGGGTCATGCCCCCCGTCAGCCCGAGGCAGGCCACGGTGAGCATGACGATCCCCCGCACCGCATCGTGCCGCACGCCCATGATCCGCTCCCCTTGTGAGTCACCAAAATGAATCTCGTGTGACGGTCGTATCGACACTGCGGCGGGCGGCCGTGGAAGCCCGTCATTCAGGACTGCCTTCATCGCCGTGAGATCCTCCCGGTCCCCCCCTTTATCGGCAGCCCGCAGCTTGCCCGGGGGCCGCCTCCTCCCCAGCTTGCAGGTCGTCTGGCCGCTCGTGGAAAGCTCCTCTGGCGTCAAACCCCGCGGCCCGTCACATACCCGTCCTCTTGTCTTCCGAAACCGGCGGATCACACCGAGATGCACACGCTCGCCCTCAGTCGTACACCCCGATTCACGTTGAATACTGTGCTGGCGGCCGGCCTCGTCGCCGCCGCGTGCGTTTGCGCCGCGGCAGCAGAGTCCGATCCGCCCAGCCGTCGCTCGCATCTCGAGCCGGTGGGTGAAGTCACCGTGCCGCAGACGGCCGGCGATCTCGGGCTGAAGTTGTCCCGGGCGTCGGGCGTGCTCCGTCAGCAACTCGCCCTCGACCGCGGGGCCGGCCTCGTCGTCGACGAGGTGACGCCGGCCTCGCCGGCCCACCGCGCCGGCTTCCGCCAGCACGACGTGCTCGTGAAGCTCGACGACCAGCTGCTCGTTCTGCCGGAACAATTCAACGCCCTCCTCGAAGCGACGGCCGGTGCGGCCTGTGCGTGCCATGTGCTGCGGGCCGGCCGGATCACGGAGATTCCGCTCGGTGCCCCCGCGTCAGTCGCCGTCGCGACGGCACCCGTGTCGGCGGCCCGCCCAGCGGCATCCCTGCGGCCGGCTGCCTCGACGCTCTCGCTCTTGCCGCAGTCACAGGTTCCCAGGCAGCCAGCGGCCGTGCGGCCCCCTCTGCCGAATGCCGACGAGACGCTCGTCCGCCACGATGCCGACTATCAGATCCGGCTCGTCGCCGGCGATGAGATGCGGCTGGTGGTTTCCGATATCAAGGGCCGTGTCGTCTTCAACGACGCGATCGACACGCCGGAGGCACGCAGCCGCATGCCCGTGGCCGTACGGGCCCGCGTCGAGCAGATGGAACGGCTGCTCGAGCGTCCGGGCGCAGCGAAGCCCGTCGCCGAGATCGGCCGGCTCGACACCGCCCCGATCGAGATTCGCTGACTACCAGCCGGTCTGGGCGATATCCCGCGACCAGCCGCCCCCCGCGGTGCTGGAGGGCCGGGGCGCCGACTGCATCGACCGCCATGGGTCGGGGCCGCTGAACATGCCGCCCGGGAGCTGGATCACCCACGGCCCGGCACCCCGGGACATCCGCGTGAACGAGTCCTCGAGCTGTCGCCGGCGGATCTCCTGCTGTCGCCTCAGCCGCCGCCGCTCCGCTTCGGTCGTGGCCGCAGCATAGGCGGCCCTTCCCTGCTCCGCCGCCTCCCCTGCCGTCTTGATCGCGTCTTCATACCGCTGGCGGCCGAGGAGCGACCGCGCGGTTTCGAGCGCCGCCACCGCACCGCGCACGTCGGCCTGCACGCCCTCGCCATACCAGGCCGCCACGCGCCGCAGCAGCGAGTCCGTCTCCTCGATCTCGTCGGCCGCCTGACCAGCCAGCCGCTCATCCTCGTCGGCAAACTGTTCGGCCCGCGCAGCTGCGGCGTCGGCGGCATCGACGAGTTGGGCCGCCTGTCGGACATCGGGACGGGCGACGGCCAGCGCAGAGCCGGCCACATTCAGCAGCCGGGAGCCCTCGCGGCAGCGTTCGTTGGCCCGCGCTCGGTCGGTCTGCTGTCGCTCGAGCCGCCGTGCCAGTGCCGTGATGCGGTCGGCTGTCCGATCCCGGTGCACCGGCACCGTCGCCAGCAGTTCGTCGAGCTCCGCGCGACGGTCGGTGACGCCCGCATGGCAGCCCTCGATCCAGTCTTCCTGCCGCACCGCCTCTTCGAGGAGCGCGACGGCACGGAAGTATTCTTGCCGCGTCGGCTCGAGGGCGAGGCGGGCCTCCTGGATGAGCTGTTCGACGCGGGCCAGCCCTTCGTCGGCGCGGCCCACGTTGTCGGCCACGTCGGCCCACGAGCTCTCGGCGTACGACGCGGCAAGGTGCTCGATCGCCCGAGTCGTAGCTGCCCGCCGCGAGGCGAGCGCCTCGAGCCGCGCGGCACAGGTCGGCAGCAGCTCCTCGGCCCGGGC
>CAMDDA010000081.1 GCA_945890755.1 Candidatus Kuenenia stuttgartensis
ACGAGTACACCCGCTATGCCACCGTGCTGATCTGCATCGTGCAGAGCTGGGCCTACGTCGCGTTTCTGTCGTCGCAGCGCGTGGGCGAGCAGTCGCTGATCCAGTCGAGCTTTCTCGTCGATGGCCGCCTGCCGTTCGTCTGGCAGTTCGTGGCGGTCATGACGATGACGGCCGGGACGATCTTCCTGATGTGGCTCGGCGAGCAGATCGATGAGTTCGGAATCGGCAACGGCATCAGCCTCCTGATCATGGCCGGCATCCTGGCTGCGATGCCCAGCGCGTTGGTCGAGCTGGGCAGCGATACCAGCTGGGAGCTCGGTGGTGGTGGCGGCAAACTCGGCATCGAGACCATGCTCGTGCTGGCGGCGCTCTTCGTGGGCGTGGTGGCCGGTGTCGTGTTCATGACCCAGGGGCAACGCCGGATTCCGACCCAGAGCGCCAAACATGTTCGTGGCCGCCGCGTCTACGGCGGCACCCGGCAGTATCTCCCGCTGCGGGTCAATCAGGCCGGCGTGATGCCGATCATTTTCGCCAGCTCGCTCCTGCTTTTTCCGCAGATGTTTTTTCAGTATCTCAGTGGCGCATTTCCGGGCAGCGACCTGCTCCGCTCGCTCTACGACTCCTTTACTCGTGGTCAGTCGTATCTCTACAACGTCTGCTACATCGCCCTGATCTATTTCTTCTGCTACTTCTGGACGGCGATCACCTTCAATCCGAAGGAGATGGCCGACAACCTCAAGAACTTCGGCGCCTTCATTCCGGGGTATCGGCCGGGCAAGCGGACGGCTGATTACCTCGAGCGGGTCATGGAGCGGATCACCTACGTCGGCGCCGGCTTTCTGGCGCTCGTGGCCGTGATTCCCACGATCGTGGGTGGCGCCCTGGGGATTCCAGCGCAGATCGCCAGCTTCTATGGTGGCACTGGGTTGTTGATCGCGGTCAGCGTCGCCTTCGATCTCGTCCAGAAGATCGACAGCCATCTCGTGATGCGAAACTACACCGGCCTGCTGGAAAAGGGCTGAGTGCCCAAGGCCCTCCTTCCCTGCGGGCGCGTCATGCGGCTGATCCTGATCGGACCCCCCGGAGCAGGGAAGGGCACGCAATGCCAGCGGCTGGCTGGCATGCTGCAGGTGCCTCATCTTTCAACAGGGGAGATGCTGCGTGTGGCCGTGCGGGAGGGCACGCCGGCCGGCCGGCAGGCATCCACCTACATGGAGCAGGGCCAGCTCGTGCCCGATTCGATCATTGTCGGCATGGTGAATCAGCGGCTCCAGTCGCCTGACTGCCGGGAAGGCTGCCTGCTCGATGGGTTCCCCCGCACGTTGTCCCAGGCCGCGACGCTCGATGAGCTGCTCGAACGGCAGGCGATGAGCGTGGACGGGGTGATCGAACTCGCCGTACCCCGCGACGAGCTCGTGCGCCGGATGCTCGCCCGTAAGCGAGAAGACGACGACCCCGAAATTTTTTCCCGCCGGATCGTGAGTTTCGAGGAACAAACCGCTCCGCTGCTCGACTACTACGCTCGTCAGGGCAAGCTTGCGAGCATCGATGGCCTGGGCTCGGCCGACGAGATCTTCGCTCGTGTCACGCTGGCGATCGAGCGGTTTCGGGCACGATCCCGGCGGCGATAAAGCCGATATACTCGGGATGTTCCCAGCCTCTCAATTGCTGGTTCCCTCTCGCTGGTCTGTATGGACCGGTCCCCGAGTGCTGGTCCTCAGGAGGTTCGCGTCGTCGTGGTGAATTTGCGTTCGGCTCGTGAGATCGCGCTGATGCGTCGCTCTGGTCTCGTCGTCTGGGGAGCCCATCAGGTCGCCGGTTCGCTCGCGCGTCCCGGAGTCACGACCGGCGAGATCGATGCGGCGGTCGAGGCGTTTTTTCTTTCGCACGGTGCGCTGCCGCTGTTCAAGGGCGTGCCGGGGAAGGTGCCGTTTCCCGCCTGCTGCTGTATCTCGGTCAATGACGAGGTCGTGCACGGCATTCCTGGCTCGCGAGTGCTCGTAGCGGGCGATGTCGTCAGCATCGACACCGGCTGCAGCCTGGGGGGCTGGTGCGGCGACTCTGCGGTAACCCACGCGGTGGGGGAGGTGGAGCCGCGCGTGCAGCAGCTGCTCGATTGCACCCGCGGCGTGCTCGGACTCGCCATCGAATTGATGGCCACGCGGAACCGCTGGAGCGACGTCGCCACGGAAATGGCGAAGTATGTCCGCGACCATGGTTTTTCGGTGGTCGAACATTTCGTCGGCCACGGCATCGGGCGAACGATGCACGAAGATCCCCAGGTGCCCAACTTCTGCACCCCTGCCTTTCGGCGGAATCACGACTTCGAGCTCGAGCCGGGGCTGGTGATCGCGGTGGAGCCGATGGTGAACATGGGTTCCAAGAAGGTCCGTGTGCTGGCCGATCACTGGACCCAGGCGACCATCGACGGCCTGGCGAGTGCTCATTTCGAGCACACCGTGGCCATCACCGACGGCGGCCCGGTCGTCCTCACCGCCCCGCCGGCGGCCGGCGAAAGTGTCGGCGCGAAGGCCTGAGAAGAGGGGGGTGGCGATGGCCGCCGCAGCCCGAGTCCGGAAAAAAAGCCCCCCCCTTGTGAACGCGAGTCGCCGTGATCTATAGTTTGGGACTCCCGCCATTACCCCCAACCCTGCCATCGGTCGCAGTCACGAGCGTTTTTTATGAAGGTTCGCGCCAGCGTCCGTCGCATGTGCGAGAAGTGCAAGATCGTCCGGCGCCGCGGCGTCGTATTCGTGGTCTGCTCGGATCCTCGCCACAAGCAGCGTCAGGGGTGAGTCGGGTGGTGCGGACGGCGGTGTGACGTGGCCGGCATCGGCTGCGGCTGGTCCGTGGCGGACCGGCGGCGGATGGCGTTCGTGCCCGTGTGTCGTCGATCCTACTGTTCGTCCCTGACTTTCTACGCGTCGGTTCATCGGTCTCCGGAATTCGTGCCATGCCTCGCTTGATGGGTGTCGATATCCCCTCCGAGAAGAAGACGGTCTTCTCGCTTCAATATCTTTACGGTGTCGGTCCGCGAGTGGCTCGCGATCTCTGCCACAAAGCGGGCGTGGATCCGTTGGGCAAGGCCCGCGACCTTCACGAAGACGAGTTGGCGAGGATCGCCTCCCTGCTCGACAAGGACTACACGGCTGAGGGGCAACTGCGGCGTCAGGTCGCACAGAACATTTCGCGGCTCAAGGACATCGGCAGTTACCGCGGCCTCCGGCATCGTCGCGGCTTGCCTGTGCGCGGCCAGCGGACCCGGACCAACGCCCGCACTCGCAAGGGGCCGAAGAAGACGGTCGCCGGCAAGAAGGGCGTCAAGGATCTCAAGTAGTCAATTGCGAGTCGGTGGCTTTTCCCGCCCGCGAAGGTGGGCGGCCCTTCGGAACACCACGGGTCGGAACATAACGAGTCAGGGCATCACGAGCAGGCGCACATGTCGAAGGTAGCAAAGAGCAAGAAGAAGAGCGTGACCGCTGGTATCGCGTTCATTACGGCCAGCTTCAACAACACCACCGTCACGATCACCGACACTCGTGGCGACACGCTGTGCTGGGCGAGCGGCGGCACCTGCGGCTTCAAGGGGAGCCGCAAGGGCACGCCTTTTGCCGGTCAGTGTGCGGCCCAGCAGGCAGCCGAAAAGGCGGCCAAATTCGGCGTGAAGGAACTCGAGGTTCGGGTCAAGGGACCGGGCAGTGGTCGTGAAAGTGCGATCACGGCCCTGCAGGCTGCCGGCATGAACGTAAAGAGCATCGAGGACATCACCCCGCTGCCGCACAATGGGTGCCGCCCGCCGAAGAAGCGACGGGTTTGACGCGGATCGCCATCGGGGCGACCGGTTTTTGATCACGGTTATCACACACAAGTTCTGTTTCCAAGACGGATAGGCGAGCACAATGGGACGTATTACCGGGCCGGTCTGCCGGCTCTGTCGTCGTGACGGTTTGAAGTTGTTTCTCAAGGGCAGTCGCTGCGACACGCCGAAGTGTGCCTTCGAGCGGCGTCCCACGCCCCCGGGCATGGTTCAGAAGCGGCGCAGCAAGGCGACCGACTACGGCCTTCGGCTTCGCGAGAAGCAGAAGGTCAAGCACTTCTATGGCGTGCTCGAACGGCAGTTCCGCACCTACTTTGCCCGCGCCTCGCGGGGGAAGGGGAATACGGGTGAAACGCTCATGTCGCTCCTGGAGCGGCGGCTCGACAATGTCGTGCATCGGCTGGGCTTCGCCGCCTCGCGTGCTGCGGCCCGGCAAATGGTCATGCACGGCCACATCACGGTGAACGGGCACCGGGTGGACGTGCCGAGCTACCTCGTGAAAGCGGGCGACTTGGTGCGGGTGAAAAATCGCGTCCGGAGTCTGCAGTTGGTGCACGCAGCCCTGGCGGATTTCCGCCGTGACGTGCCGAGCTTCCTCTCGCGAGGCGAGGGAGCCGTGCCGGAGGGGCGGGTCGATCGTTTGCCTGCGGCCGACGACATCTCGCTGCCCGTGCAGGCCAATTTGATCATCGAGTTGTGTTCCAAATAGTCGTCGATCTGGGTGGTTCTCAGTCTGGGTAGAAATCGATCCGGGTCGCATGTCGCCCGGCGAAGCAACGAGCCGAACACGCACATCACATCCGAAGGAGTTTCCTATGCATATCCGCTGGCGAGGTCTGGAGCTCCCTGGGGCGGTCACCGCTGACGCCAAGACGCTGTCGCCCACGTATGGCAAGTTCGTGGCCGAGCCCTTCGAGCGCGGCTTCGGCACGACGGTCGGCAACAGCCTCCGGCGGGTGTTGCTCTCGAGCCTCGAGGGCAGTGCCGTGACACAGATCAAGCTTGCCGGTGCGTTGCACGAGTTCACGACGATCAAGGGCGTGGTCGAAGACGTGACGGACATCGTGCTTGCCGTGAAGAGCCTCGTGGTCAAGAACCACAGCGAATCGACCCGCGTCATCCGGGTCGAGAAGTCGACTCGAGGCCCGATCACGGGGGCCGATGTCCAGGTGGACGAGGCCGTGGAGATCGTGAACAAGGATCTCGTGCTCGCCACGTTGACCGACGATGTGCCCTTCGAACTGGAAATGGTCGTGGAGAACGGTCGTGGCTACGTGCCCTCGAGCGAGCAGGCGCAGGCCTCCCAGGAGATTGGGATCATCCCGGTCGACGCGGTGTTCAGTCCGGTGACCCGGGTGAAGTACGAGGTCGAGGAGACACGCGTTGGGCAGAAGACGAATTACGACAAGTTGACGATGGAGATCTGGACGAACGGCACGGTCACCCCGGAAATGGCCCTCGTCGAAGCGGCGAAGATCCTGCGGAAGCACCTCAACCCGTTCGTTGGCTACACGCAGCCTGGCCCTGGCCTGGCTCTGCCGGCTGCCGGCGGCGTATTCAGCATCGAGGCCCCGTTGGAGAGTCGGCTGGGCATGCTCGTGTCGGATCTGCGGCTTTCGCTGCGGGCCAACAACTGCCTCGAGGAGGCCGGTATCTCCTCGTTGCGTGACCTTGTCGCACGCAGCCGCGAAGAGTTGCTCGAAATGCGGAATTTCGGTGAGACGACCCTCACCGAGGTCGAGGAGAAACTGCGGGACATCGGTCTGCATCTCGGGATGGCTGTGCCGGCCGGGGCGAACGCCTGACGGCCGTCATCTTCACGATCGGATCCCCCCGCTTCATTCTCGCCCATAGCATCCTGAACGAAGGAATCATGACATGCGTCACCGTCGCAAAGGCCGGGTTCTCGGCCGCAGCCCCTCCCACCAGCGTGCCTTGTTGAGGAATCTCGCTTCGGCCTTGATGCTCACGGAGCGTCAGACCGAAGCCGGCGAGGTCGGTGCCCCCAAGGTCGCTGGTCGGATCATCACAACGGTCGCGAAGGCGAAGGAAGTGCGGCCGCTCGTCGAGCGGTGCATCACGATTGCCAAGCGTGGGCTGGCGGCGGCCGACAAGGCTCGTGAGTTCGGCACCTCGGCCGAGCGGGATTCCGCGGCCTGGAAGCAGTGGCGGCAGGGTGACCAGTGGCAGAAATGGGCCCATGCCATGTCGCCGGCGGTGGCGGCCCGGCGGCGGGTGATCCAATTGCTCGGCGATAAGCAGGCAGCCCGGATCGTGTTCGAGAAGATCGCCCCCCGGTTCGTCGATCGGCCGGGCGGCTACACCCGGATCCTGAAACTGGCCACGCCGCGACTCGGTGATGCCGGTCCGCGGGCGGTGCTGGAGTTCGTCGGGGCCGACGTGGCGGCGGGCCGGTCTGCCGCGCCCAGGGTTGAGCCGGCACGCCCGGCTCGCACGTAACGCCCGAACGCGATAGAATTTGTGGAGCTTGGGTGTTGGCTCCACATTTTTCTGCGAGGGTGTCATGTGCCGTTCAAGCTTCCCGCGGCGCGTGTGGGCGATGCTGCCCGGCGTGGTTGTGTCGGCTGGGGCGACGTCCCGGGTGCTGGCACTGTGCGTCACGGTGGCGGCCCTCTCTCCGGCCCAGGCCGCCGACGACCACTTCGGCATCGAGCCGGTGCGATTCATCAACGAGCAGATCTCGGCCGGCTGGGCCGATGCCGACCTGCAGCCGTCTGCGGCCGCGACCGATGGCGAGTGGTGTCGCCGCGTGTTCCTCGACCTTGTGGGGCGCATTCCGACGGTCGCAGAATTGGAGCGGTATGCCCAGGAATCGACGCCTACCAAGCGGGCCGAGCTCGTCGAACGGCTGCTCGGTGAGGAATATGAAGACGAGTTTGCCCGCAACTGGACCGATGTCTGGACGATGGTGCTCATCGGCCGCGACACGGAGAACGAGCAGGTCAGCCGCGCGGGTATGCGGCAGTGGCTGCGGAGGGCATTGGCCAAGAACATCCCGTATGACCGGTTCATGGAAGAACTGGTCACGGCCACGGGCGTCAACACCAATCGCAAGGATCTTGCCGGCTTCAATGGGGCGACGAATTTCCTGAGCGGCAAGATGGTGGAGATGGGCGTCGAGAATGGCGTGCAAGCCACGGCCAAAACTGCCCAGATCTTTCTCGGTGTGCAGGTGGCGTGCACCCAGTGTCACAACCACCCGTTCAACAAGGGCAAGCAAAACCAGTTCTGGGAGCTGAACGCCTTCTTTCGCCAGGCCCGTGCGTTGAATCGCGAGGAAGGGAGTGGCGAACTGCAGTTCGTGGAACTCCTCGACCAGGACTTCGAGGGGGAAGGCAAGAATCCCGAAGAGGCAGAGCTCTACTACGAGCTGCGCAACGGCCTGATGAAGGTGGCCTTTCCCGTGTTCATCGACGGCACGGAGATTGCGAAGACCGGCTACCTGCCCGGGAAGATGGAGGACGGCACCCCCTACGGCGCCAATCGCCGCCAGGAGCTGGCCAAGCTCATCAAAACGAGCCCGAACTTTCCCAAGGCGATCGTCAACCGCATCTGGGGGCATTTTCTCGGCTACGGGTTCACGAAGCCGGTCGACGATCTGGGCGACCACAATCCGCCCTCGCATCCCGAGTTGCTCGACGGCCTGGCGGAGCGATTCCGCGAGCAAAGCTTCGATCTCAAAGAGTTGATGCGATGGATCACGCTCTCGAAGCCCTACGCGCTCTCGAGCAAGACGACGGCCAAGAACGCGAGCGACGACCCGGCGGTGGGCGAGAAGCCGAAGTTCAGCCACTTTTATCTGCGACAGATGCAGGCGGAACAGCTCTACGAATCGCTGCTCACCGCCACCGAGGCCGACAAGGCCGCCGGCGAAGAGGCCGCCCGGAAGAAAGATGCGTGGATGTCACAGTTCGTGATCGCCTTCGGCACCGACGAGGGAGACGAGGCCACGACGTTCAACGGCTCGATTCCGCAGGTGCTGATGATGTTCAATGGCGAGCTCATCAAGCAGGCGACCAGCACGGGCAAGGGGGGCTTCCTCGACAAGGTGGCCAAGAGCCCCAAGTCCAACGAGGATAAGGTGCGGATGCTCTACCTGGCCGCCCTGGCCCGTAAGCCCTCGCCCAAGGAAACGGGGGCCGCCAACGCCCTGCTTGTCGCCCGGAAGGGGGACGTGGTCGGGGCCCTCCAGGACATCTGGTGGGCCGACCTCAATTCCAACGAATTCATCATCAACCACTGAATCGCCCCCGTAGGCCCGTTGCTCCGCAACGGGCTGCCCGTCACGGAGTGACGGGCCTACTGGGGTGGTGGCGACCCGGGGGCGGTCGTGATTTCTGTCGGAAAAGTCGATATCATCTTCTGAGGCCTGTGAATCGAGACCGATCCAAATTTTTGAGGAGCGTCATCATGTCTCGCCTGTTCGGTGTTCCAGACGGCATGTCACGGCGGCATTTCGTGAGTCACCTGGCGGGAGCCGCGGCGCTTGCGACGCCGGCGACGGCGTTCACCAACACCCTCCTGGCCAATGCCGCCGACATGAAGAAGCGGCACAAGGCCGCCATCTTGCTGTGGATGGGCGGCGGTCCCAGCACCATGGACATCTGGGATCTCAAGCCGGGCGCGCCGACCGGCGGTGAGTTCAAGCAGATCTCAACGAGCGCTGACGGTGTCGCGATCAGCGAGCATATGCCGCTCATGGCCAAGCAGATGCACAACATGGCCATCGTGCGGTCGATGAGCACACGCGAGGCCGACCACATGCGCGGCCGCTACTACATGCACACCGGCTACGTGCCGAATCCCAACGTCGAGCATCCGGGCTACGGCTCGGTGATCGCCCATGAACTCGCCGATCAGGTGGCCGAACTCGAGATTCCGCCCTTTGTGTCCGTCGGTGGCGGTAGCGTGGGGGCTGGCTTCCTCGGGATGACGTGGGCTCCGTTCGTCGTCGACTCCAACGGCAACGTGCGGAATCTCGACGGCGGCATCGACCGGGCGCGGCTCGATCAGCGGCTCGCGATGCTGTCGGCGATCGAAGACAAGTTCATCACCGAGAAGCGCGGCGGCGCCAGCCTGGAGCACAGGAAGGTGCTCGAGAAGACCACGAAGCTCATGTCCAGCAGCCAGATGGAGGCCTTCAAGGTTTCGAAAGAGCCGAAGGAGATGCTGGAGAAGTACGGCGAAAACGCCTTTGGCCGGGGTTGCCTGCTGGCCCGGCGGCTCGTGGAGCGGGGTGTGCCGTTCGTCGAGGTCGACCTCGGCGGCTGGGACAATCACGCCGACATCTTCGCGACGCTCCGCGACCAGAAGCTGCCCGTGCTCGACCAGGCCATGAGCGCGCTGGTGAGCGACCTTTCGGACCGCGGCATGCTCGACGACACCGTGGTCATGTGGATGGGCGAGTTCAGCCGCACGCCGAACATCAACGGCGGCGGCGGCCGCGACCACTGGGCCCGCAGTTGGAGCACGGTGGTGGGTGGCGGCGGATTCCAGCGGGGCATCGTGGTCGGTGAGACCAGCGCCGACGGCAAGGAAGTGGTGACGGAGCCCTACACATCGCAGGATCTGATGGCGAGCGTGCTGAAGTCGCTCGGCATCTCGCTCGAGACGACCTTCACCGCCAAGAACGGGCGGCCGATGAAGATCGCCAACTCCGGCAAGGTCATCAAGGAACTGTTCGCCTGAGCCAGCCCTCGGCCGACCGGAATTCCGCAGGCATACGACCGCGGCCCTCGTCGAACTCGGCGGGGGCCGCGAGTGTTTCCGGCCTCCCCGGCACGACGGCCGCCGTGCTCCGGCTCGTGCTGCCCGTGCTGCTCGAGCAAGTGCTCGCCCTCTCCGTCGGCTTCACGGACAAGTGGCTCGCCGGCAACCTGTTTCCCGGCGCCGAGTCGCTGGCGGCGGTCGGCCTCGTGGCCTATGGCCTCGGTTTCCTGCCGGTGATGTTCGCCATTCCTGCAGTCGCCGCGACGGCCCTGGTGGCCCGGGATGTCGGTGCGGGTGATCTGGCCGGCGCGCGGCGGGCCGCTACCCATGCGTTCCTGATCGGTGGCGGGTTCACGGCCCTGGCACTGGCCGTCATCGGGGTCGGCGGCGGTGGCTTCGGGGGCATGCTCGGCCTGCCGTCCGACAGCGCGGCGCTCGCCGACCGATATGTGTCGATCGTGATGACGGGGCTGCCGGCGATGCTCGTGATTCATGTCGGCGTCGCGGTGCTCCGGGGAGCCGGCGACATGGTCGCGGGACTCGTGGCGATGTCGGCCGTCAACCTCGTCAACGCGGGGCTGAGCTTCGCCCTCGGCGTCGGCGCGTTGGGCCTGCCCAGGCTCGGCTGGGACGGCCTGGCATGGGGCACGCTCGCGGGGCACGTCTGTGGGGCTGCCGTCGTCGTCGTGCTCCTGTACCGCGGGCGATTGGGCCTGCGGCCCACGTGGTCGGATTGGCGGCCGTGTCGCGCCTGGGCCGGCCGGCTGCTCCACGTGGGGCTGCCGGCCGGTGTCGATGCCGTAGCCAACGCGGCCTGCCATCTCGCCTTCTTGGGCATCGTCAACCGGCTGGGTAACGTGGATGCGGCAGCCCACTCCGTCGCGATCACGATCGAGTCGCTCGCTTTCCTGCCTGGGAGCGCCTTCGGTGTGGCCGCCGCCACGCTGGCCGGCCAATACCTCGGAGCCCGTGATGAACGGCGGGCCCGCCGGAGTGTCTGGCTGGCTGCGGCGGCCTGCACCGTGCTGATGTCGTCGGTCGGGCTCGTGTTTCTCGTGCAGGCCGAGCCGTTGGCGGCCTGGTTTACGGGGGGTGTCGGCCGTCAGCCGCAGGTGGCGGCCCTCACGGCAACGCTCGTGCGGATCGTCGCCTTCGCCCAGCCGCCACTGGCCCTGCTGATGGTCTGTTCGGGCGGCCTCCGCGGCGGCGGGGCCACCCGGCCGCCGCTGATCGTGAACTTCCTCGGACTCGTTGCGATCCGGCTGCCGCTGGCGATGCTGCTCGCCTGGCCGGCAGTCGAGCTACCAGGGGGTATGGGCACGATCCTGGGGTGGGGGCTCGGGGCGGTCGGTGCCTGGTATGCGATGGCGGCCGATCTCACCGTGCGCGGCCTCGCAATGCTCATCATCTTCTCACGGCTGCGGTGGTCGCGAGTGAGGGTGTGAGCCGCCGGGAGAGCCCAGGATAGGCCCAGGATTGGCATGGCCTTGCCGACCACCGACGCTACACTTTCCCTGAGTAGATGCGTCGTCAGGAGGCAGTCAACGGATGGCAGCGGTGGATCTCGATGTCGAGCACTGGAGTTCGGCCGATGCGGCCGAACTGTACGAGGTGTCCCGCTGGGGCAACGGGTATTTTTCGGTCGGGCCGACCGGCCACCTGCTCGTCCATCCCGACAAGAACCCGACCAAGAGCATCGACGTCAAGGCGCTGGTCGATCGGCTCCAGGTGCGCGGGATCGATCTCCCGATCCTGCTGCGGTTCGCCGAGATCCTCCAGCACCGGCTCGGTGAGATCCACGGCGCCTTCTCCGCGGCGATGAAGGACAGCGGCTACCGCGGCGACTACTGCTGCGTCTATCCCGTAAAGGTCAACCAGCAGCGGCAGGTGGTCGAGGAGGTGCTCCAGTACGGCAAGCCCTACCGGTTCGGCCTCGAGGCCGGCAGCAAGCCCGAATTGCTCGCCGTCATCGCGCTGGCCGACAACGAGACACCCATCATCTGCAACGGGTTCAAGGATGCCGAGTTCATCGAGACGGCGATGCTCGCCCAGAAGATCGGGCGGCACATCATCCCGGTGGTGGAGCGATTCTCCGAACTGCAGTTGATTCTCGATTACGCCGAGAAACTCGGCGTGCGGCCGCGGATCGGCATGCGGGTGAAGCTCGCCACCCGCGGCAGCGGCCGCTGGCAGTCGTCGGGGGGCTTCCGCAGCAAGTTCGGCCTCACAGCCAGCGAGATCGTGAAGGGGCTGGAGTTGCTCGCATCGAAGGGCTTGGAGGACTGCCTCCAACTGCTCCACTTTCATCAGGGCAGTCAGATCACCAACATCCGCCACATCAAGGCGGCGCTCAACGAGGCATCGCGGATCTACACGGAATTGGTGAAGCGCGGTGCGGGCCTGAAGTACATCGACGTCGGCGGCGGGTTGGGCGTCGATTACGACGGCTCGCAAACCAACTTCGAGTCGAGCGTGAACTACAGCCTGCAGGAATACGCCAACGACGTCGTCTCGCACGTGCAAAATGCCTGCGACGAGGCGGGTGTGCCGCACCCGACGATCGTGTCGGAGAGTGGCCGGGCGATCGTGGCCTACCACAGCATGCTGATCTTCGGGGTGCTCGGCGTGTCGGAGCAAGGGGGCAAGGGGGAAGTGGTGGAGCCGGCGGCCGATGCCGAGCAGCCGCTGCACGATCTCTGGGAGACCCACCAGGGCATCAACGTGAGGAACGTGCTGGAGAGCTATCACGATGCCCAGCAGGCGCTCGACACGGCCATGAATCTGTTCGCCACCGGATACCTGCCGCTCGACCAGCGGTCGGCGGTGGAGAACATCTACTGGGCGATCTGCCGCAAGATCTCCCGGCTCACGAAGGGCATGGAATACGTGCCTGAGGAACTCGAGGGGCTGCAGGCTTCGCTCTCCGACACCTATTTCTGCAACTTCTCGCTCTTCCAGTCGATACCCGACAGCTGGGCCATCAAGCAACTCTTTCCCGTGATGCCGATCCATCGGCTCAACGAGCGGCCCACCCGGGCGGCCGTGCTCGGCGACGTGACCTGCGATTCCGATGGGAAGATCGACCAGTTCATCGACCGCCGCGACGTGAAGCGGACGCTGCCGCTCCATACGTGGCAAAACGACCCTTACTACCTCGGCGCGTTTCTCATCGGTGCCTACCAGGAGATTCTCGGCGACCTCCACAACCTCTTCGGCGATACCAACGCCGTGCACATCAGCACCGACGAGCGGGGCGAAGCGGTCGTCGATGCGGTGATCAAGGGGGACACCGTGCGGGAGGTGCTCGACTACGTCGAGTTCGACCCCAACGACCTCGTGCAGAAGCTGCGGCAGTCGATCGAGCAGGCCGTCCGCGAGGGCCGCATCTGCGACGGCCAGGCCGGCCGGTTTCTGAAGTTCTACGAGGAAGGCCTCGGCGGCTACACGTATCTCGAGGAGCCGGGCTAAGTGC
>CAMDDA010000082.1 GCA_945890755.1 Candidatus Kuenenia stuttgartensis
GATCCTGCAGGCCGACCGGCTGGAGTTTCCGCGGCAGCCGTTTCCCTTTCAGCTCGACGGCATGGCCTTCCTCGTGCCGCGGCACGGCGCCGTGCTGGCCGACGAGATGGGGCTCGGCAAGTCGATGCAGGCCATTTCGTCGATCCGGCTGCTCGTGCGAACGGGGCAGGCCCGCCGCGTGCTCGTCGTCTGCCCCAAGGGACTCGTCTCCAACTGGACCCGCGAACTCGCCGACTGGGCGCCGGAGCTCGTCGTGGCCGTGATCGAGGGGGATCCGCAGCGGCGACGGTGGCAGTGGTCGTTGCCTGACGTTCCGGTGAAGGTGGCCAACTACGAGGTCGTCGTCCGCGATCGCGACCTCGTGGCCGAACTCGGCCTTTCCTTCGATCTCGTCGCTCTCGACGAGGCGCAGCGGATCAAGAACCGCTCCGGCCAGACCAGCAAGGCCGTGCGGGCGCTCACGCGGGAGCGGAGCTGGGCGCTCACGGGCACGCCGGTGGAGAACTCGGCGGAGGATCTTGTCGGGCTGTTCGAGTTCGTGGCCCCCGGCCATCTCTCCGAGCGGATGCCGCCACGGGCGATGGGGGCTGCCGTCGCCGACCACATCCTCCGCCGCACCAAGGAGAAGGTGCTCACCGACATGCCGCCCCGGCTCAACCGCGACGAGCGGATCGAGCTCACGGCCGAGCAGCGGGAGACCTACCGCCGCGCCGAAGAGGAAGGCGTGTTGCGGCTGGCCGACATGGGCCGTGAGGCGACGATCCAGCACGTCTTCGAACTGGTGCTCCGGCTCAAGCAGATCTGCAACTTCGACACGGCGACCGGCGAGAGCGCGAAGCTCGACTGCCTCCAGGCCGAACTCGAGGAGGTGCAGGCCAGCGGCCGTAAGGCCCTCGTCTTCAGTCAGTGGGTGGAGACGCTCGGCCGATTGGAAAAAAACCTCGCGCGGTTCGGCGCGATCCAATACCACGGCGGCATGTCCACCCAGGCCCGTGATCGGGCGATCCACCAGTTTCGTAACGACCCGAAGCACTCGGTGCTGCTGCTCTCCTACGGCGCCGGGGCGGTGGGGCTCAACCTCCAGTTCTCGCAATATGTATTCCTCTTCGACCGCTGGTGGAATCCCGCGATCGAGGATCAGGCGATCAATCGCGCGCACCGGATCGGGGCTGCCGGCGCGGTGACCGTCACGCGGTTTCTCTCGGTCGATACGATCGAGGAGCGGATCGACGAAGTCCTCCGCAAGAAGCGCGACCTCTCCGACACGATCCTCTCCGAGGCGGGCTCGCCGGTCGCCAGCGGCCTGACGGTGGACGACCTGTTCGCGCTCTTCAAGCTCGCCCCGCCAGGGCCGCGCGGATGATCGTGGGGACGTGATCCCCCGGCTTGCGCCTGGGGGCTTGTATGGGCGTTCATACAAACCCTGAGCGCGAGCGAGGGGATGGCGCGACGCGCGAGGCGATCCCCCGGCTTGCGCCTGGGGGCTTGTATGGGGAGAATGCCCTACGCCGCGCGGACCGTGAGCCACGGGTGGGCGGCGCGGATGGCATCGACGACCCGCTGCATCGCGGGCTCCGTCGTGGCACGAAGCATCGAACCGCGGTGCACGCGATAGCCCGCCACCGCCTCGGGCACGGCCACGCTCCAGAACCCATGCTCCACGAACCGACACCAGAGTTCGTAGTCTTCCCAGCCGACGAACTCGCCTTTGACGTAGCCCCCCACGTGGGCCCAGGCCGCCTTTCGAATCAGCGCCATCGCATCGATGTAGTTGCCGCGTTGCAGTCGGGCTGGATTCCACGCCTGCGCCTGCTTGACCTTCGCCGACTCCCCGAAATGCCGCAGCGTGGGGTGGGCGGCGCTGGCGGTCGAGTGCTGCAGGCGTTCGTGGAGCAGCCGCAGGCAGTCGGGCTCGAGCGTGTTGTCGGCATCGAGCGGAAACACGAACGGGGCCTCGGCGGCCGCAAAGCCCGCGTTTCTGGTCAATGCGAGCCCCTGATTCGTGGCGGTGCGGAGCAGCGTGGCCGAGACGAACCGATCGGCATGGTCACGGAGCCAGGCGCGGGCCACGGCGAGCGAGTCATCCGTCGAGCAGTCGTCGACGACCACCAGTTCGACCGCGGCAAGCGTCTGGCGAGCGACGCTGTCGAGCGTCTCGGCGACGAGGCCGGCATAGTTGTGAAGCGGGATGACGACAGCCACTTCGGCGAGCTGTGGTCCGCCGTGTCGGGTGACCAGCTCCGTGGCGGGCACGGTCGGTGGCGTGCCGGGGTGGAGTGCGTCGTGAATCCGCAGGGCCGCCATGGGCCGGGGCGGCACTGCCATGAGGCGCTCGAGAATCTCCTGCATGCGGTTGCGGCGGCCGTCAGGGCCATAGCGGTGGAGCACATGATGGAAGGCCTGTCGGGCTAGACGATGACGGAAGTCAGCGTCATCCACGAGCCGGAACAGGGATGCTTCCCATTCGGCCGGCGTGGCGGCGAGCAGGCCTGTTTCGCCGGGGAGGATCGCCGCACGGAATGGCCCGGTGGGCGAGGCGATCGTCGGCACATCGACGAGGGCGGCCTCGAAATACTTCAGCTCGCTCTTGGCCTCGCAGAACGGATTGCCCACCTCCAGAGGCGCGATGTTGACGTCGAATCGCGCGAGCTCGTTCGGCAGTTCGGGCAGCGGCACGAGCGGCCGCCATTCGATACGGTGCTCGAGTCCGGCGAGGGCTTGGAATTCGTGTACATCGAGCAGCGGTGCGCCCCGCCGTGGCTCGCGAAAGAGCACGAGCCGGCACTCGGGCCGGCCGCGGAGCACGGCGGCGATTGCCTCGGCTGCCACGGCGAAGTCACGCTGGTGCGTGCGTGAGCCCGACGCATAGCCGATCCGGATCAGGCCGTCGTGACCGGCGGCGCATTTGAGGAGCGCAGCCCTGCGACTCGCCTGCCAGGTGTCGTCGTCGAAGCCGTTGAGCGTCACCTCGGCCGGTTTTCCGCAGGCCCGCAGGGCGGCGGCGAGGCGCTCCGTGGGCGCGAGGCATTCGTCGGCGAGACCGAGCGTGCGGCGGATCGCCGCGTAATGACGGGCGACGTCGGCCGGCTTCAGGCCCATCGAACGGATGCCATCGATCACGCCACCGTCGGTGAGGGCCGGGTCGATCATCAGATCGTCGACGTCGAATACGATCCGGGCACCCGCCCGTCGCCACGCGGCCACCGCCTGCTCCAGCCGCCCGCTCCACCGCACCCGCCATAGGACCACGACGTCCGGCGTGCGGTCACGACAGTCGGCCGCGGAGAGATCGTGGACGTCGATCACGTCGACGTCGTGCCCCAACTCGGCGGCCGCCCGCGCGGGACGGACGACGCGATAGGCATGCCCGGGCGTGTCGGCCTCGCCGGAGATGAAGACCACCCGTACCCCTCGCACCACCGCAGTCGGCTGCTGCCGCCTGGGCGGATCAGCCCGTCGCACCGACAGCCGCTTCAGGCCGAGGGCGGCGATGCACCGGCGGCCCCAGGCGCGCAGGGCACGACGGACCGGATGATCGCGGCGGGGAACAAGACGCATGTCTCCACGCTACGTGGCGGCGAGGACGCGGGGCAATGCCAGCTTCAGGGTGGTTCGGCAGGCGGGGCAACGGACGGGCTCTGCGCAGACGTCGCGGTGGTGAGTCCGCCGGCGATCGCGTAGAGGCTGTAGCGGAAGGTGGTGCCGCGGCCGCGGCTGCTCGTCTCCACGGCGAAACCGTTCAGGCGGCGGGTGGGCTTGCCCGCGAGCAGGTTGGCCGCGTCGTTCGTCTCGCCGAGCACGGGACTCGCGATGAAGCCGGTGGCGAGCATCGAGGCCGGCGACGTGTAGGCGTAGCCTTCGGCGGGAAACCCGTCGGCCCAGACCTTCAACCGGAGCGGCGGCGGACGGAGCACGAACGACTCCAGGCGTGCCAGCAGGCCGGAAGCCACGTCGATCTCCAGCCAGAGATCGCGATCGCGATGCGCCGTGACGTCGATCCGATCGCCCACCCGCGACGTGCCGCTCGCCAGCCGTTCGAGCCGCACGGGATCCCGCCGTTCCCGATGCAGCACGAGGAATCGGTCGTCGGTGCCGACGGTGCGGTAGTCGTGGAGGATCGTCCGCAGGGCGAGCGAGTCCTCGAGCCCTGGATAGCGGCCGTCGATCGAGCCGAGTTCGAAGAGCAGCCAGTCCGGCGCGCGAGGGGAGCGATAGAAGCGGTCATTGAGCTCCGCGAGCCGCCGCGTGTAGACCGAGTAGCTCTGGAATACCGGCCGCGGCCTGTAGGTGAGCCCGTTGGCGATCGCGTAGTCCTGGCTGTAGCCGAACACGTCCACGGGCTCGGTGCCGATGAGGCTGCGGGCGGTCGGGAGTGCCATGCGGTCGCGGGCCCGATCCCACTCCTCGTCGAGCCAACGGTGGTGCCGCTCGGGACGGATGAGGATTCGAGTGTTGTGCGAGATTCGCTTGATCGCCTGTGCGATGCCGTCCTCCAGCGAGCCGAGCTGCATCCACTGCGCGAGCGTGAGGGCGAGCGCCGCCACGATCCAGCCTCGGGCCGGGGCGAGGCGATCGACGGCGGGAGTGGCCAGCGGTACGACCGCGAGCGCGAAGGCCAGCACGACGCACTGCGCGAGCAGGGCGGTGACATGGGAATCGCCTGCCGCCGCCCGAACCACGCCGTGCTTCCAGCCGAGAAACAACAGGCCGGACAGCGTGAGCCCGAGCAGCCAACGTCGGGCCTGCACGTGCGGGTCGTCCGGCAAGGCCGCGGCTCGCGCTCGGACGACGATTCCTCCGACGCACAGCCCGGCGGCGAGGAGGGCCAGAAAGAGCGTGGCATTGGGCCCGCGGGTCCCCATGCTCCGGGAGTAGCCCGACGCGATCTCCAGGGACCCGGTCAGGAATGCCGGAAGGTTGGCCAGCGGCTGCCCCAGGGCCAGCCAGCCGCCGAGAAACACGCCCGCTGCGGTCGACACGAGCACGGCGGCGAATCCGCGGCGGCCACGGAGCAGGGCGTCTCCAGCCACTGCCGCCAGCGTGAGCCCGCCCGACACGAGCCAGGAGAATTTGGCGAGACCACCCAGCCCGACGAGGCAGGCGAGCCCGAGGCCGGGGCCGGGGTTCGGTCCGGTGCGGCCGTCGCCGGCGGGGCTGGTGAATGCCAGAATGCACCAGCAGCAGAGAGCCGCCTGCACCGGTCCGTCGAGGCCACAGGCCCGAATCAGCGGCAGCCCACCGACGAGCAGCAGGACTGCCGCGGACTCCCGCCAGGGAAGTCGCAGCGCGACCATGACGATCGGCGCGACGAACAGCAGCGTGATGGCCATCGCCGCCCAGGTGGCGACCCGCGTCGTGCCGCCGGAGTAGCTTCCGGTCGCGGCGAGACCCAGCGGGCCGTAGGTGAACACCAGATCGGAGCCGAAGTGGAGCCCGCGGTCATGGGCATACCGCAGCACGCTGCCCCACGACGAATCGAGTCCGCCCGAGGCTACCCCGTCGGGCAGCCGTGCAATCGCCAGTGCGACCACGAGCGCGATTGCCGTCGCGATCAGTCCGCGGCCCCATGGGCCTCGGACGGACGGCGGGCGGTCGTTGGCAAGCATCGACACGACGTCAGACCCTTACGGAGACGGGGCCTGTCGCGGCTTGCGGGCGAACAACGCATGGCCAGCCGCAATCTCGCTGTTCACCGCGGGGGACAGTTCACTCACGTACGCCCGGTGAAGATGGTCGGCAGGCGAACCGACCAGGTCACCGATCCGCAGGGCCAGGAATTCGTCTCTGGCACTGCCCGTCAGACCGGCCGCCCAGTTGGAGCACATCCACGTGAGCGACCAAATCGGAAGGAGATGACGAGGCACATCGACCCCTTCCACGTCCAGCAGATCGGCGAACAGATTCCGCAGCCCTTGGCTGGTCATGTTGTAATAGTGATGGGGATAGCCGTGGAGCGGCTGCAGCATCGGGACCGCGCAGAACAATTCCCCGCCTGGCTTCAGCACCCGTGCGATCTCCCGGGCACAACGAAATGGATCCTTGACGTGCTCCAGCACCGCATTGGAGATCACGGCATCGAATGAGTCATCGGCGAACGGGAGCTCCTCGCCGACTCCGACCACGTCGGTCGTGTCATAGGCAACGATCTCGTAGTTCACGACGTTGTCGAAGTAGACCGGCCGCCTGCCGGCACCGGCATCGAGCACCAGCCCTCCGGCATGCCGCCCGACGAGCTGCATGATTTCGTCGCAATAGGCGTGGGAAGAGACTGCGTCGGTGTCGACGATGTTCCACTTGGCCCGCGTTTTTGCGGGCAGGCAGTCGATGGTGTCGTCGCTGATGATTGGTTGCACGTCGGGGCGGATCAGCGGCAGGATGCGTCGCTGCTTGATCCGCTTCGCTCCCTGAATTCGGGAGGTCATCCGCATGCGGCGCGGAGGAGTCTCGCGGCGGCCGTAGAGGTCGAAGTGCTGGTGGCCCGAGGCCAGCTGGCCGGCCCGCACCGCCTGGGCGACGTCGGGATTGGCAAGGAGATAGGCAGCCTCGTCGAAGCAGGCGTCGCTGGCGGGGAGATCGAGCTCGTAGGAGGCCATCAGGCGGCTCGCTCCGCAGTGGCGAGGGCGAGGGCGCGGCGCAGCGGACTCCAGACGATGTCTGGCTGTGCGGCGAACGTGTGATGACGACGGTAGTGATCGAGGATCATCTCGCCGTCTTGGCGGCGGGCGTGCGCGTCTACGACGAGTCGCGAGAGCCTCTCGACCCAGGCGTCGGTCGTGTTGGCGACCAGGTGCACGCCGGTATCGGGGCCGAACGCCACCGCATACTCGGCGTGCTCGGAGGCCACGATCGGCAGGCCGAGGGCGGCGTAGTCGAGCAGCTTGATCGCCGACTTGCAGCGATTGAACGGGCTGTCGATCAGCGGCGAAACGGCGATGTCCCAGCGCTGGCGGCAGAACCATTCGACGAACCCCGGATAACTGCGTGTGGTGGGGCTCGCCTCCGGAACGACCCGGTGAAACCCCCGGGGTAGGTGCTCCCGGCTCGCGACTCCCACGACGTCGAACCGCACCTGGCGGCCGAGTCGCCGCTGCAGGGCCTCCGCGACGGGGGTGAGAAACTCGAGTTCGTCGTCGTGGGTCGCGGTTCCCATATAGAGGATTCGCACGGGCTCTCGTTGCAGGCTCGTGGGCCCCGGCAGGGCTCGCCGCCAGATCCGGTCGTCGTGCGCGTTGCGGACGACCTCGACGTCTGGCCGGATGCTCGTCAGGCGGCGGCGGAGCTCGGGTGTCGCCGCCCAGACGCTGTCGGCAGCTGCGACGAACCTGCGCACGACCTCTGCCAGCGGGACGAGCCGGGCGGACTCGGGATGGGTCGGCGGAATCGACACGAGGTCGTCGTCGAGGTCGTACACGAGCCGGATGTCGCGGGTGCGACAGTGATCGATCAGTCGCTCCGCCGTGGCCAGATCGTGCGTGACGTGTCGCTGGCAGACGAGGACGTCGGCGTCGCGGGCGAGTGCCGACTCGAGATCGACGACCTCCACGAGCACGTCGTCGCGGGCCGCCGCCAGGGCATCGAATGGCTGCACGAGTCGGATGAAGCCGCAGGGGGAGATCGTGCCGTCGTCGTAACGGTCCGGCACCACGAGCACGGAGGTGACCCCCGGCCTCCGGAGCGACGTGGGCTCGTCCATGCGGCGGGCACGGCGGCTGGCGAGCGGTTCGAGATAGCGATCCGGATAGAACTGCTCGGGCTCGGCCTGCCGCGGCGTGGCAGCGGGACTGCGGTGTGCGACCAGTGCGGCGCGGACGGCCGCGAACGTGGCGAGCAACGTCTCGCCGTCGCGGCTCGGGGTGACGAGCCAGGTGAGAGGGCGATCGACGAGCCGCTCCGGGAAGGCGCCGAGTGTGGGCGCCACGATCGGCAGGCCTGCGTCGATCGCCGCCGAGAGGGTGTAGCTGTAGGTCTCGGGCCACGTGGCGGGAAACCAGATCGCGTGCAGGCCGGCGGATTCGATCAGGTGCGGCAGTTCGGCCTCGTCGTACTTGCCCGTCTCATGCACACGATGGCGGAGGTGCCGCGGTAGCCGCGGTTCGCAGAAGCCGATCACCACGAACTCGAACTGTCCGGGATCGGCCGCCTCGACGGCCGCCGCGAGCGCATCGAGCCCCTTGTGCTGGGCGATCACGCCGAGCACGCCGATCCGCAGCGGCTCCGTGGGCCCGGGAGCGGTTGCGGCGATCCGCCAGGCGGAATCGGTGACGGCGGCGTGGGGCACCGCGAGTACGCGGGCGTGCGGTGCGTAGCGGGCGAAGCGATCGGCGGCATCGCGGCTGGGGCAGATCACCCGCTCGGCCTCGTTGAGCAGCCAGGCATGCCGCGTCCGCCAGTCGGTGATGTCGGTCGCACCGTGTTGCGGCCGGCCCGCGATGCAGGCGTTGCAGGTGGCGGCATCCGGCTCGCCGCAGTACCGCGACGTCGGCGTCGGCAGCAGATTGATCTGCGGGCAGATCGAGAAGTAGTCGTGAGTCGTGACGTCGAATGGCACGCCAAGCCGATCGAGCAGAGGCCGCAGGCCGGTTTCATATCCCAGCCAATGGTGTACGTGTACACGATCGACGCCGAAGCTCCGCAGGACGGCGACGAGCCCGTCGAGTTGATCGGCCGTGAACGTGGCCTCCGGGTGGCCCGTGATTCCAGGCACCGAGAGGGCGAAGCCCCCCGGCCGCGGCTCCAGCCGCAGAAAGTTGGCCTCCGGTCCCACGGCTTCGATGAGTTCGCCGATATGCCGGTCGGTGCCGCCACCCAAGGCATGGGCGACGATCAGGATCGTCGGCTCGGTGGCGTGTCGAAACAGCGCCGCGGTGGCGGCACAGCGACTGGCCGCGGCCGGGTCGGCCTCCACGTGCCGGGCGACCGTGGCCGCATAGTCCGGGTAGCGGGCCGTCAGGAGCCCCCAGGCCCGGGCCCGCTCCGGCGAGTCCTTGCCGAAGCTCGTCTCGCCGGCATGGAATACGAACGTGTCGCAGGCCAGCACGTGCCGCCAGCCGGCCGCGGTCGCCCGCAGGCAGAAATCGTTCTCCTCGCCGTAGCCGCGGCCGAACGTCGCCTCGTCGAAGCCGCCCACGGCATCGAGGCAGTCGCGGCGGATGTACATGCAGAAGCCGACGGCCGTGGGGAGATCGACCTGTCGACCGCGGTTTGCCGCGCGGAAGGCCCCGTCCATTTCTGCGACGGTGCGCCGCGGCGGCAGCGGGCCGCCCTGCACCGACGGCCAGCTGCAGATCGTGGCGTTGTTGGAGAAGGGCGTGACGGTGCCGATTCGTGGGGCGGCGTAGGCATGGCCCGCGAGCCGCGTCAGCCAGCCGGCGGGCACCTCCGTGTCGCTGTTGAGCAGGACGACGTCGCGGTCGCCCGCCGCGTCCATGCCCCTGTTCACCGAGGCGACGAAGCCGCGGTTCGACTCGTTCCGCAGAAGCGTAATCGAGCCGTCGGCCGCCAGCTCCCGCAGGTAGTCACTCAAGGCGGGCTCGGGCGAACAGTCATCGACGACGATGATCTCGCACGGGAGGCCGTCCGTGTGATCGAGAACGGTGTCGAGGCAACGGCGGGTCTCAGCGAGGCCCCGGTAGACGGGAATCACCACGGCCACAGCCAGCCGATTGGGCGGTATCCACCCGGCGGCCTCCGAGGGCAGGTGGGCCGCGATGGAGCACCAGGCGATGGCGTCGGCGGACTGCCCGGCCGCACGCCGCCGGCGCAGGCGGGCCTGAAACCGCCCGATGGCGCGCCCGATCAATGGAATCCGTGCCGCGGTATCGCCGACCAGTCTTCCCAGTTTCATGGCCGTCCTACTCTCATGGCTCGTGGCTTTCAAGGAGATTGTGGGACACGAAGCCGCCTCCACGGAAGTTCAGTTCGCCGGCCCGTTTCGGCCGCGGAACAGGCACCGTTCAGGCCGACCTGCGGTGCTCGGCCAGCTCGTCGTCGGGAGCGGGCATCAGCGTGGGCCGCGGGGGCGTGCGGCCTCGGGTGCGGAACCCGTCGATCGAGCGGGCCAGGCGTGCGAGGAGGCCGTGCGTCTGCCATGAGGCGAGTTCCTCGGCGAGTTGCGCATGCTGCATCCGCAGCCCCCGCAGCTCGGACTCCAGTCTTTTTCTCTCGTTGGTGGCGGCCTCGATCCGATCGGCGGCGCGGTCGCGCTGCTCCACCGCGGCTCCCATCTGCCGGACCGCCTCGTCCCGTTCGGCCATCAGCGCAGCCAGCCCGTGTGCATGCTCCACGTCGCGGGCCGTCGCGGCCGCGACCTCGCCGTGCAGTTTGCGTTCGCGAACCGCGGCGCGACTTGCCCGAGCCCATTCCTCGACGGCATACGCGGCGAGCGACGCGGCATCAGCCGCCGGCTCGGCCTCCTCGGCGGCGGGTTCGCCCGCGAGATGTCGGAGCAGATGGTAGACGTCGTGCGCCTCGGGCACCAACGTCCGCACGATGGCGGCGCCGTGCCGGCTGCATTCCTTGCCGAAGAGGTCGTTGCGGAAATAGTCGGGGGGCGTGTCGAGGGTCAGCTGAAGCTTCGACCGCACCAGCTCGAACACCTGACCCGGCTCGGCGATGAGTCGTGAGATCTCGAATACCACGCATCGTGTCGGGTGACGCGTGACGAACTCGACGATCCGCCGGTTGTAGGCGACCCAGACCTCGATCGCGAGCCGGGGATCGACGACGAACGCGGCGTCGCCGCGGCGAAACAGCGAGTCGGCCACGTCCCACGGATTGCGAAACACGAAGGCATATCGGGCATCGGGCAGGAGCTGATCCCAGAAGTCGAGAAACAGCGTCGTCCGCGGCTCCTTCCAGCCCCACTGACGGCCGGCAGCCACGCGTGAGGCGATGATCTGCTTCGCCTCTTCCTCGAACTCTGGCGCGAGCGGGGGCAGCGGCCGGGTGACATACCCCTCGTAGTTGCACCCGAGCGAGTGCAGGGCCCGCATGTTGAACTCGAGGAAGCCGACATCCTCAAAATGCCCGAGCGAGTTGCCGACATTCGGGCCAAAGAGGCGATCACCGAGGTTCACGCCGGCGCCGCCGAAAAGCGAGGCGGTCAGCGACGTGCCGGAGCGGTGCATCCCGCAGATGACGAGCGGTCCCGGGCTCTGGTCATGTGGCGGTGCGGCGGTAGTCATGCGACGTCCTCTGGCGGGGGATCCTAGGCAATGCCCGTCGGCGCCACAGCGCCGCTTCCGGTGGAGCCAGGCCTGGCTAGGGCTTGCTGGCCTCCGCGGACTGCCTGGATCGCCTGTTTTGCCCAGCCGCTTTCCGCTTTCGGCATACCGTGGTTCAATCGTGCGCAGAGGTGCGATGCCGCGATGTCATGCGTGTACGACTACGACGTGATCGTCATCGGCGCCGGCCATGCCGGGGTGGAGGCGGCCTGCGCCGCGGCCCGCCTCGGGGCCCGCACCGCGCTGCTCACGACCAACTGCGACACCGTCGGCCAGATGAGCTGCAATCCAGCCATCGGCGGCGTGGGAAAGGCCCAGCTCGTCCGCGAGGTGGATGCCCTCGGGGGCGTGATGGCCCGAGCGATCGACTCGACTGGCATCCAGTTCCGCGTGCTCAACCGCTCGAAGGGGCCGGCCATGCACGGCCCTCGGGCCCAAGCCGACAAGAAGCTCTACCAGATGGAGGTCAAGCGGATCGTCGAGGAGACGCCGAATCTCGATCTGCGGCAGGAGACGGTCGAAGACGTCATCGTGGAGGCGGCGGTGGCTTCCTCCGGGGGCGGTGCGTCGGCCAGGATCGTCGGCGTGCGGGTGCGGGGGGATGCGGAGTATCGCGCGGCGGCCGTCGTGCTCACGACCGGCACGTTTCTCCAGGCGGTCATGCACACCGGCGAGGCCCGCACGAGTGGTGGCCGGGCAGGGGAGGGAACGACGTCGGGCGTCAGCCGGGCGCTCGAGGCGGTCGGCCTGCGGCTCGCGCGGTTCAAGACGGGCACGCCCTGCCGGCTCGTCGCGACGAGCATCGATTTCACGCAACTCGAGGTGCAGGCGGGGGACGCCGAGCCGCAGCCGTTTTCGTTCCTCACGGAGCGGATCGAGCAGGAGCAGATGGTCTGCTGGATCACGCGGACGACCGCCGAGATCCACGATCTCATACGGGCCAATCTCCACCGGGCCCCGATGTTCACCGGCCAGATCGGTTCGCGCGGGCCACGCTATTGTCCGAGCATCGAGGACAAGGTGGTGCGGTTCGCGGAGAAAGAGAGCCACCAGCTCTTTCTCGAGCCCGAAGGCCGACGGACCCACGAGATCTACGTCAACGGCATCTCCACGAGCCTGCCGCGGGACGTGCAGGATGCCATGATCCGGCTCGTGCCCGGGCTCGAGCGGGCGGTGATCATGCGGTATGGCTACGCCGTGGAATACGACTACTGCCCACCGGAGCAATTGTCCGCCACGCTCGAATGCAAGGCTGCGCACGGTCTTTTTCTCGCCGGCCAGATCAACGGCACGACGGGCTACGAGGAGGCGGCCGCGCAGGGCATCGTGGCCGGTGCGAATGCGGCGCTTGCGGCGGCCGGCCGCGAGCCGCTCGTGCTCGACCGTGAGGACTCCTACATCGGCGTGCTCATCGACGACCTCGTCACCCGGGGCGTGGACGAGCCCTATCGGATGTTCACGAGCCGAGCCGAGCATCGGCTCGCCCTGCGGCACGACAACGCCGACCGCCGCCTCACGCCGCTCGCCGACCGGCTCGGACTGGCGGAGCCGCACCGGGCCGCCCGGCTCGCCGCGAAACAGGCCGAGATCGACGCGACGGTCAGTCTGCTCGCCGCCCGGCGGATGAA
>CAMDDA010000083.1 GCA_945890755.1 Candidatus Kuenenia stuttgartensis
GCAACGGGCAGCCCGTCACGGAGTGACGGGCCTACGGCCGCGCCAGCACGAACCGCACGTCGGCCACGTTCGTACCCGTCGGGCCCGTGACGATCAGGCCGCCCGCGGCCTCGAGCAGCGGATACGCATCGCACTGAGTCGCAGCCCGCTCCACGTCGAGCCCTGCCCGCTCGATCGCCGTCACGACGCCAGCTTCCACCAGCCCGCCTGCCGCGGACGTCGGGCCGTCTTCGCCGTCGGTGCCCACGCTCGCGATGCACAGCCCCGCGGGCCAGGCCTGGCCACTCGCGCGGATGGCTGCCAACGCTGCGATCACCGTCTGCTGATTGCGTCCGCCACGGCCATGCTCGGCCGGCAGCATCACGACCGCCTCACCCCCTTCGACGATGGCCAGCGGTCGCCCCGCACGACTCGCCCGCTCCGCGAGGACTCGCCCCTCGTCGCCAAGCCTGCGGCCGACCGCGTCGGCCGTCTCCGTTACGGCGGTATCGGCATGCCGCACCACGACGTCGTAGCCTGCAGCCCGCGCCGCGTCAGCCGCCACCTCGACGGCCGTCGCATTCGATCCGAGCAGCACGTGATCGACGCGGCAGCCGCGCGGCGTCGTCCACGATGAGCCGGCTGTCGCGGACGGCGGGGCGGCGTCGGCACCAGCCGCATCGGCTTCGAGCAAAGCGACGAGCCGCGGTGCTATCCCGGCAGCGACCGCGCCGAAGCGTTCGAGCACGGCGAGGGCCGCGGCCGGCTGTGGCGCGACCGGCATGCACGGCCCCGATGCGATCATCTCGAGCGGATCACCGATCACGTCGGAGAGCACGAGGGCGAGCAGGCGGCCGGCACCACACGCTCGCGCGAGACCGCCCGCCTTCACGTCGCTCGCCGCCTGCCGCACCGTATTGAGCTCGCGAATGTCGGCACCCGCCGACGCCAGGAATGCAGCCGTGGCGACCTTCTCTTCGAGCGGCACGCACGCCCGCGGCGCCGCCACGAGGGCCGAGCCGCCGCCGGTGACGATCACGATCGCAAGGTCGTGGGGCGTAAGTCCGGCGACGACGGCGAGCATCTCCCGCGTGGCCGCCTCGGCGGCAGGCGTCGGCAGGTTGCGACCTGCGGGCCGCGTCTCGCGGACCTCGATCCGCTCGAGCGTCACACCGCAGCCTTCCGGCACGCTCACGAGCCCCGTCAGCCGCGCCGCTGCGACGCCCGCAGTGAGGAGCAGCCGTTCCACCGCGGCCGCCATCCCGGCCGCCGCCTTGCCGCCCCCTGTCACGACGATCCGGCCGGTATCGCCAAGCGGCAGCGGCGGAACGAGCGACCGGCCATCCAGCAGGAGTTCACCGTCGCACACCGACAGTCGCCCCGCGACCAGCGGCAGCGGCTGCACTGCAGCGATTGCCGCGGCGCGGATCGCCGCCGCATGAGCACCGATGTCGTGCCGTTCACTCATCGGCCCGCCGCGGGAAGTTCTTCGGATCAAAACGGGTGAGGTCGATGCCGCCGCGGCCTTCCTCCTCGAGCAGCTTCACCCGCATCTCCAGCCGCTCCAGCCGGCGGGCGAGCAGGGCCGGCGACTCTGCGGCGGGATCAGCCGGTTTGACCCGGGGCACGGCCGGATAGCCAAGCTGCCGCTGCAGCGCCGCAAAAAAGAAGAGCGGATCCTTGCCACGATTCGCCCAGGCGATCCGCCCCTCCTTTGAGCCGAACAGGATCGCGCGATCGGGCTCGGGGGGCGTGCGACCCGCGAGCATCGCGTCGCGCTTCTCGAGCCGCCAATACTCGGGACTGCGAACGGCGACGAGGTCGGCCAGGTCGATGAGCCCCACCTGCCGCGACACCATCTGGATCCAGGTCTTCCAGGCGGCGTCGAAGATGTCGTCGGCCGCGACGGCGGCGAGACCGTGGTCGTAGTCGAGCCGATTCCGCGACAGGCATTCGAACCGATAGAAGAAGAGCCCCTGCGGCGTCACGGCCTCGCCCCGGTAGGCGGCTTCGCGCTCGAGGATCGCCAGGGCCGTGCGGATGTCGAATCGGCCCGCCTCCGCCTCGGCCTGCCGCATGATGAACGTCTGGAAGGCGGTGAAGTAATGAGACATCCGGGCCATCGCCGTGGAGAGCGTGCCCACCAGCTTCAGTTCGCCGACGAGGTAGTCGATCGCCATCGGCAGCTTCGAGGTGGCCAGCACCTCCTGACCGATGGCGGCGAGTGCCTCCTGGGCCGCAATTCCGGCCGTGATCCGCTCCGCGAGCGACCGGAACAGGTAGGCCTGTTCGATGTATTCCTCGCGGTCGAGCATGAACACAATCCGGATGGTGGAGTGGCGGCAGTCGGCCGCCGGCCCCTGCATCCTATAATGGAAGAGTTGTCCGCGACGCAGGATGCCCCCATGCCAGACCGTTTTTCCACGATCGACGCCGCCGTGGCCGCCATCGCCCGCGGTGAGGTCGTGATCGTGGTTGATGCCGAAGACCGGGAGAACGAGGGCGATTTTGTGTGCGCGGCCGACACGGCCACGACCGAGATCGTCAACTTCATGATCTGCCACGGCCGCGGGCAGGTCTGCATGCCGATCCTGCCCGACGTGGCCCGGCGGCTCGACCTGCCGATGATGGTGGAGGCGAATTCGACGCCGCTCGGCACCGCCTTCACCGTGCCCGTCGACCACAAGACGGCTCGCACCGGCATCACCGCCGGCGAGCGGGCCACCGCGATCGCGGCGATCCTCGACCCGACGAGTAGGCCGACCGACTTCGTCCGCCCCGGCCACCTCTTTCCGCTCGTGGCGAAGGAGGGGGGCGTGCTCCGCCGCGCTGGTCACACGGAGGCCGCCGTCGATCTGGCCCGCATGGCCGGCCTCGCCCCGGCCGGCGTGCTCTGCGAGATCCTCGACGCCGAGGGCAATCGGGCCAATCGCGAGCAGCTCTTCGTGCTCGCCCGTGAGCACGACCTCGAGATCATCTCGATCGAGGAACTGATCCGCCACCGCCGCACCCGCGAGAAGCTCGTGGAGCGGATCGCCGAAGCCGACCTGCCGACGAAGTGGGGTCGCTTTCGCGTCCTCGCCTATGGCGTGAAGTTCGAGTCACAGCAGCCGATCGTGCTCGTGACGGGCGACCTGTCGGGCTCCGCGGCACCGCTCGTGCGGCTCCACTCATCGTGCTTCACCGGCGACCTGCTCGACAGCCTGCGGTGCGACTGCGGCGACCAGCTCCACATGGCCCTCGACATGATCGGCCGCGAGGGCTGCGGCGTGCTCGTCTACCTGCCGCAGGAAGGCCGTGGCATCGGCCTGGTGGAAAAGATCCGGGCCTACCAACTGCAGGATCAGGGGCTCGACACCGTCGAGGCCAACCTCGCGCTCGGCTACAAGGCCGACTCCCGCGACTACGGCATCGGCATCCAGCTCCTGAAGGATCTTGGTCTCTCCCGCGTGCGGCTGCTCACCAACAATCCCAAGAAGACCGACGCCTTCATCTACGGCGGCTTCGATCTCGAGGTGGTGGATCAGGTGCCGATCCTGCCGCCGGTGCACGAGTTCAACGAAAAGTATAGCGCCACGAAGCGCGAGAAGCTCGGCCACCGTTTTCCCGGGTGAGTTCCCCTTAGGCCCGTCACTCCGTGAGGGGCTGTCCGTTGCGGAGCAACGGACCAACGGGCGGGCCGTCCGTTGCGGAGCAACGGACCTACGAGGGCGCCGCGGTTGACCGGCCTGCGCCGCGGCCCGTAGCATCGGGGCTTTCCATCTCCACCAGAGGCAGGCCGCATGCACTCGCGCTCCGATCGCGTCGTCTCGTCGGTGCCTGTGGCATCCCTGCTGCTTGGGCTGATCGCCGGCTGCAGCCCGCCGACCGACGACCCGATCGCAGCGGCCAAGCCCGAGCCCGTCGCGGCTGCCGCGGCCGATGTCGTGCCGCCGGCCGCCCGGCCGGCTGAGGCCTTCGAGCCGCCCCCTCTCGACCGCCTGGAGGCCACCACGAAGTGGATCGACCGGCCGGTCCGCGACGGCCTCGCGCTCCTGCGGGCGGCCCAGGAGAAGGAGCCCGTACTCGCCACCGCGACCGAGGCGCTCGACCTGAAAAACGACTCGGCCGAGGCGAACGCGAAGATTCTCTCGGCGCTCGGCCGGCTGCCCGCAGGCGACGCCGCGAATCTCGCTGCTCGCATCGACCGCCACGTGGCCGGCGATCTCGGCAGCACCAATCCGATCATGATCAGCACGTCAGCCGAATTCGACATCCTCGGACTCACCGGCTTCGGGCTCTTCTCCTTCGGCCGCGACCTCGAGGCCTTCGCCTCCGCCGAGACCGTGACGAGCTGGCAGACGAGCGCCGACGGCCTGCTCGACAAGGTGGTGCTTCGCGACGACCTCGTGTGGAGTGACGGCACGCCGATCACGGCGCACGACGTGGCCTTCAGCTACACCGTGATCATGGACCCGCGGGTGCCCGTGCCCGCCGTGCGGAGCGGCACCGATCAGATGCGGGCCGTGCATGCCTACGACGACCGCACGCTCGTCTTCTTCCACCGCGAGCCGCTCGCGACGAACGTCTGGAACATCAACTTTCCGGTGCTGCCCAAGCACGTCTACGAGCAGACCTGGGAGGACGACCCCTCGCTCAAGGACAGCCCCGCGCACGTCGAGCTCGAGGCCGAGCCCGTGGTCGGTGGCCCCTACGAGATCGTCGAGCGGACCCGCGGCCAGCAGATCGTGCTCCGTCGGCGCACGAGCTGGTCGCACGTGCAGGGCAAGCAGGTCCGCGACGAGCCCTTTTTCGCGGAGATCCGCTTCCGGATCATCGAAGACCCCAACACGTCGCTCCTGGCACTCAAGGCGGGTGAGATCGACGAGATGATGCTGCAGCCTGAACAGTGGACGACGCAGACCACCGATGCGGAGTTCTACGCCCGCAACACGAAGGCGACGGCGCCGGAGTGGGTGAGCTTTCACTTCGGCTGGAACATCGGCACGCCCTTCTTCGCCGACCGCCGCGTCCGCCGGGCGATGACCTACGCCTTTGACCACGACCGCATGCTCGACAAGCTCTGCTACGGCCTCTATGAGCCGTGCGCCGGCCCGTTCGCGGCCGATTCCTGGATGGCGGCGGGGCTGAAGCTCGAGCCCTCCAAGCAGGATCTCGACAAGGCCGAGGCCCTGCTCGACGAGGCTGGCTGGATCGACCGCGACAACGACGGCATCCGCGACAAGGAGATCGACGGGAAACTCGTGCCGTTCGAGTTCTCGATGCTCGTCAACCAGCAGCCACACCGGATCAAGATCTGCACGCTCCTGAAGGAGAACCTCGATCAGATCGGCATCCGCATGAACGTGCGTCCGCTCGAGGCGACCGTGCTCCAGCAACTCACCCAGGAGAAGAAGTTCCAGGCCTACTTCGGCGGCTGGGGCTCGGGCACCGACCCCGACACCTCGGAAAACATCTGGGCGACCGGCGCGGGGCGGAATTTCGTGGGCTACTCCAATCCGGAGGTCGATCGGCTCTTCGTGGAGGGCCGCCGCGAGTTCGACAAGGCGAAGCGGGCCGAGAAGTATGGCCGCATCCAGCAGATTCTCTCCGAAGACCAGCCCTACACCTGGCTCTATTGGCGGAACAGCTTCTACGGGTTCTCCCGTGACCTTCGCGGCTATGTCTTCAGCCCGCGGGGCCCCTACCACTACTCGCCGGGCTTCGGCAGCATCTGGAAGCCGCGGGCGGAGTGACGATGGCCACGTTCCTGCTCCGCCGCCTCCTGCTCGGCATCCTCACGCTGCTGGTGATCACCTGCTTCGTGTACGGCCTCGCGCGGGCCATGCCGGGCACGCCGCTGACGGCCCAGATGGGCGAGGACCCGAGCCGCAAGCTCAACCCGGAGGACCAGGAGCGGCTGCGGCGGATCTACGGCCTCGACAAGCCCTGGTATGCCGGCTACGCCCAGTGGCTCGGCAACGTGACCCGCGGTGACCTCGGCCGCTCGATCACCCGCAAGCAGCCGGTCACGACGCTGATCGCCGAGCGGATCGGGCCCACGTTCCTGATCTCCGGCACGGCGCTTCTGCTCATCTGGCTGATGGCGATCCCGCTCGGACTCTACGCCTCGGCCCGCAGCGGCACCGCCGACGAGCGGGCCACGAGCCTCCTGCTCTACGTGCTCTATTCGTTCCCCACGTTCGTGGCCGCACTCTTCCTGCAGATCGTGTTTTCCGTATGGCTGCGGGGTACCGCCTGGGAACTGCCGCTGTTCGGCATGACCGACCTGCCTTCGACCGCCCCCTGGCTCGCCCGCGCGGCCGACGTGGCCCGCCATGCGATCCTGCCAGTCGTCTGCCAGACCTACGTCAGCCTCGCCTACGACAGCCGCTTCATCCGGGCCAACATGGCGGAGGTGCTGCGGCAGGACTACATCCGCACCGCGCGGGCCAAGGGGGCCGGTCCGTGGCGGGTGCTCTTCCGCCATGCCTTCCGCAACACGCTCATTCCGCTGGCCACGCTCATCGGCCTCTCGCTGCCGGGCCTCATCGGCGGCTCCGTGATCATCGAGCAGATCTTCACCTGGCCCGGCATGGGGCGGCTCTTCTTCGAGAGCATCCGCGAACGCGACTATCCGACGATCATGGGCCTGACGCTCATGTTCAGCGTGCTCACGCTCCTGGGCCAGCTGCTCGCCGATCTGCTCTATTGCCTCGTCGATCCCCGCGTGAGCGTCGAGTGATGGCACATTCCGGCGGATTCTGGGCGGAGGCCTGGCGGCGCTACCGGCGGCGGCCGTTGGCACTTGCCGCGGTCGCTTTCGTGGGCCTGCTCATCCTCGTGGCCATCTTCGCGCCTGCGATCGCCGGCACGAAGCCCGTGCTCTGCCGCTACCAGGGGCGGCTCTACGCCCCCTGCCTCGGCTACTTCAATCGCCAGTGGGAGCCGGCCATCTTCACGAAGGACCGCTTCCGCGGCACCTACCCGCAGAACCTGAAGGACAAGGACCCCGAGAGCTGGGCGATCTGGCCGCTGGTGTTTCAGGATCCCTTTCGGGCCGTCCGCGAGAACGAGTGGCCGGGCCGTTCGGAGAACCCGGCCAGGGACGAGGGCCGGCCCAGCCGGCAGAATCTTTTCGGCACCGATCAGGCCGGCGTGGACGTCTTCGCCAAGATGGTGCACGGCACCACCGTGGCCCTGCTCGTGGGCTTCGTCTCGATGGGGATCGCAGGCACGATCGGCATCCTCGTGGGCGCGATCGGCGGCTACTTCGGCGGCTGGGTCGACTCGCTCACCAGTCGTGTCACCGAGATCGTGATGTGCATTCCCACGCTCGTCCTGATCCTGGCGATCATCGCGATCCTGGAGAAGCCCACGATCTGGCACACGATGGCGATCATCGGTGCCACCGGCTGGACGGGCATCGCCCGGCTCACCCGCGGCGAGTTTCTCAGGCTCAAGAACGCGGAGTTCGTGATGGCCGCGCGGGCCGCCGGCGCCGGCCCGCTGCGGATCATGCTCCGTCATATCCTTCCCAACGCCCTGGCCCCGATCCTCGTGCCGATCACGTTCGGCATCGCCTCGGCGATCCTCGTGGAGAGCTCACTCTCGTTCCTCGGCTTCGGGCCACCGCCGCCATCGGCCAGCTGGGGCTCCGTCCTCAACGATGCCCGGAGCAATCTCTCGATGTGGTGGCTGGTGTTCTTCCCCGGCGTCGCGATCTTCCTCACCGTCCTCGCCTACAACCTCATCGGCGAAGGCCTCCAGGAAGCCACCGATCCCCGGCTCCGGGAGGCCCGCAAGTGATGGCGAACCGCATGATCCCCCTGCTTGCGCATGGGGGCTTTTATGAAGAAACTCGCGCCACGTATGCCGCTGCTTGAAATCCGCAATCTCGTGACGGCGTTTCATACGCCCGGCGGCCGCGTGCCGGCGGTGGATGGCGTGTCGCTGGCGATCGAGCGGGGCAGGACGCTCGGGCTCGTCGGGGAGAGCGGCTGCGGGAAGAGCGTGACGGCGATGTCGATCCTCCGGCTCGTGGCGGCGCCCGGCGTGATCGAGTCGGGGCAGATCCTGCTCGCCCACGACGGCGGCGCCGACGACCTCGTGCAGCTCCCGGAGCCGGCCTTACGGAAGGTTCGCGGCGGACGGGTTGGCATGATCTTCCAGGAGCCGATGACGAGCCTCAATCCCGTGTTCACGATCGGCGACCAGGTGGCCGAAGCGGTGCGGCTGCATCGCGGCGCATCTCGGGAAGCCGCGCGGGCCCGGGCACTCGAGATGCTCAGGCTCGTGCGGCTGGCCGATCCGGAGCGGCGGCTCGACGAATATCCGCACCAGCTCTCCGGCGGCATGCGGCAGCGGGTGATGATCGCGATGGCGCTCGCCTGCGAGCCCGACCTCGTGATCGCCGACGAGCCCACCACCGCGCTCGACGTGACGATCCAGGCCCAGATCCTCGACCTGCTCGCCGATCTCCGGCGACGGCTGGGCACCGCGATCCTGCTCATCACCCACGACCTCGGCGTGGTGGCCGAGACCTGCGACGAGGTGGCCGTGATGTATGCCGGGCGGATCGTCGAGCGGGCACCAGCCGCCACGCTCTTCGCCCGGCCGTTGCATCCCTACACGATCGGACTGCTGGCGGCGCGGCCCGATCCCGACGCGCGGCCCGACCCCGCCGGCCGTCGCCGGCCGCTCCGCACGATTCCCGGCATGGTGCCGCCGCCCCAGCAGTTTCCACCGGGCTGCCGGTTTCATCCGCGGTGTGCCGCGGCCCGCAGCGGCGATGCCGCGGCGCCGCACGACTGCGCCGCCGTCGTGCCGGCCTTGCGCGAGGTCGAGCCGGGGCACTTCGTCGCCTGCCACTATCCAGGTGAATCGGGACTGGCCGCGGAGCCGCGAGCATGAGCGAGCAGCCGATCCTCGTCGTCGAGCATCTCGAGACACACTTCCCGATCCGGCGCGGCCTCATGCGCCGGGCCGTGGGCGCGGTGCGGGCCGTCGATGGCGTGAGCTTCACGGTGTCCAAGGGCCGCACGCTCGGCATCGTCGGCGAGAGCGGCTGCGGCAAGACGACCGTGGGTCGCAGTATCCTCCGGCTCGTCGAGCCGACCGGCGGCCGCGTCGTGTTCGCCGGCCATGACGTGCGGCAGACCAACGGTGCGGCCCTCCGCGGGCTCCGCCGCCGGATGCAGATCGTGTTTCAGGATCCCTACGGCTCGCTCAATCCGCGAATGACGGTGCGGGCGATCCTCGAGGAAGGGCTCGTGATCCACCGGCTCGGCGATGCGGCCGCGCGGCGCGACCGCATGCACCAGGCGCTCGAGCACACGGGCATGGCGGCCGCCGCACTCGACAAGTATCCGCACGAGTTCTCCGGCGGCCAGCGGCAGCGGATCGCGATCGCCCGGGCGCTCGTGCTCGAGCCCGAGTTTCTCGTGCTCGACGAGCCGATCTCGGCGCTCGACGTCTCCATCCAGGCGCAGGTGCTCAACCTGCTCGTGGACCTTCGTGACAGGCTCGGCCTCACCTACCTCTTCATCTCGCACGATCTCTCGGCGGTGGAACACGTGGCCGACGACGTGGCCGTGATGTACCTCGGCCGGATCGTCGAGCAGGCTCCCGCGGCCCGGCTCTGTGCAGCGCCCTTGCATCCCTACACCCTCGCCCTCTTCTCCGCGGTGCCGGCGGTCGATCCGCGCCGCAGGCGGAGGCGAATCCTGCTTCCCGGCGACGTACCCAGCCCGGCCAATCCGCCGGCCGGCTGCCGGTTTCATCCGCGGTGTCCGCTGGCCGAACGGGTCTGCCGCGAGGTCGATCCGCCTGCGACGCGGGTCGACGGCCATCTCGTGCACTGCCACGTCGCCGCTCGCGAACTCGAGCGGGCCGGCGGCGACGCCCGCGTTGCGGGCTCCCGCATGGCCGACGCCCTCGCCTCCGCCCCCGACATATACTCTCACAGCGGAGCTCAGTCCGTCGCTCCAGCCCCCGCGCCGTGACTCCCATGCTCCTGTGTGCCAGCCTGCTTTCGCGTCACCGCATGCTGGCGGCCGTTGCCGCGGCCCTCGCGGCGGCCATCGGCGCGAGTACGAGCGTGGCCGCGGATGCCGCACGGCCCGCCGGCAGCTCGGCGGCTCGATCGACTTCCGTGCCCATCCTGCCGCGGAAGACCCGGGACGAGCTGATTCGGGAATGGGACGTCAACTCGGATGGCAAGATCGATGTCGGTGAGGCCGAAGTGGCCGCCTCGCGGATGCGGCTCGAGCGGGCCACCATGCGGCTCAACACCGGGTTCGATCCCGTGACGGGTCGGCCGCGGGGTGAACCGGAGCCCGAGGAAGAGCCGGTCGAGGACGAGAAGCCTGGCTCTGATCTCGCCGCCGAGCTCGACGCGGCGACGCAACAGGCCAAGCCGAAGCCGGCACCCCGAACCACGACGTCGGGCACCCAGTCGGCCAAGAGCGGCGCAGCACTCTTTCCGACGCAGCGGCCTCTCCCGGCCACGGGCGGCGTGCGGGCCGGCGCCCAGGCGGCACGGCCGGGCTACGGCGCGGCCCCAGCCCCCAGCCTCAATGCCGGTCGGCCGCTGGCCACCGCGCAGCCGTCACCCGGGCCGCGGCCGCTCAATGCCGCAGCCAGCGCCCGGCAGCCCGCCGGTACGCTGCGCAGCTCGGGGCCGACGGCTTCCGGTGCAAACGCGGCCCAGCGACCACGTGGCGGTCTGTTGCCGCGACCTCCGCTCCAGCCGCCCCCCCGATCCCGCGACCTCTACGATCCGTATTGAATGGCCGACATGGAGGACGTGATCACGACACCGGCAGGAGTGGTCGCCGAGGGTCTTCAGGCCGCCGGTCACCAGCCGCCGGTGCTCATCGTGGCCGACAACACCGCCATTGCGCGTCACGCTCCCGACTGGGCACGGTCATTCGCGGCGCTCGGCTGGCAACACCGCGTGCGACTCAGCGACGGGCCAGCTGACGAATTCGAGGCCGACGCGATCGCGGCCGAGGCCCGCCATCTCGGCGCCCGCGCGATCGTCGCCGCCGGTGGCACGGCCACCCAGGCAGCCGCCCGCGTTGCCGCGGCCCGCACCGGAACACCATGCCTCGTACTCACCGATTGAGCCGACCCCGTAGTCCACGTGCTCCGCATGTGGCCCACGGCCCACATACCACAGCTCCGAGCTACCACACTGCGGGTCCGCCCACCTCCGACCGAATAGCCCGGCCGCCCGACCGCCCGACCTCCAACCGCACACGGAGTGTGCGGACCACGGGGGAGTGTGGGGACTAGGGTGTACACCCGAATCGGATTTACACTGCCGGAATCGACAAGGCGTTCAGATCTGGAGACATCATGAAGTCATCGTTTGCGTGGATCGTCGTGGCAGCCGTGGTAGTGCATGCGTCTGCTGCGCGGGCCGACGAGCCCGTACCCAGCGTGGCGGCAGCCGGGAAGGTGTTCGTGTCGGGCGTCGAGGAGCCGTTCACGGCCGTCCGCGAGGCGGTCGAACGGGCCAAGGGGCAGAGCGGTCGTGACTACCGCGTCGTGGTCGTCGATACAGCGGGCGCGGCGGGGGATGCCCGTGGCCTGCTCGACCGGATCGTGACCGAATGGCGACGCGACGACGAGAGCGGCTTCGATCCCGCGGCCGATGTGACGATCGTGCTGGCCGTGGGCGATCGCCGGTTGGCGATGGACATGCCGTGGGCGCTGGAAGTGGGCAGCGGGCTCGATCGCGAAACGCTGGAACGGGAGCTGATCCAAAAGGTGTTCGTGCCCCGCGCGAAGGACGGGCTCTACGATCAGGGGCTCGCCGATCTCGTCGCCGCCACCGAGACCTGGGTGGCGACGCGGGCCGACGAACAGCAGGCCCGCGCGGAGGCGGCACGGGTGTTTCGCACCCGCACCCTCCCGCTCGGCTTGGCGAGCATGGCCGGCGTGGGGTTGCTCGGAGCGCTGGTGGTGCAGTGGGCCCGCCACGGCCGCAAGCTGCGGCAGGCGCGGGAGAAGCTGGCGTCGTTCAAGAGCGAAGTGGTGGCCCTCTCCGATCTGCTCGACGCCGAGCAAGAGCGGCATCGAATGCTGCCCCATGCCGACCCCGATTTCCAGACGCCGATGGAGGGCCAGACCCGGGCCGCCTACGACAACGTGCAGGCCGCGATCCGCCGCTATCGCGAGCGTTGGCTGGGCCTGATGGATGTCTGGGAGAAGGCCCAGCAGAAGGTCGATTCGGAACGCTTGCTCGGCACGCAGGCGGCCGACGAAGCGATCCGGCTGCTCGAATCGGCCGAGGCCCGTCCACCGCTCGATGCCGTCGCTGGCGAATGCCGCGGACCGCTCGACCTGCTCGAACAGGCCCACGAGAAAGCCCGTGAACTCGCCGCCACGCTCGACACCGCCGCGGGCGAGGCGCAGAAGCGGCTCTCGGGCCTGGCCGGTCGCGGCCGGTCGAACGCCGTCTTTCAGCCGGCGCTCGCAGAAGTCGCGCGGGTGCACGCTCAGTGTGTCGCCGAACTCGAACGCGATCCGGTGGCCGCCCGGGGCCGCCTCGAAGCCGCCGCTGCCACCCTCGCCAGCACGAGCAGCCATGTCGAACAGATCGAAGCCGCCGACGACCGCCGCATGCGGGCCGTCGAGCAGGCGGGGGTTGTCGAGGCGGACGCTCGCCGCCTGCGGGCCGAGGGCTGGCTGCTCACCGAGCAGGGGGCGAATCCGGACGACCGGATCGTCGCAGCGCGGCACGCCTGCGACCTCGCCGCGCAACTGCTCGACGCCGGCGAGACGACGGCCGCGCTCGTGCACGTGGAGCAGGCCGAGAAGCTCAACGCCGAAGCCGCCGCACTGCTCGAGAGCATCGTCGCGGG